>JBKPSK010000103.1:0-8010 GCA_046734995.1 Pseudomonadota bacterium
ACTATATCTCGAAGCCCTTCTCACAGAGGCTGCTGATCGCCCGCATCCGCGCGATCCTGCGCCGACAGGAACTGGCGAAGGGCCTAAGCAGCTCGAGCGAGCCGGAACCGGAACCGATCCTGCTTGATCGCGGACGATTGGTAATGGACCCCGCACGCCACAAGGTGATCTGGGGTGGCCGTGACGTCACTTTGACCGTCACGGAGTTCCTGATCCTGGAAGCGCTCGCCCAGCGGCCGGGCGTCGTCAAATCGCGCAACCAGCTTTTGGACATCGCCTACCAGGACGACGTCTATGTCGACGATCGTACGATCGACAGCCATATCAAGCGCGTGCGCCGCAAGTTCCGCTCGGTCGACCCCGACTTTGATGCAATCGAGACCCTTTATGGCGTCGGCTACCGATTCGGCGAGGAATAGGATGCGGCGCGTCCTGCCTGGGGAAGGGCAATGGACGATCGCGCATCGCATACTGGCGCTTAATCTCTTGATCCTGGTCGTCGTCGCGGTGTCGCTCCTTTACCTCGACTCCTTCCGCAACCAACTCCAGGAGGAGCGCATCCGCCAGCTCGAGCGGGAAGCCGGCCTGATGACGACCACCCTCTCGACGCTTCCGCCGGCCAAGCGCTCTGCCCTTCTCGGCAGGCTGGCGGCCAACAGCAATATGCGCGCACGCCTGTACGGCGCCGATGGCAGTCGGCTCGCCGACAGCTGGGACGCTACCGGACCAACCTATGAGCTGCGCGATCCGACCACCCAAACCTGGAAGAAGAGCGTTGCCCGCGCCCTCGACCGCGGCTTCAATACACTCGTTGGAGCTCGCCAGATCGAGGATTTCGCCGAGCCCGCGCCCGACAGAGCTCAGGCTTGGCCCGAACTGCGCGAGGCGAAGGAGAGCGGCGATCTCGCGCACGATGTCCGCAATGCACCCGAGCTGACACCGGTCTTTTCGGTCGGTGCTCCGCTGGCGGACGGCAGCCAACTGCTGCTGACGGTCAATGACCGCAACTTCACCAAGACGGTGCGCAAGGAACGGGGCTCACTTGCCATCGCCATGGGAATCGCCGTCCTGCTGGCGGCTCTCCTGTCCTTCTTTCTTGCCCGTACCATTGTTCGGCCGCTGCGGCGGATTGCGCTTGCGGCCCATCGCGTCCGCCTCGGCCGGGCCCGAGAGGTCAAGGTGCCGCGCCTGCCATCGCGGCGTGACGAGATTGGCATGCTTGCCCGGGCGGTATCGGACATGAGCCAATCCCTGCGGCATCGGATCGACAATATCGAAGCGTTTGCGGCCGACGTCACCCACGAGCTCAAGAATCCGTTGGCGTCGCTGCGAAGCGCCGTCGACAGCCTCGAGAGGATCGAAGATCCGAAGCTGCGCAAGAAGTTGCTCGACGTGGTCCGACAGGACGTGGTCCGTCTCGATCGTCTTATCAATGACGTTAGCGAAGCGGCGCGCACCGACGCGGAGCTTGCCCGGGCGCGCTTTGAGCCGGTGGACCTGGGACCGCTGATCGAGAGCCTGGTTCAAAGCTGGGAAACCCGACGCGAGACCGGCAACGTCCGAATCGCCTTCGCCCGGCCGCGCCGCGAAAGCACGCTTGTGATGGGCGAACCGGGGCGACTGGCACGCGCCATCGACAATATCATCGATAATGCCATCAGCTTTTCGCCGCCCGGCGGCCTTGTCGAGATCGCTGCAATCCACGTCGGCGATGCTATCCTCATCCGGATCGACGATGAGGGGCCGGGCGTCCCATCCGATCTTCGGGAAGCGATTTTTAACCGGTTCCATTCAGTAAGGCCGAAGACCGAGAATTTCGGTCGCCATTCAGGACTTGGCCTTGCGATCGCGCGTGCAATCGTCGAAGGCCATGACGGGGAGATTGACGTGGCCGACCGCGACGACGCGCCTTCGGGCGCCCGTTTCACCATTACCTTGCCGGCGGCGGACCTGACATGATGCGGCTATCGTCCGAGACGCTGCACGCCAGCACGGTAGCGCTCGACGGCCGCGCGGTGCTGATTTCCGGTCCGTCGGGATCGGGCAAATCCGACCTTGCGCTGCGCCTGCTCGACCGCGGATTTATCCTGGTCAGCGACGACCAGACGATCGTGCGCAAGGCGAGCGGCCGCATCTTGGCCTCTTCCCCGCCGACCATCCACGGCAAGCTGGAGATCCGCGGCGTCGGCATTGTCGAAATGGAATCCATCAGTGACGTCCCCGTCGCCTTGTTCGTCGAGCTGACCAGCGACATCCAGCGATTGCCGGACGACAGCCGCGAACGGCTGGTGCTCGACGTCAAGCTGCCGCTGATCAGCGTAGATGCCATGACCGCTTCGGCGCCATCGAAGGTCGCGCTGGCACTAGACCGGCTCGGCCTGAATTTCTGATGGCAGAGGCGGCCGGACGAAACGGGCCGCCTCCTCGTCTGCTGCTGGTTACCGGCATGTCAGGGGCCGGCAAGTCGACCGTGCTCGATTCGCTGGAGGACATGGGCTGGGACTGCGTCGACAATCTGCCGGTCGCGCTACTCAAGGATTTCGTCCGCGGCGAGGAGGATGCGGGTCACAAGGCGCCGATCGCTGTCGGCATGGACGCCCGCAGCCGCGGCTTCGATGCCGAAAAGTTGCCCGCGATCATTCGCTCGATCGAGGGGGTGCGACCGGAAATCCTCTATCTCGACTGTTCGGGCGCGGAACTCATCCGCCGCTACGACGAGACCCGCCGTCGCCATCCGCTGGCGACGGACCGCCCGGCCGAGGATGGCATTGCCCGCGAGCGCGGTCTAACAGCACTCCTCCGCCAAGCCGCGGACAGCGTGCTCGACACCACCGACCTGACGCCCGCCGACCTTCGCGAGGAATTGCGCCGCCGCTACGGCGAGGATCGCGACCAGCCGATCATCACCATCGCCTCCTTCGGCTATGCGCGCGGCGTGTCGAGGACCGCCGACCTGGTGTTCGACATGCGCTTCATCGCCAACCCCCACTGGGTCGACGAGTTGCGCCCGCTGACGGGAATGGAGCAGCCAGTCCGCGACCATTGCGCCAGGGACCCTGCCTGGGGCCAGACGATGGGCAGCATCGAGACTCTTCTCCGCGACCTGATTCCCCGCTATTGGGCCGCCGGCAAAACTTATCTGACCGTGGCGTTTGGTTGCACTGGGGGGCGTCATCGGTCGGTTGCGGCAGCGGTGGAGATGGCAGAACGGTTGCGCGAGGCCGGTATTCCGGCGAATATCCGTCACCGCGACCTCGCCTCGACACCGAGCGATAGTGTCGAAGATCTTCGTCCTGATGAGGGCGCGTAAGCAGTTCAGGTGAGTGAATGATCGGATTAGTGTTGGTGACCCACGGCCGGCTCGCGGCCGAGTTCATCACGGCAATGGAGCATGTGGTCGGCCCGCAGGAAGCGGTCGAAGGCATTTGCATCGACGCCGAGGACGACATGGAAGCCCGCCGCGTGGACATCGCCGCCGCGATCCAGCGCGTCGACCGCGGCAAGGGCGTCATCATCCTCACCGATTTATTCGGCGGAACGCCGTCGAACCTGGCCATCAGCCTGATGAAGAGCGAGGACATCGAAGTCATCGCCGGGGTGAACCTGCCGATGCTGATTCGCCTGGAAGGCGCCCGCAAAGTGATGAGCGTGCGCGCCGCGGTCGCCGCCGCCCGCGAGGCGGGACGCAAATATATTTCGGTCGCCTCCGAAATTCTCGGGGAAGCAGCCGCTTGAACGCGCTGACCCGGACTGTCCGGATCGGCAACAAGCGCGGCCTGCATGCCCGCGCCAGCGCCAAGTTCGTCCACCTCGCCAGCCAGCTCGATGCCAATATCGAAGTCGAAAAGGACGGCCACAAGGTTTGTGGGACGTCAATCATGGGCCTGATGATGCTTGGCGCCGCCATGGGCGACGACGTGATTCTGCACGTCTCCGGAATGGAGGCCGGAAGCGCGATGGAGCAGCTTGCCAAGCTCATCGAAGAGCGGTTTGGCGAGGAGTGAAATGCCGCGCCAGGTCACGGCTTTTTCCAATACGACCGTAAAGCGGCTGCGCTCGCTTCGCGACAAGAAGACCCGGCGGGAGGAAGGGCTGTTCCTGGCCGAAGGATTGCGAATCCTCGCCGAGGCCCGCGACAGCGGCCAGTTGCCGGAAATCATCGCTTTCTCGGCCCAGGGCGCCGCCCACCCGCTGGCGGCGGAGATCATCGCCGCATCCGAGGCCGCCGGGGCGGAGGCGATCGAAGTGCCCCCCGACCTTCTCGCCAAGATGAGCGGCAAGGATAATCCACAGATGCTGCTCGGCGCCTATCGCCAGCCGTCCACGGCGCTCGCCGAAATTGACCGGACTTTGGCACCCTTGTGGATTGTCGCCCAGGCGCTGCGCGACCCGGGCAATATCGGCACCATCCTCAGGACCGGCGACGCGGTGGCGGCCGGCGGCCTCATCCTGATCGACGATAGCGCCGACCCTTTCTCGGTCGAGGCGGTGCGCGCGTCGATGGGCGCGATCTTCACGCAGAACGTGGCGAACGCCCGCTGGGACGAATTCATGCCCTGGCTGCGCTCCGGACCAGGCCAGCTGGTCGGCACCAGCCTCAAGACCGACACCGACTATCTCGATGCCGATTACTACCAGCCCTGTTTCCTGTTGATCGGCAACGAAAGCCAGGGCCTGCCAGCGGACTATGAGGAGGCCTGCGACCTGTTGGTCAAGATCCCGATGGCGGGGCGCGCCGACAGCCTCAACGCCGCTGTGGCCGCGGCGGTCATGGCCTTTCATCTGCGAGCAAGCTGGAATCAGGCAGGACGCAGCCAATGAAGCGAACCATCCTTGCAGCCTTGGCTCTGACCGCCGCCTGCGGACAGCCTTCCGACCGCCTGTCCGACGAGGAGGCCGCGGCCGAGCAGGGCCCGGCCATGCTCGATGCCGCCAATAACGAGGCGAGCGAGGTAATCGCCGGTCCCTCGGCCCTGCCCGAGGCCGAAGATGCCGGGCCCGTCCTCTACAAGGCGCTGGGGACCGAGCCGGGCTGGTCGCTGACCGTGCGGCCGGCGCGCATGGATTATGCCGGCGACTATGGCCAGGTGAGCATCGTCGAACCGACCCCGCCCGACTTCCGCGCCGCGCAAGGCACCTACCGCAGCGGCAAGTTGCAGGTCACCATCTCGCCCGGCCCCTGCAGCGACGGCATGAGCGATTTGACCTACCGCCAGACGGTGCGGGTCACCGCCGATGGCCGGACGGTCAGCGGCTGCGGCGGCGGGACAATCTCGGCCAACGCGCTGGCCGGCAAGAGCTGGTCGGTGCTCGCGGTCAACGGCAAGCCGGTGACCGGCGCCGGCGACTATTATGTCCGCTTCAGCGACAAGGCGGTGGACGCCAAGTTCGGCTGCAACGGCATGAGCGGCGAGTACAGGCTCAACGGCAACCATCTCACGGTCGGCAACCTGCAGCAGACCTTGATGGGCTGCCCGGAACCGGCCGCGACCTTCGAGCGCGAGGCGGGCGTGTTGCTCCGCTCCAACATCCGGATCGAGAAGGTCGGCGGCGACAAGTTGCGGCTGGTCAGCGAGGCCGGGACGATCGAGTTGAAGCGAGCCATCTGAACCGGAACCGTAACCAACGCAGAGAGGTTTTTCCGAGTATGAGGACTGTGTTCGCCGCTTTGCTTTCGCTGACTCTCGCGCTTGGCGCCTGCGGCACCATGTACAATGACCCCTATGGCACGAGCGGCTATCCGCCGGCGCCTTATCCGGGGCCGGAACCTTATCCGCCCCAAGGCTATCCGCCAGAGCCTTACCCGCCTCAGGGCTATCCGCAGCCAGGCTATCCGCCAGCTTATCCTGCGCCGGTTTCCGGCGAATATCGCGCGTCCGGGACCGAGCCTTTCTGGGACCTGACCATCGGCCATGACATGGTCTTCATAGACCGGGGAACCGGCCTTACGATCACCCAGCCGACGCCCGCGGTCATCACCGGCGTTGCCGGCGAAATCTACCGGACGCAGCGCTTGGAGGTGAACATTGTCCATGGGCAATGCCACGATGCCATGAACAACCGCACCTATCCCGATACGGCGCAGGTCTATGCCGACGGCAAGCTCTATCGCGGCTGCGGCGGCGCGGCGGCGGGCGCTCCGCTTGCGCCTGCCCCGCCGGGAGGTTCGATCCCGCCGGTCCCGCCCGGAATGGAAGGGCCGCCGCTCGACCGCACGCGCTGGCTGGTGCTGGCCATCAACGGCCGCCCCGTGCCGCGCAATTACGAATATTGGATGGAGTTCGACGCCGGCAAGCTAAGCGCCAAGTTCGGCTGCAACAGCATCGGCGCCGGCTATACGCAGTCCGGATCGAGCCTGGATGCCGGGGCGATCATGGCCACCAGGATGGCATGCGGCGACATGGCCTTCGAGACTGAAGGCATGGCCGTGCTCCACGAGGTGATGCAGGTAAGCGCGCAGGGGCCTACCCATTTGACGCTGACCAGCAGCGCCGGTTCGATCGAGCTCTTGCGGCGCTAATGTCGCTTAAGTTCGCAAAAGTCTCGTGGAGAAGCGCCATTCGGTGTGACTTTATGGGACGATAAGCGGAACTGGCTTGAGATTGACACACTGAAAGAGCCGGCCGCAGGCTCGCAGAGGAAATCCTACATTTCCAGAATTTTCGCGCCTATTCGGCGGCTTCGCTGACCTCGTCATTGCCCGGCAAAGCGGCGAGCTTGGTCAGCGGCCTTGGGGAGGCCTCGACCATCGGCGGCATTGGCATGTCCTTGGCGCTGCCCGCGCCCAAGCTCTCGAAGCGCCGGGCCTGGGTCAGCACCTGACTTTCAAAGCTGCCGACCATCTGGTTGTAAGCGGCATTGGCCGTCGACAGGTTCTTGCCGACCCGCTCCATATGCTGCGCCATGGTGGCGAGGCGCGAATGCAACTCCTTGCCGAGGGCGGCGATTTCGCCGGCAGCTTCGGCCAGCTTCTCCTGCTGCCAGACGCTGGCGACCGTGCGGGCGATGGCAACGAGGTTGGTCGGCGTCGCCAGCAGCACCCGCCGCTCGAAGGCCCAGTCCCACAGGCCATCGTCGCGCTCGAGCGCAGCGGTCAGGAAATGCTCGCCGGGAATGTACATGACGACGTAATCAGCGGCATCGCCGAACTGTGCCCAATAGGCCTTGGAACCCAATTGCTGAGCGTGGTTGCGGATCGAGGCGACATGGGCACGGAAGCAGGCCTCGCGCTTGTCATCGTCGACCTCGTCGCAGGCATCGAGATAGGCGTTCAGAGAGCATTTCGCATCGATGATCAGCTGCCGGCCACCGGGCAGGCGGACGACGACGTCCGGGCGTAGCTTGCCCTCCTCGCGGTCGACGGAAACTTCGGAACGGAGGTCAGCGTAAGGGCTTAGCCCGGCTTGTTCCAAAACATTGCGAAGACTTTGTTCGCCCCATCGCCCGCGTGCCTTGGGGCTGGAGCGAAGCGCGTTGACGAGGTTGCGGGTCTCGTCGCGGACCTGGCCCTGCCCTGCCCGGACCAGCTCGACCGCTTCGCGGAGGCCGGCATAATGGTCGACCCGTTCCTTCTCGACCCGTTGCAGGCCCTCCTCATAGCGCTTGAGCGTCGCCTCGACCGGCTGGAGCAGGGCCTGGAGCTTAGTGGTGTGGTCCTTGTCGACTTTGGCGAAGCGGTCGTCGGCCTTGGTCAGGAAGTCCTTATGGGCTTTTTCCAGCAGTTTATCGCCAATCTCACGGAATTGGTTGATCAGCTCCTCACGTGATTTTTGCAGGTCGGCCATGCGGGTGTCGAAGTTGCGGATGTCCGCCTGGAGCGCCGCTTTCTCCTGGAGAGCCGAGTCCCGCTCAGATGTGACAGCGTCGAGTAGCTTCTGCAACTCGCCCGCGCGCGCCCCGCGCTCCGTTGCAGCCGCTGAGGCGCGACCGGCGTAAAGCCACCCGATCAGCGCGCCCAAAGCGACGCCGACGACAAGCGCCAGGATGATCGAAACGGTCGGTTCCATGGCC
>JBKPSK010000104.1:0-10654 GCA_046734995.1 Pseudomonadota bacterium
CCCTTTCGCTCGCCAGCTGCTTCAGGCGAATGGCGGAGGCGAGCCCGGCCGGTCCGGCGCCCACGACCACGACATCATAGTCCATCGATTCGCGATCGCTCATCTGCCGGCCCTTCCGTCGCGCCATGGGAGCGCTTCAACCGTCACGCCCTGCCAATTCCTTGACCATGCCGTCAACTCTCGACGAAGATGCGTGGATGGACGGGGAGAGGGAATTGACCAGCCGCGAGCTGTCGGGCCTGCTGGAATGGTGGGCCGAGGCCGGAGTCGATATCGCGGTGGCCGAGGAGCCGCGCAACTGGCTGAAGCCCACTGCCAAGGCAATCGCCACCCCGGAAACGGGCGCCGTGACCAATGTCGCTGAGCCGAGCCACGAAACCCTGGCCGAGCTTCGCGATTGGCTTGCGAGCAGCGTCCAGCTTCCGCTCGCGTCGGCGACCGCGAAGCGAATCCTGCCGCATGGGCCCGAAGATGCAGAGATAATGCTGCTGAGCGACGCGCCTGCACTGGAAGATTTCGCGAGCGGACAGCCGATCGGCGGCGAGGCGTGGAAGCTGGCAGAAAAGATGCTGGCATCGATCGGCATCCAGTCCGGTCATGCCTATAGCGCATCGTTATCCTGTTTCCACGCGCCGGGTGCGCGGATGAGCGAAGAGGATCGAGCCGCCTGTGCCGAGATCGCGCGCAAGCATATCGCCCTCGCCAAGCCCAAACGGCTGCTCCTGTTCGGTGATGGACCAAGCCGCGCCCTGCTCGGCCAGCCGCTGCCCAGTGCGCGCAGGCATGCGTATAAAGTCGAAGGCGTTCGGACGGTCGCGACGTTCCATCCGCGCTGGCTGCTGCAACGGCCCAGCGACAAGTCAAAGGCCTGGGCGGACCTGCTCTTGCTGATGGAGGATGAGACTTGATTTCCCGGACTTTCGCCGCGTTGCTGCTCGTCGCCGCCTCCCCCGTCGTCGCCCAGGACGACCCGCTGGCACCGCTTCCCGTTCCGGAGACCGAAGCTGACGACCAGGTGCCAGCCGAGCCTGAAGCGGTCCAGGCGCCGCCGCCCGCAACTCAACCCGTGGCCAGGCCGGTCGTCGTGCCCAAGGACTGGCGCGGGGTTTTCACGGCCATCCGGGCCGGCGACTGGGCGAGCGCGCAGGCGGGGATTAACGCGCTTTCCGACGACGTGCTGAAACCGGTCGCCAAGGCCGAACTCTACACCGCCCGCAACTCGCCGCGGGCCGAGCTGCAAGCCATTTTTGCCTTGCTTGCCGAGGCTCCCGAGCTGCCCAAAGCCGACCAGCTGGTCCGGCTTGCCGTGGCGCGCGGCGCAAACACGATGGATTTGCCTTCGATTCCTTATGAGGCGCGAATGGTACCGCTTGGCAGCTCGCCGAGGCGGCATCGCTCGCGTGCTGTGGTCGGCGAGCCTGCCGCCGATGCCCTGCGGACAGCGCTGCAACCGTTGGTTGAATATAATAATGCGCCCGATGCCGAAGCTATCTACCTTCAAAGCGCACCGTTGCTTTCCTTTGAAGCGCGGGCTGAGGCGGCTCACCGGGTCGCCTGGATCTATTATGTCACGGGCCTCGATGCCGATGCGCGGCGAGTCGCCGAAAGCGGTCTCCCCGGCGCCGTTGGCGAATGGGCGTCTCAAGCCAATTGGATCGCCGGCCTTGCCTCCTGGCGGATGAACGATTGCGTGGCGGCCGCGCGGCATTTCCGCTCCGTCGCCAACGGCCGGTCGGAATCGGAGCTGGCGGCGGCCGGCGCCTACTGGGCGGCCCGCGCGGAAATGGCCTGCCGGCATCCGCAGGCGGTCGAGCCTTTGCTCAAGGCGGCCGCGCGATCACCAGACAGCTTCTATGGCCTGCTGGCCCGCGAGACGCTCGGCACGGACAAGGCATTGCCAAGGGCGTCCCTCACCGCGCCCTCGCATATCGAGAACCTGCCCAATGTCCGCAGGGCGCTGCGGCTTATCGACATCGGCGAGTACCGCCTCGCCGACGAAATGCTTCGGCATCAGGCGGCGATCGGCCCGGCCTCCGACCATCTTGCCCTCCTCGCGCTGGCACAACGGCTCGACTTCGCCAGCATGCAATATTGGCTGGCGCACAACGGCCGGCCAGGCGTTCGCGTCCCGGCGTCCGCCCGCTTCCCGATGCCGCGCTGGCAACCGACAAGCGGCTGGCGAATCGATCCCGCACTCGCCCTCGCCCATGCCCGGCAGGAAAGCGACTTCCGCTCGGGCGCAGTCAGCCCGGCGGGCGCGGTCGGGCTGATGCAGGTGCGGCCCGGCACGGCCGGCGATTTGGCCAGGGCCCGCGGCACGGCGGTCGGCGACCTTGCCTACCCGCCGACCAACCTCGAATATGGGCAGAGCTTCATTGAATTGATGCGCAGCAATCCGGCCACCCAGGGCCAGCTGGTCAAGATCGTCGCCGCCTACAACGCCGGGCCGCTGCCTGTCGCGCGCTGGAACTACATCAACGCCAAGGGCGACCCACTGCTGTGGATCGAGAGCCTGCCCTATTGGGAAACGCGGTACTATGTGCCCTCGGTCCTCAGAAACATGTGGGTCTACCAGCAGCTCGAAGGATCGCCGCAGCCCAGCCTCAAGGCGCTCGCCCAGCATCAATGGCCCGAATTCCCGGGGAAGCGCCGATAATCAAAGGCTTACGCTTCCGAAACGGAGGGAACAGCTGATCTCCTCTGTGGGTTCGAACGCCGGAACGGGGATGAGGAGGCTGTGATGTATATTGGTATCGGCGGACTGATCCTGCTCATCTTGCTGTTGATCGTCCTGTTCTAAAAGAACGGCGCTGCGCGGCGGGTCCATTGCCCGGACGGCCGGGCATCGCTGGCTGAGCTAGGGCCCAATGTCGCGGATGCGTGACCGGAAGCGGTGGCCTCCGCGCAGCGCCATTCCCAATGCGGCGGCAACGCGATCGTCCCAACCATAGGGATCGGCGTGGAAATGCAGCTGGCCGCCTTCGTCGACGAACACGGTGTGATACATTAGCCGCACCGGCACTTCGCGGCTGATCGTCACAAAGCTTTCCTCGCCGCTGATGAAGGCGTCATCGAAATCGAGGAGGATTCCACCGTCGCTGGCGAGCATGCGCGCGAACCCGACTGCATCCTCGACCCGCACGCAGCCGTGGCTGCGGTGGCGCTCATTTTCGGCGAACAAGGCCTTGGCCGGCGTGTCGTGCAGATAGATCGCCTGCTTGTCGCGCATGTCCAGCTTGACCAGGCCGAGCGAATTGTCCGGTCCGGGTAGCTGCACCACCCGTCCGCCCTGCCTGACCATGTTGTTCTCCCACATGTAAGCTGCACCCTTGGGAGCGATTTCCTCTTTCTCAATTGACTCAGGCACGTTCCAGGATGGGTTGGCGACCAGCTGGAAAATCGTCGACTGCAGCTCCGGCGTCTCCCAGTCAGGCTGGCCGACGACCACGCGGCGATGGTCGCGCAATTGGCCGCCGCGCCAATAATCGAGTTCCGTCGCGGCCGTATTGACGTCGATTCGGATTGCCGGCGGGTTGCGCTCCAGCCATCGGCGCCGCTCGAGATTGACCGCCAGCTGGCGCGCCTTGTCCTGGGCACCGGTATTGAGCACTTGGAGGGTGTCCGGGCCGACGATGCCGTCGGCTTCTATGCCGTAGTCTTCCTGCAACCGCGCCACGGCCACGGCCATCACCGGCGTATAGAGTGTCGGATCCTGGCCCGCGCCACCCGCCAGATAGCCATTGCCGCGCAGGGCTTCGGCCAATTGCGGGATTCGATCGTCGCGCGTTCCGGGCTTGATCGGCTTGCCACTGCGGATGCCGGTCGCACCGTCCCGGGCCGCCAATTTCAGAAAATGGACGTAGGCATCGGACAGCGCCTTATATTCGGCGGTCTGCGGCGGCAGCGAGCCGAACCAGTCGGCGATATTCTGGTTGGCGATAGCGGTCGCAAGCCCGCCGGCCAGGTCTGGATTGGGCCGCGGCACGGCGTAAACCGGAAACAACCGTTTGGGATCCACTACCCCGCGGGCGAGCGCCGAGGCATAATCGAGTGCCGCCCTTGTCAGCGCCGCTTCCTTTTCCGCGGGGGCGGAGGCCGCCGAAATCTTGAGGAACATGGATTTGCTGAGGGCGTGACGCTCGGAATCGTCCAAAGCCTCCAGCAGCTGGGCTGCAGTGGCCGCGTCCCAGACCGGCCGCCAGCCTCGCGCCTGGTAGAAATGGCGCATGCGGTCGTCCGTCGCCTGTGCCTGCAAGGCCGTAACTTCGATCTGGCGCGGCTTAAGGTGAAGCTCATGCGCTTCGCGCCGGGCGGGGTCGTCGGTTCCGCATGCCGCCAGTGCCAGCGAGGCGAACAGCAAAATGACAAGCTTCGGGCTGGAGGGCTTCAACGAACGCATACTCATCCCTGCCCAACGCTGAAGCCGGCCAAGCCTATCCATGTTCTTGCTTTGTTCTAATGACAGGCGCATTATGTGCCGATGCCGATCGAATCAATCAAAGGGCGAGGGGCGACACGCAACGCAACGCCTTTGCGATTCAATCTGAAGGAGCGGCTGGTCGAAGGCGAGTGGCTCGACCAGGTCGAGGTCTTGGACGGCATCTCCAATCGCCGGACGACAGTGACGATCGAAAAGCCCAAGACAATCCTGACCCGGAACAATTCCCCCGACATCGGCTTCGATCGGTCGATCAACGCCTATCGCGGCTGCGAGCATGGCTGCATCTATTGCTTCGCGCGCCCTACCCACGCTTATCACGATTTGTCACCGGGCGTTGATTTCGAAAGCCGCTTGTTCGTGAAGCCGGACGCAGCCAAGCTGCTGCACGGCGCCTTGTCCCGCCCAGGCTACGAGTGCGCGCCGATCGCGATGGGCACCAACACTGATCCGTACCAGCCGATCGAGGAGCGCTGGCGAGTCACCCGCTCGGTGATCGAGGTGTTGCTCGAGACCAGACATCCCTTCACCATCACTACCAAGTCCAACCGCGTGTTGCGCGATCTCGATTTGCTTGTGCCCGCGGCCAAGCTCGGAATTGCTTCGGTCGCCATTTCAGTGACCTCGCTCGACCCGGCGATCTCACGAACGATGGAACCGCGCGCGCCCTCTGGCCGCAAGCGCATCGAGGCAATCCGCGTGCTGAACGAGGCCGGCGTTCCATGCCATGTCGCGATTGCCCCCGTTGTGCCGCAGATCACGGACCATGAGCTCGAGCATATCGTCGAGGCGGCGGCGAAGGCGAAGGCTTGCGGCGGATTCTATCTTCCGGTGCGCTTGCCGCACGAGGTCGCACCCTTGTTCCGCGCCTGGCTCGACGAGCATTTCCCCGATCGCGCCGCCAAGGTCATGGCAACCATCCGCTCGCTCCGGGGCGGCCGTGACAACGACCCCAATTTTTTCAGCCGCATGCGGGGCCAGGGACCTTGGGCGGAGCTGCTGCGCATCCGCTTCGAGAAGGCCGTCAAACGCTACGGCCTGGCGCAGTCCAAGTTCCCGCTACGCCGCGATTTGTTCGTACCTCCTGAAGGCGCGCAGATGCGGCTTCTTTAATGCCTTGCGTGCGTAATTTTATCACATGACGGGGTGACATCCAATTTCACCTTGGCATAGCGAGAGCCCATGACCCGTCCATTTCTCACCGCTCTCCTCCTCGCGGCCGCCCCCGCTCCCGTCATCGCCCAGGCGGCCGCGCCGCCGGTCGATCCCAAGGTTGAATCGTTGCGCGATGCCGCGCTCGAAGACGATTATGCGTGGGATATCGTCGAGGGCCTGACCACAGAGGTTGGCCCGCGCCTCGCCGGGACGGCGGCCGAGCAACGCGCCCGCGACTGGGCCCTCGCCAAACTCAACTCACTCGGCTTTTCCAACGTCCGCGTCGAGCCATTCGACATGCCGGTCTGGATTCGCGGCGCAGAAACGGCGGAGATCGTATCGCCCTTTCCGCAGCGGATGGTGATCGCCGCTCTCGGCAATAGCGGGACAACGCCGCCCCAGGGGATCACCGCCGAGGTCATCGGTTTCGATACGCTCGAACAGCTCGTCGCGGCGCCCGCTTCGGCCATCCGCGGAAAGATTGTTTTCGTCAGCCACGCCATGCCGCGCACCATGGACGGGTCCGGCTATGGCTATTTCGGCGGCCCGCGCCGCCAGGGACCGACCATCGCCAGCAAGAAAGGCGCAATCGCGATCGTCATCCGCTCGATCGGCACGGACCACCATCGCAATCCGCACACCGGCGTCCAGACGTTCGGCGAAGGCGCGACGCCGATCCCGGCGGGCGCCCTAACCCTTCCCGATGCGGAGCAGCTCCAGCGCATCCTCAAACGCGGCCAGCCGGTCACCATGCATTTGACCTTGGTATCGCAGACGCGGCCCGGTCATTCGGCCAATGTGATCGCAGAACTCCCCGGACGCGATCCCAGGTCGCCGATCCTTCTGGTCGGCGGCCATCTCGACAGCTGGGATCAGGGGACCGGTGCGATCGACGACGGCGCCGGAATTGCGATCGCTACCGCTGCAGCCAAGCGAATCATGGACGCGGGACGACCGCTGCGCACCATTCGGATTGTCTGGTTCGGGGCAGAGGAGCCCGGGATTTTCGGCGGCCTCGCTTATCAGAAGGCGCATGGTTCCGAAACGCATTACTCGGTCGCCGAAAGCGATTTCGGCTCCGACCGCGTGTGGAAGGTGGACAGCAAGCTCGGCAAGGAGCGCGAGGCCGAGGCCAAGGCGCTGCAGGTCGCCCTCGCGCCGCTTGGAATTGTTCCGGGCTCGACCGAGAAAGCTGACGGTTCGGACATCGACCCGCTGATCGCGGCCGGAACTCCGGGCGTCGCACTCAGTCAGGACGGCACGAACTATTTCGATATCCACCACACGCCCGACGACACGCTGGACAAGATTGACCTTGCCCAATTCCGTCAGAATGTGGCCGCTTGGACGGCGATGCTCGCGGTCCTCTCCGGCGGCATCGAACCGGAAGCGAAACCGTCCAAGGCCAAGCGGCGTTAAGCGAAGCGAAGGAGAAAAAGCATGCGCATAATGCTCGCATTGCCTCTGCTCGCGCTTGCCGCCTGCCAAGTGACCAAGGATGACAAGAACGACCAGGTGACGGTCCAGTATAACGAGGACGTTGCCGAAAACGCCGCCGCCGATATCGCCAATGGTGCCAAGGAAGCCGGCGAAGCCATCGCCAATAGCGCGGAAAACGCCGGCGAAGCGGTCAAGAATGTCGATGTCGACGTCGATCTCAACAAGACCGACAAGGACAAGACCACCAACTCGAATTGATTTTGCTGGTCCGACCGGTCGCTGTTAGGAGGCGCGTTCGGCTTTGACGGCGTCCCCCGGACGCCCTAATCGGACGCGCGTCGGGGAGTGGCGCAGCCTGGTAGCGCATCTGCTTTGGGAGCAGAGGGTCGCAGGTTCGAATCCTGTCTCCCCGACCATTCGCCGGCGGGGCCTGTAGCTCAATGGTAGAGCCAGCCGCTCATAACGGCCAGGTTGGAGGTTCGAATCCTTCCGGGCCCACCGGCGTTGACCGCCAAAGCGGGATCGTGGCGCCTGACGACGATCGGTAGCTTACTCCGACAGCGGCAGGTTCAGCGTGAAATGATCGCTGGCAATTTCCAGCGAACCGCCGGCAATTCCAACCAGCCCGTTGACCAGGCGCAGCGAGAATCCAAGGCCGAGCAAGGCCCTGTCGGCGTCGCCGAGCGTGAATTCCGGGTCGAGCAAATCCTCCTTGGCGGCCAGCATCGTCGCCTTGGGGCGCGTGATGCTGATGGCTGCATGCCCTTCGACCCGCTCAATGTGGAACACCAGGTTCTCGCCGCTCGCGGAAGCCCTGAGCACGGCATCGGTGAAGCGGCGCAAAAGCCGATCCATCAATTCCGGATCGAGCGAACAGCGGCCGACGGCTCCCGGCGCATCGATATCCAGGAGAACACCAAGCCGGGCCGCGCGCGCGAGCAAAGCGTCGGCAAAGGACGGGAAGAATGTCTTCATGTCGGTGCCTTCGCCGGGCCGTGCGCGAGCCGATTGCAGCCTGGCAGCGAAGTCCAGGTCCTCGGCGGCTTCGAGCAGCGAGCGGGCGTTTGCAACGATCTCGGCCGCGCGCTCACGGTAACGACTGTGCGCCGGCCCGAAATACTGACCGTCAATGATTTCGGCGAAGCCGATAATGGCATTTAACGGTGTCTTGATCTCGTGGATCATCTCGCGGAGCGAATCATGATCCGGCGAGATGCTGATCGCCGCCTCTGCCTCGCTCGCAACCAAATGGTCTTCGGGCCCTCCTCGGCGGGCGACGCCTCGATAGCCGATGAAGCGGCCGTCGCTTGGTGAGAATGCGGGAACGCCGCTGATAACCCAATGGCCGGCCAGCGATCCTTCGTCGCCGAGGTCGAGCACGCAATCGCGGAACGGAGCGCGGATCCCGAACGCGCGCTCGACGCAATCGTCAACGCCCTCATCCGCTTCGGCGGCGGCGATCGACCGCCCGACCAGGGGTCCTCGGGGAGCGCCTTCGACCCAGTCAATTTCGCCGCTCGGGTTGCATTCCCAGCGAAACAGCGCCGGCGATGCTGGCGCCGGCGGCGCTGGCGGTGCCGCGCCGGCGGTCCGTTCTCGGCTTGACCGAAGCCGCTCGATCCTGGCGACGACCTCGCTGATCGACGGCACCGGTTCCGACTTCGCGGCCGGTTTCGGCGGTTCGGCCTTTGGCGCGACCTGCGGTTTCGGTTGAGGTGGCTCTGGCGCGACCGCCGACGGTGGAGAAAGCGAGTCGAGAAATGACCTCACCTCATCGGAAGCCGCTGCCCGCAAGCTGGCTATGCTGGATTCGTCGAGAGGCGCAGCGGCGGCGAGCAGCGGAGCGGCGACGGCGACGCGGTCAGCGGCGAAGACGGCGAGCAGCTGTAGCGGCACCGGCAACCCGGAAATCGACCGCGCAGTGGCAGCGCGGACTTCCTCGCCGACTTGTCCGGAATCCATTCGGATGACGGCGATGGCCTTGGCAAGCAGCGCTGGATCGCCCTCGCCGCCCGAGCGCGCGACGAGGTCGACCAACTGCCGCCACCGGATCGCGCGATCGCGCGGCGATCCGACGGGCTGAGCGAGCACCGTGGCCAGACGATCGTCGAAACGCACTAAGCACCCACTCCCGCCATAAAAAGGATTTGGCGACGAGCCTGTATCGACGGCCGTCCCTCGCGATAGCGAGTGGACGTTAACTATCCCGCTTTGGCACAAAGGAAAGGGGCGCGAAAAAGGACGCCGGAATTGCTCCGGCGCCCTCGCTCGTCTCGAATTTCGTGGTCGGCTCAGGCTTGGCCGTTCACCCAGATCAGCCAGTATTTGGCGATCCCGGCCTGCGCTCCGCCAACTGCGTTTAGTGCTGCCGTGGCCCCCGCCTTATCGCCGGCGCGCGCCAGGGCCATGCCCAGACGCAGGTTGGCGAGATTGGTGTCGACCCCGCCCTTGGTCGCCGCTGCCTTGAATAAAGGCGCCGCTTCGGCAAACGCGCTCAGCCCGTAGAGCGTGTCACCGGCCTCCATCGCCGCCTTGCCGGAACTGCCGCCCAGCGCGGCTTTCGCAACTGAATCGACCGTGGCGCGTGATGGCGCCTTCGCCAGCTTTGCAGCAAACTGCTTGAACGCAGATTTGTTGACGTCGATCGCCTTCTTGGCGGCGCCCTCATCGAGCACGGCCTTGGCCTCATTCAAATAGCCCCTGGTGACGAGCTCGCTGACGTAGCTGAAATAATCGCCTTCGCCGACCATGGCGTTAGCCGCACGGGCCAGACGCATGACGTCAATCTTCGAGTCGCCCTCGAGCGCGTTTACGTCACGGTAGATCCGCAAGGCATCGCGCCAGTTTGTCGTCGTCGGGTAATCCGCAAGCCAGGCGGTCGTGATTTGCGCCGCGGCTGGCGACTTGCTGTCGTAGGCAATACGCGCCGCAAACTTGTAGTCGTTCTCCTTCGGTTTAACGCCCGCCGTCTTCGCGGCAGCCAGGCTTTTGGCCATGAGGGCCACCGCGTCAGCCTTGCGGCCCTGGGCATCGCGCAAGCTGGCCAAAAGCTTCAAGGCATCGGCATTATTCGCGTCGACCGACAGCGACTGCTCGAATGCATCCGCAGCCTGATCTATTTGCTTGGCGTCGTAATAACGCTTGCCCAGATTATTGTACCGGGAGACCAGGTCGGGTGTCTCAGCGGCACCGGACGCGCGCATGGCATCAATCCCGGCGCGGATGGCGGCGTTGTCATTGGCATCAAGCGCCGCCTTGGTCTGATTGGAAGCAACGAGGAATTTCTCTTCCGGAGTCTTGGCGATTGCCTGCGCTGCGGCCAGCTTGCCAGGACTGCTGGCCGCGTCCTTGGCATTGACTGCATTCTGCAACTCGACGATTGCCTTCATGAACTGCTTCGACATCTTGGAGGTGTCGATTTTGCGGCCGGTCGTGGTTGCACCCTGTCCCGGAATGCCTTGCGGCAAGGCCTCCTCTTGGCTTTTGCTCGCTGCGGTGCCCGACTGCCCGCGGATCGTGGGCTGCTCCTGGCGGCCCGTGTACGGCTCCGCAGCCGCCGAAATTGTAAAACTGCAAAGCGCGATCGCTAGCGCGACTGTCGAAGTCCTCATTGTTCTCCTC
>JBKPSK010000105.1:0-5896 GCA_046734995.1 Pseudomonadota bacterium
TGGCCGCCCTGCGCCGCGCCGGCGCGCCCCATGCCATGCGGCCAACCGAGCTGTTCCGCGCGCTGATGGTTTCGTCGGGCGGGCTGACCGACCGGCTCCGCCGCCTGGAACAGCGCAAGCTGATCCGCAGGCGTCCCTCAGACGAGGACAAGCGCAGCCTGCTGGTCGAGCTGACGCCGGAGGGCAGCCGCCTCATCGAACGCGCCTTTCGGGAAGATATGGAGGTCGAGACGGCGATCGTCGCCGGGCTCAGTCCAAATCAGCGCGAGGAGCTGGCCCGGCTGCTCAAGAAGCTCGCCTTGTTGCTGGAGGAGAATCAAGCCGAAGGCTGAACTGCGACGGCTCAGTCGAGGTTTGGACGAAGCCAGCGCGTGGCGACTTCGACGTCGATGCCGCGCCGCGCAGCATATTCGTTGAGCTGATCCTGACCGATCTTGGCGACGCCGAAATACTGGCTGTCGCGGTGGCCGAAATAGAAGCCGGAGACCGCCGAAGCCGGCAGCATGGCGAAATTGTCGGTCAGTGTAACGCCCGCCGGTTCGCCGCCGAGCAGCGTAAACAGCAGTGGTTTCAAACTATGGTCCGGGCAGGCTGGATAGCCGGGGGCGGGGCGGATGCCCTTGTAGGATTCGCGGATCAGCTGGACGTTGGAGAAATGCTCGGTGCCGGCATAGCCCCAAGAGGATTCGCGGACATGCTGGTGAAGCCGCTCGGCGAAAGCCTCGGCAAGGCGATCGGCCAGCGCCTTGAGCAGGATGTCGGAATAATCGTCGTTTTCGGCGCGGAATCGCTCGAGATGCGGCTCAATTCCATGGATGCCGACCGCGAAACCGCCGATCCAGTCTTCGCCCGCCGGATCGATGAAGTCAGCGAGGCACATGTTTGCCCGCCCCTCGCGCTTCTTCACCTGCTGGCGGAGGAAAGGAACGCGGAGTTCCTCATTGCCGGCGAGCACCAGCACGTCGTCGCCCTCACGGCGGCAGCGCCATAGACCGACGGTGCCCTTGGGCTGCAGCCAATGCTCGGCGATGATCCGGTCGAGCATGTCCTGCGCGTCGTCGAACAGGTTGCGGGCGCTTTCCCCGACCACCGGATCGTCGAGGATCGCCGGATAATTGCCGGCCAGCTCCCAGGCGCGAAAGAAGGGGGTCCAGTCGATGTTCGACTTGAGATCGCGCAAGGGCCACTCGCCGAACTCCTGGATGCCCGGCCGTTGCGGCGGCGGCGCCTTGCCTTCGGGATCGTAGGGAAAAGCGTTGGCCCGCGCCTCCTCAAGGTTCGCGAGGTCCTTGTCGGAGCGTCCGGCGCGGGCATCGCGGAGCGCCTGGTAGTCGGTCGCGGTCTGCGCGATCAGTTCGGCGCGCTGCGGTCCGTCGCTGACCAGGGCCGATGCGACGCCGACGGCGCGGCTGGCATCGAGCACGTGGATCACGGGCCCGGAATAGGCCGGCGCGATCCTCAGCGCCGTATGGGCGCGGCTGGTAGTCGCCCCGCCGATCAGCAGCGGCAGGCGCATCCCCGCCCTCTCCATCTCGCCAGCGACGGTGACCATCTCGTCGAGCGAGGGTGTGATCAGGCCGGACAGGCCGATGATGTCGGCCTTGTTGTCGTTCGCCGCCTGGAGGATTTCGGTCCACGGCGTCATGACGCCGAGGTCGACGACTTCATAGCCATTGCACTGCAGGACGACTCCGACGATGTTCTTGCCGATGTCGTGGACGTCGCCCTTGACGGTGGCCATGACGATCCGGCCCTTGCCTTTGGCGGCCTCATCCTTCTGCGCCTCGATAAAGGGCAGCAGATGCGCCACGGCCCGCTTCATTACTCGCGCCGACTTCACCACCTGCGGCAGGAACATCTTGCCGGACCCGAACAGGTCGCCGACGACGTTCATGCCGTCCATCAGCGGGCCTTCGATGACTTCGATCGGTCGCCTCGCCTGCTGCCGTGCTTCTTCGGTATCCTCGACGATGTGCGCGTCGATGCCCTTGACCAGGGCATGGGCGAGGCGCTGCGCGACCGGCCATCCGCGCCATTCCGCTTCTTGCTTCTCGCGGACGGGATCGATGTCTTTGAAGCGTTCAGCGAGCGTTACCAGCCGTTCCGTAGCGTCGTCGCGGCGGTCCAGGATGACGTCCTCACAGGCTTCGCGCAGTTCCGGGTCGATCGCGTCATAGACGTCGAGCTGGCCGGCGTTGACGATGCCCATGTCCATGCCCGCCGGAATGGCATGATAGAGGAAGATGCTGTGCATTGCGCGGCGGACCGGCTCGTTACCGCGGAACGAGAAGCTGAGGTTCGAAAGGCCGCCGGAAATATGGACACCAGGGCAGAATTCGCGGATCGCCCGCGCCGCCTCAATAAAGTCGAGCGCGTAGCGGCGGTGCTCGTCGATGCCGGTCGCCACTGCAAAGATATTGGGATCGAAGATGATGTCCTCAGGCGGAAAGCCGTCGTCGGTCAGCAGTTTGTAGGCGCGCTGACAAATCTCCACCTTGCGGGCGGCGCTGTCGGCCTGGCCGGTCTCGTCGAAGGCCATAACGACCATGGCGGCACCGTAGGCGCGCACGGCGCGGGCTTGGTCGAGAAAGGGCCCCTCGCCTTCCTTGAGGCTGATCGAATTGACGATCGGCTTGCCCGACACGCATTTGAGGCCGGCCTCGATGACGCTCCACTTGGAGCTATCAATCATCACCGGCACCCGAGCGATGTCGGGTTCGGCGGCAATGCGCTTCAAGAAGGTCGTCATCGCCTGCTCGCCGTCGAGCAGGCCCTCGTCCATATTGACGTCGACTATCTGCGCGCCGGCCTCGACCTGCTGGCGGGCCACATCGACGGCGGCGTCATAGTCGCCGGCCAGAACCAATTTCTTGAAGCGGGCGGAGCCGGTGACGTTGGTTCGTTCGCCGATATTGACGAAGCGCGCGCCGGCGCCGGCAAAATCGTTCACGCTGCGAGCACCATAGGCTCAAGTCCGGCGAGCACGGTGTGACCGTTGGATTTGGGAATGGCGCGGGGTGTCCTGCCCCGCACCGCCGCGGCGATGGCGGCGATATGCTCGGGCGTTGTGCCGCAGCAACCGCCGACCACGTTGACCAAGCCGTCGTCGAGCCATTCGCGGACCTGGGCAGCGGTTTCCTCCGCCGCCTCGTCATATTCGCCGAGCTCGTTCGGCAGTCCGGCATTGGGATAGGCCATGACCAACGCGTCGGCCTGAGCTGCCAGCGCCGCGAGGTGCGGACGCAGCTGCGCCGCGCCAAACGAGCAGTTGAGCCCAATGGTCAGCGGCCGGGCATGGCGGACGCTCGCCCAGAACCCCTCGACCGTGTGGCCGCTAAGGTTGCGGCCGGACAAGTCGGTCAGGGTCATGGAAATCATCAGCGGCAGCTCGCGGCCGAGCGCGCGCTCCGCCTCCAGTCCCGCCATGATGCCCGCCTTGGCATTCAGCGTGTCGAAGATGGTCTCGATCAGCACGAAATCGGCGCCGCCTTCGACCAGAGCGTCGATCTGCTCGCGATAGACCGCCTTCATCGTGTCGAAATCGACTTCGCGATAGGCCGGGTCATTGACGTTTGGCGACAGCGACAGAGTCTTGTTGGTCGGCCCGAGGGCGCCCACGACCCACCGTGGCTTGCCGTCTTTCGCGCTCCACCGATCAGCGACCGAGCGGACGATTCGCGCCGCCGCCCGGTTCATGTCCGTGACGTGCACTTCGGCGCCGTAGTCGGCCTGGCTGATGGCGTTGGCGTTGAAAGTATTGGTCGCAAGCACATCGGCTCCGGCCGCCGCGAAGCGCTCGCAGATCGCCTCGATCAGCTTCGGCTGCGTCAAATTGACGAGGTCGTTGTTGCCGCGCTGGTCCTTCATCAGGTCGAGCCCGGCACAATAATCCTCGCTCTTCAGCCGCTCGGCCTGGATCAGGGTGCCATAGGCCCCGTCTTTGACCAGAATGCGCTTGGCGGCCTCGGCGCGGAATAACTCAGCCTGGGTCATGATACAGCCCTCGCTCGCACACCGAGCAAATGGCAGATGGCATAAGCCAGCTCGGCGCGGTTCAACGTATAAAAGTGGAAGTGGCGGACCCCGCCCGAATAGAGCTGACCGCACAGCTCGGCGGCCACCGTCGCCGCGACCAGCTGACGTGCGGCCGGCCGCTCGTCGAGGCCTTCGAACATATGGTCGAGCCATTCGGGGATGCTCGCCCCGCACTGGCCCGCGAACTTGCGCGCCTGGGCGACATTGGTGACCGGCAGGATGCCGGGAACGATCTCGACATCGAGGCCAGCCGCCGCGACCCGGTCGCGGAAGTCGAAGAACCGCTCGGCGGAATAGAAGAACTGGGTAATGGCGCGGTCGGCGCCGGCATCGATCTTGCGCTTCAGATGCTCAATATCGGCCTGCGCGCTCGCCGCCTCGGGATGGACCTCAGGATAGCAGGCGACGCTGATGTCAAACGGCGCGACCTTCTTCAGGCCCGCGACCAGCTCGGCGGCGTCGCGATAGCCCTCCGGATGCGCTTCGAACTTGGCGCCGACTTCGGGCGGGTCGCCGCGCAAGGCGACGATATGGCGAACGCCCAGGTCCCAATAATCGCGGGCGATGGCGTCGATTTCGGCGCGGCTCGCCCCGACGCAGGTCAGATGCGCTGCCGGGGTGAGGTATGTCTCCTTGAGGATGCGCTCGACCGTCTGGTGGGTGCGCTCTCGGGTCGAGCCGCCGGCGCCGTAAGTGACCGAGACGAAGCGCGGCCCAAGCGGCTCCAGCGTCTTGATCGATTCCCACAGCGTGTCGACCATCTTCTCGGTCTTGGGCGGGAAGAATTCGAAGCTGACGGCAATATCGCCGCGGGCCTCGGCGAAGAGGGGCACGCAGTCGGGATGCGGCGGGACAGGGGCAGCGCGGGCCATCAGGCGGCCTGCCGCTCGAGCGCGCCGGTCTTGACGCCGCGCCACAAAGTTACGGTCAGCTCGCCGCCGGTCAGATGCTCGATCAGATCGGGCTCAAGGCTGGCGGCGCGGAACCAGCCGGCCATGGCTTCATCGGTGAAGCCGAGCCGCAGATGCGCGTCCCTGGTCCGCAAATCCTCGCGCTCATGGGCGGCGAAGTCGACCACCAGAAGCCTCCCGCCGGGACGCAGCACGCGCGCCGCCTCCGCCAGCGCTGCGGACGGGTTATGCGCATAATGCAGCACCTGGTGAATGACGACGCTGTCGGCGCTGCCGTCGCCAAGCGGCAAGGCGTACATGTCGGCCTGACGGAGACTCGATGGGATGCCCGCCGCTTCCAGCTTGACCCGCGCCAGCCGCAGCATTTCGCTCGACTTGTCGATGCCTATCGCCAAAGCGGCCGCCGGGCCGAGCAGTTCGATCATCCGGCCGGTGCCGGTGCCGACGTCGAGCAGGCGGCCGACCGGCCGGTCGCCAAGCGCCTGCTGGATGGCCTGCTCCACGGCGCTTTCGGCGACATGCAACGAGCGTATCGAATCCCAGACCTCGGCCTGGGCCGAGAAATAGCGGGAGGCGGCTTCGGCCCGATCGGCGCGCACCGCCGCCAGCCGCACCGCGTCGGCTGCCAGCACGTCGCGGCTGACGGGATCGAGCCACTGGTCGAGAAGGTCGAACACCGCTTGGGTGCGCGGGTCGCCAGTCAGCGCCAGGAACACCCAGCTGCCTTCCTTGTGACGGTCAAGCAGCCCGGCATCGCCGAGGATCTTTACGTGGCGCGAGACGCGCGGCTGGCTCTGGGCCAGCACCTGCGCCAGCTCCCCGACCGACAATTCCATCGTCCGGAGCAGCGCCAGGATGCGTACGCGCGATGGGTCGGCGAGCGACTGGAAAAGGTCGGCAACGGGCAGGCTAGCGGTCACGGGATAAGGATATAAAGAAATCTTTATATG
>JBKPSK010000106.1:0-10568 GCA_046734995.1 Pseudomonadota bacterium
AGCCTGGCCTTCCGCCGCTTCGGGCCGACCTGGCTGAGGATCGATCTTGCCGAGCGGCTCGCGGCGCACGCCCACCAGGTGCGCGGTGCCGGCGGAAGCGATCCTGTCGACCGTGGCCTGGTCACCTCGCTCGGCCTCGACGAGGAAACCGTCGGCAGGCTGATGAAGGAGGTCGGCTTCGAGACGCGCGACGGCGCCTGGAAGTGGCGTGGTCGTCGCCCGCAGCGCAGCCAGCAACCGCCGCCCCCGGCCGGGCATGCCTTCGCGGAGTTGGCAAAACTGCGCCGCTGATGCGGATCGACCGCTATCTGCACTGCATCCGGCTGGTGAAAAGCCGCACCTTGGCCCAGGCGCTGATCGCGGAAGGGACCACCCGGATCGACGGCAAGCGCGTCGAAAAGCCGAGCGAGCAAGTTGTGGTCGGCAACGTCGTCGCTCTGCCGCTGCACGGCCGGGTTCGGGTGATCCGCGTCCTCGACTTGCCCACCCGCCGCGGCCCGGCGAGCGAGGCGCGCACCGCCTATGAGGAGATTGACGGGGCCGCCGCCGCGACCTAGCGACGGCCCGATAACGGAGTTGCCAGCAAATGACCTATGTCGTCACCGACGCCTGCATCCGCTGCAAATATATGGACTGCGTCGAGGTCTGCCCGGTGGACTGCTTCTACGAAGGCGAGAACATGCTCGTCATCAATCCCAATGAATGCATCGATTGCGGCGTGTGCGAGCCGGAATGCCCGGCCGAAGCCATCCTTCCCGACACCGAATCCGGCCAGGAGAAATGGCTGGAGCTGAACGCGACTTTCTCCACCCAATGGCCGAACATCACGCGCAAGAAGGAAAGCCCGGCCGACGCCGACGAGCACAAGGGTGAAGAAGGAAAATACGACAAATATTTCACGCCGGATCCAGGCGAGGGCGACTGAGCGCAGGTGATGCCGGGGGCATCGCCGAGCAGAGTCATTTCTGCAGGCCGGGTCACACCAATTTTGCGGCCTCGCCGATTTGGGTTAAGGTCCGGAGAAAAGGGGGCAAGCCAATGATCCGCCATCTGCTGGTAACGGTTGCGTTTTTCGCTGCGACTCCCGCTCTCGCGCAGGACACCGATTACCCCGATCCGAACGACCGCTCGGACACATTCACGGCCGGCGTCGGCGCCGGCTGGATTCCGGACTATGAAGGTTCGGATGACTATGAGCTCATCCCTGCCGCCTTCGTGCGCGGCCGTGTCAGCGGATTCAGCTTCTTCACGCGGGCGACCTGGCTCTATTTCGACGTTATCCGGGGCGACGGTGGCATGGACTTCAATCTCGGCCCGATCGTCGGCGTCCGGTTCAACCGTACTGGGAAGGTCGATGACGATTTCGTCGATGCCCTTCCCGAGCTCGACACAGCAATCGAGGTCGGCGGCTTCGGCGGCGTCACCTGGCACGGGCTGACCAATCCTTACGACAGCCTGTCACTGCGTGTCGACGTGCTCACCGACGTCAGCGGCGCCCATAAGTCGACCCTGGTAACCCCGACCATCGACTTCGGTACGCCCTTGTCTCGCACCTTGTACGTAGGCGCCTCGGCCAGCATGGAATGGGCCGGCGGCAACTATGCCGACTATTATTATTCGATCACCCCGGCCGAGGGACTGGCCGCCGGCCTGCCCGCTTATGACGCCGATGGCGGCCTCAAGCATTGGCGGCTGGGTCTGGTCGCCAACCAGTCGATCACCGGCGATCTGACCGGCGGCTTCTCGATCTTCGGGGCAGGCGGCTACACCCACCTGCTTGGCGACTTTGCCGATTCTCCAATCGTCGACGATCGCGGCAGCGCCAGCCAGTGGTTCGGCGCGCTCGGAGTTGCCTACACCTGGTAGTCATCGCCCAGCGGGGTCATTCCGCGCGCCTGACCAGCGCTTCGACGATAACGTCGGCGGCCTGCTCAGCCGACATTTGCACCGCATCGATGTGGATGTCGGGCCGCTCCGGCGGCTCGTAAGGGCTGTCTATGCCGGTGAAATTGGCGAGTTCGCCGGCCCTCGCCTTGGCATAAAGGCCCTTGGGGTCGCGTTCCTCGGCGACATCCAGCGGGACATCGACATAGACCTCGATGAACTCGTCCTCCGCCATCATCGACCGGACCATCTCGCGCTCGGCGCGGAACGGTGAGATGAAGGCGGTGATGACGATCAAGCCGGCGTCGCTCATCAGCTTTGCCACCTCGCCGACCCGGCGGATGTTCTCGATCCGGTCGGCTTCGGTAAAGCCCAGATCCTTGTTGAGCCCATGGCGGACGTTGTCCCCATCGAGGAGGAAGGTGTGCCGCCCGCGCGCCAGCAGCTTCTTTTCGACCAGATTGGCGATGGTCGACTTGCCCGCGCCGCTAAGGCCGGTCAGCCAGACGACCGCCGGCTTCTGCCCCTTCTGCGTCGCATGCAGCTCGCGGCTGACGTCGATGTGCTGCCAGTGGATGTTTTGCGCGCGGCGAAGAGCGAAATGGATCATGCCTGCGGCGACGGTGGCGTTGTTCAGCTTGTCGATCAGAATGAAGCCGCCCAGCCCCCGGCTTTCCGCATAGGTTTCGAACGGGATCGGGTCGTCGGTCGTCACCTCGACGACGCCGATGTCGTTCAAGCCCAGGGTCTTGGCCGCAAGATGCTCCTGGGTGTTGACGTTCAGCGCATATTTGGGCGCGTGGACGGTCGCATTCACCGTGCGGGCACCAAGCTTCAGCCAATAGCCGCGCCCCGGCACCAGCTCCTGTTCCGCCATCCACACCAGGTCCGCTTCGAACTGGTCGGCTGCTTGCGGCGGGTCGTCGGCGGCGGCGATGACATCGCCGCGGGCGCAATCGACTTCGTCCACGAGGGTCAGGGTGACTGACTGGCCGGCTACCGCCTCAGCGATATCGGAGCCGCCAAGCAGGATTCGCGCCGCCTTGCTGGTCCGCCCCGACGGCAGGATCCGTACGTCGTCCCCGAGGCGAACGGCGCCGCTGGCGACCTGGCCGGCAAAGCCGCGGAAATCCTGGTTCGGGCGAACGACCATCTGCACGGGCATGCGGAACGGCCGACCGGCCTCCTCGTCGCCTGCCAGCGGAACGCTCTCAAGATGCTCGAGCAGGCTCGGCCCGGTGTACCAGGCCATCGCCTTGCTGCGGTCAACGACATTGTCGCCGTTGAGGCCTGAGACGGGGATGGCTAGCCAGTCGCCGATCCCAGCCGGTTCGGCGAACGATCGATAGTCGCTGACCGCGGCGGCAAAGGCGCCCTGGTCGTAATCGACCAGGTCCATCTTGGTGACTGCCAGTACGAAGCGGCGGATGCCGACCAGCTTGGCAAGCAGGCTGTGCCGCCTTGTCTGAGTCAGCACGCCCTTGCGGGCGTCGACCAGGAGCACGGCGAGTTCGGCGGTCGAGGCGCCGGTCACCATGTTGCGCGTATATTGCTCGTGGCCGGGCGTGTCGGCGACGATGAACCGCCGTTTGTCCGTGCCGAAATAGCGATAGGCGACATCGATGGTGATGCCCTGCTCGCGCTCGGCGCTGAGGCCGTCGACCAGCAGGGCGAAATCGATCCGTTGGCCCTGCGTGCCGACCCGGGCGCTATCGGCCTCCAAGCTTGCCATCTGGTCGTCGAAGATCGCCTTGCTGTCGTGCAGCAGCCGGCCGATCAAGGTCGACTTGCCGTCATCGACGCTGCCGCAGGTGATGAAGCGCAGCAGGTCCTGACCCCCCGCGATCATCAGAAGTATCCCTCCTGCTTCTTGCGCTCCATGGCATGATCGCCGCCATCCCTGTCGATGGCGCGCCCCTGTCGCTCGGAAGTGGTCGCCCGGGCCATTTCGGCAACCACGGCGGCGATGTCGGCGGCCTCGCTCTCGACCGCACCGGTCAGCGGGTAACAGCCCAGGGTGCGGAAGCGGACGCGGCGCATTTCGACCTGCTCACCGTCCGCCAGTCGCAAGCGTTCATCGTCGACCAGCAGCATCAAGCCATCGCGCTGAACCACCGGCCGCTCGGCCGAGAAGTAGAGCGGAACAACCTCGATCACCTCCCGCTCGATGTACCGCCAGACATCGAGCTCGGTCCAATTGGACAGAGGGAACACGCGGACGCTCTCGCCCGGTTTCATCTTCAAATTGTAGAGTGACCACAATTCGGGCCGCTGCGCGCGCGGGTCCCACCGGTGGGACTTCGACCGCAGCGACACGACCCGTTCCTTGGCGCGGCTCTTCTCCTCGTCGCGCCGGGCGCCGCCGAAAGCCGCGTCATACTTTCCGGCTTCCAGCGCCTGGCGCAGGCCTTCGGTCTTCCACAAGTCCGTGTGCAATGGGCCGTGGTCGAAGGGGTTGATGCCCTTGGCCTCGGCGTCCGGGTTCTTGTGGACGATCAAACGGATCCCGGGCTCGGCCGCGACCTTGTCGCGCAGCGCGTACATGTCCCTGAACTTCCAGCCGGTGTCGACGTGCAGCAAGGGAAAGGGCAACGGCGACGGCGCGAATGCTTTCTTTGCCAGGTGCAGCATGACGGCGCTGTCCTTGCCGATCGAATAGAGCATCACCGGCCGCTTGGTCTCGGCGACTGTCTCGCGCAGGATATGGATGCTCTCGGCCTCCAGGCGGTCGAGATAGGAAAGCGATGTCATCGGCGGCGGTTTGCCCGCTAAACCAGGCAAAGGGAAGCGCGTCGCCGTTCATCCTGCCGCAACGCGGCGTGCCTCAGAATTTGTGCTGACTTTCAATAAATGGCGCGTGCGGCTAGGTGTCGGCGCCCTCTGGCTGCCCTTCGGAGAATTGATAGTGACCCATCGCCTATTGTTGACCGCGTTCCTGACGACAATTGCTGGCGCCGCCACCGCCCAAAACACCAGCGCCCCCGCCCCGGTCGCCCAGCCGCTGTCTCGCACGACGTTTATGCAGAAGGTCGATGATTCCTTCGTGGCGGTCGACGCCAACAAGGACGGCTTCATGGACCGCGTCGAAATCGAGGGTGCTGAAACCAAGGTGCTCACCGCGCGCAAGACCGCTTTGCTGCGCCAGCGCGAAACTATCTTCCGCAAGCTCGACACCAACAAGGACGGTTCGGTGAGCCTGCAGGAATTCAGCGCGCCGGTCTCCAGCGTGGCGATCCCCAAGGGCAATGCGGCGCCGGTGCTGGGCCGGCTCGACACCAACAAGGACGGCAAGGTCAGCCTGGCCGAGAACCGTGCGCCGGCCATGGCGCAGTTCGACCGCGCCGACACCAACAAGGACGGCACGCTGAGCCCGGCCGAGCAGCGCGCCACGACCAGGCGCTAGGGCTTGGATGTCGCCGGTTCCTCGCCGGCGCCCTTCTCGATCTCCCGGGCAATGTTCTCGGCCTGCTGCCGCGCGCTGCGGTTGTTCTCGCGCTGCGTGTAGAAGCCGCGAAGGGCGCCGCGGTCGAAATTGGACAGCCGCATCGGCCGGGCGACGCCTTCGGCGCGCTCTTCGAACAGCGACAGGATCGATCCCGGGTCGCGTTCCCCGGCCTCCTGGTTGATGTCGAGCAGCAAATGCATCGTGGCAAGGTCGGCTAGCTGGCGCAGGCTCTTGCCCGGAGTTTGCTGCCGGTCGATGACGACGAAGCCGACCAGCATGTCCTCGCGGACATTCGAATAAAGCCTGCTCACTGAAATATCGCGGTTAATCTTGGCGCTGGCGGGGAATCCGCCAATCATGCCCGCCTGTCCCATTTCCTGGCCGTCGCGGGCAAAAGTGTCGGTGACGTGCCAGCTCGCCACCGGCCGCTGCGCCGCTGTGAATTGGCCGAGTTGACGCGGCGTCATGTTGAAGAAGCCGGGCTCCTCCTTGGCAAGTGCCTTGATGAGCTCCAGCGGCTGGTCGATGAAAATGACCGGTGCATTGACCGTGCAGCCCGGCTTGCCCGCCTTGCCGCCAACGGCAACGACATTGTCTCGAATCATTTTGGTTAGCGTCGCCGTCCAGTCCCGCGGCATGCCGATGACCATCGGGCAGATCTCATCCTCGAAGCGCGCCAGCTGTTCGCTGTCGGCGGGCGCGATCAGCTTGCGCAGGGCCTGCGCGATCTCGCGCCGCTGGCCCTGGACGACGACCGACTCCTGGGATTGCGAATCGGCTGCGGTCGAGCCACGAACGTCGATCTGGGCGGAAGCCGGCGCAGCGGCGGCGGCCAGCAGGATTGCGGTCAGTGCGATGATTCGGGTCATGGGAAATCTCTCCTCCTCAGGCCATCAATCTGGCCCGGCGGTCGGTCAGCGGCATCATAATTGGTGAGGTTTCATTGAAACCGGCCAGTTCGGCGGCACGAAAAGCCCCCAAAGCACAACGCCCTCCTTGCACTCGCTGTATTACATGAGCGCGACACTTGGAGCGCCTGCTTTTCGACCAATCGACGGGCTGCGGTCCGCGGAGCCTCCCGGCTATTGCCCCTCGTTGCCGCCCGCTCGCCTGACGGCGGTTGCGATCTGGCTGAATTGCTGAGGGGCGGTGCGGTTATTCTCTTGCGGCCGGTAAAGTCCTTCGACCATCGCCCGATCGAATTTGGACAGCCCCTGCGGCACTGCGGCGCCCTCGGGCCGCTCGTCAAACAGGGAAAGGATCGACGCCGGGCTGCGGCTGTCCGTCTCCTGCTTGATGTCGAGCAGCAGGTGCAGGGTGGCAAGGGCGGCCAGCTGCTCCATCGTTTTGCCCTGGATCTTGCCGGCATCGATCACGGCGAAGCCGAAGAGCATGTCTTCCCGGCTGCTGGTATACAGGTGGGTCGCACTGACGTTGCGAAGCACGCGAGCGTTCATCGGAGCTCCGGCCGCTGCCGGCATGTTCATCAGCTTTTGTTTGGCCATGCCGAGTTCGCGCGAATTTCCCAGTTCGTTGCCATCGCGGTCGCGGACCTCGTTGACATGCCAGCTGAGGACTGGGCGAGGCTTGGCGGTGAATTGCTTGATGCCGACCGGACTGTAATCGAAATAGCCCGGCTCCTTCACCGCCAGTTTCGTGACGAATTCGGCCGGTTCGGGGGTAAATATGACGGTCGCATTGGCCGTGCAGCCCGCCTTCTGGAGGTCGCCGCCAAGGGAGACGACGTCATCGCGGATCAACTGAAGCAACTTTTCGGCCTGGGCTGGGGCGAGGCCGACGACCCCGGGGCAAATCTTGTCCTCGAACCGGGCGAGCGGCCAGACGCCCACCCCGCTGATCGTCTCCCGGACGATCGTTTCGGCCTGCTCGCGATATCCCTCGACGAGGACGGACTCGTTGGCGGGCGCGGGCGGCGGCGTGGTCTGGGCGTTCAGCGGAACTCCGGCAAGCGCGACCAAAAGGGCAAGGTGAACTCGTGTCACGAAAGCCTCCCCGGAAAGCGCGCATCTTACCCTTTGTTCGCGATTCTGGCGAATCGACAGGTGGTGCTTTCCGGCCTAGAGACGATATCTTCCCCGGGGAGCCCGCATGGGCTGAGAGGCAGGCTTTGCTTCCTGCGACCCGCTGAACCTGATCCGGCTCGTACCGGTGGAGGGAGTGGCCAATGACGACTGCAATCCCCCTGACCTTGCATCTTCTGGTGCTGATCGGACTCTATGAGCTCGCCACGGGCGTGGCGAGCGTGACCGGCCGCATCAACTGGATCGCGCTGCTCGACGAGTTCGAGCGCTCGCCGGCGCTGAGCTTCATGACCGGCTTCATGGTCTATGTGTTCGGGGCGGTGGTGGTCCTTGTCCACTGCATCTGGACCGATCCGCTCGCCATCATTGTCTCGGCAATCGGCTGGGTCGCAGCTGCGGAAGGCCTGCTGCTCATGATCTTCCCCGGCCCCTTGCTGGCCTTCTCCCGCCGGCTCGTCGGCAATCAGACGCTGATTTCCCTGCTGACCATCGTCTTCGGCCTGGTCCTTGTCTTCCTCGGCCTCACCGGCCGTGCCGATCCCACTTCAACCTTGGTGCTCATCTAATGGCAGACATTCCTGCGCGTACTGAACTGACCGTCACCACCGGCCCCATCCGCGGCAGCCGCAAGATCTACGTCGGCCCGAATCGCGTCGCCATGCGGCAGGTCGAGCTCGAGCCCTCGAGCGGCGAGCCGCCGGTGACGCTCTACGACACCTCCGGCCCCTACACCGACCCGGAGATGCGGATCGACATCATGGCCGGCCTTCCCGAGCTGCGCCGCGACTGGATCCGCGGCCGCGGCGACGTCGAAGAGGTCGCCCAGCGCGAGGTCCGCCCTGAGGACAACGGCCAGCTCGGTCCCGACCGTTCCGGCGGAGTCGCATCCTTCCCCAACGTCCGCCGGCGCGTGCTGCGGGCGCGGTGCGGAGCCAACGTCAGCCAGATGCACTACGCCCGGCAAGGAATCGTCACGCCCGAGATGGAATATGTCGCCGTCCGCGAGAACCTCGGCCGCGCAATGATAAAAGAGGGACAGTCCCCATTTATTCGCGACGGCGAAAGCTTCGGCGCGTCCATCCCCGACCATGTCACCCCCGAGTTCGTCCGCGACGAGGTCGCCCGCGGCCGGGCGATCATCCCCAGCAACATCAACCACCCGGAATCCGAGCCGATGGCGATCGGCCGCAACTTCCTGGTCAAGGTCAATGCCAATATCGGCAATTCGGCCGTCGCCTCCGACGTCGCCGCCGAGGTCGACAAGATGGCATGGGCGATCCGCTGGGGCGCGGACACGGTCATGGACCTCTCGACCGGCCGCAACATCCACGACACGCGCGAATGGATCGTCCGCAACTCGCCCGTGCCGATCGGCACCGTCCCCATCTACCAGGCGCTGGAGAAGGTCGGCGGCATCGCCGAGGACCTCAATTGGGAAATCTACCGCGACACATTGATTGAGCAGGCCGAGCAGGGCGTCGACTATTTCACCATCCACGCCGGCGTCCGCCTGCCCTACGTGCCGCTGACCGCCAACCGCGTCACCGGCATCGTCTCGCGCGGCGGCTCGATCATGGCCAAATGGTGCCTCGCCCACCACCGCGAGAGCTTCCTCTACGAGCGGTTCGAGGACATTTGCGAGATCATGAAGGCCTATGACATCGCCTTCAGCCTCGGTGACGGCCTGCGCCCCGGTAGCATCGCCGACGCCAACGACGAGGCCCAGTTCGCCGAGCTCTACACCTTGGGCGAGCTCACCCAGATCGCCTGGAAGCATGACGTCCAGGTGATGATCGAGGGCCCCGGCCACGTGCCGATGCACAAGATCAAGGAGAATATGGAAAAGCAGCTCGAGGTGTGCGGCGAGGCGCCCTTCTACACCTTGGGGCCGCTGACGACTGACATCGCGCCCGGCTACGACCATATCACCAGCGGCATCGGCGCGGCGATGATCGGCTGGTTCGGGACGGCCATGCTCTGCTACGTCACGCCTAAGGAGCATCTCGGCCTCCCCGACCGCGACGACGTCAAGGTCGGCGTCGTCACCTACAAACTCGCCGCCCATGCCGCCGACCTCGCCAAGGGCCACCCCGCCGCCAAGGTCCGCGACGACGCGCTATCCAAGGCGCGCTTCGAATTCCGCTGGCGCGACCAGTTCAACCTGTCATTGGACCCGGATACGGCCGAGGAATATCACGACCAGACCCTCCCCGCCGAAGGCGCCAAGACCGCCCACTTCTGCTCCATGTGCGGCCCCAAATTCTGCTCGATGAAGATTACGCAGGAGGTGAGGGACTTTGCCAAGGCGCAGGCCGCCGCGTCATCCTCCCCCGGAGTTCCGGGGGAGGGGGGCCAGGTGGAACCTGGTGGAGGGGTCCTTTCTTCACAGGAAGCCGAAGCCGGCATGGCCGAGATGAGCAAGCGCTTCCACGACGAGGGCGGGGAGATCTACCTGCCCGCAGCAGGCTGAGGATTACGAAGGAACCGCAATGAAAGCCCTTGGAATCGCACTGGCAACCGCGCTCCTGACCACCGGCGGAGCCGCCGCGGCCCAGACCGCCGGCGACGCCCAATGCATCGTGGTGAGCAACGTATTCGCCAGCCAGGCGAAGGACGAAAACGCCAAGAAAATCGCGGAGGCGTCGCTCTATTTCTACCTCGGCCGGATCGGCAATCAGATGACGGCAGCGCAGCTGAAGGCGCTGCTCGATGCGCAGGCCAAGACGCTCACGCAAGCGAACGCCGGTCCAACCATGAACAAATGCGCCGCCGCCATTCAGGCGAAGGTCGAGATGCTGCAAAGCATGGCGCCAGCGGCAAAGCCTGCACCGGCGAAACCTGCGCAGCCGCCGGGGCGCTAGGGAGGCAGGATCGGGGTGAGAAGCAGGCGCTTCCACGATCTCGCCGCGCAGGCTTTCCGATCAGCCGAGGCTGTTCACGCCGTGGATGGCGACGTCTGACGAACCGGCGGCAGCGGAGTAGCCGGGAACAGGGGCAAGCCTCCTCCAGTTGAACACCAGAGGAGCAGAGCCATGACGGAGTATCTCCCCAACTTCGGCACCGGCGATGTCGTCGAGATCGCGTTCGACGATTTCACCGGCCGCTTGACCTTCCGCGACGCCAAGCGCCTGAAGCTTGAAGTCGTTGGCGGGCCGACCGACGGTTTCAGCGATGAGCCGGAATATGAGCTTTCCAGC
>JBKPSK010000107.1:0-14262 GCA_046734995.1 Pseudomonadota bacterium
CCTCGATCTCGCGCTGAGTCAGGTCTGGAAAGTCGCCGCAAAGCTTCTGGACCAGTTCGGAACGGATCATGGCTGTCCCCGCGTTTAAACTTATCCCCGCCCCCCGCGGGTTTGGCCATCACCTATCAGCCTCTTATCCAAAGGAAAAGAGGTTGTGACAGGAATGTTGCGTAGCCGTTTCGACCAGTTTCCGCGCGGGCAGCAAAAAGGGCGCGGCAACCTATGGTCTGCCGCGCCCAATCCCCGCCCCGGAAAGGGGGCTATTCCTTCTCCGCTTCCGCCGCCTCAGCCTCGGGGGCTTCCGCGGTTTCCGCCTCACCAGCCTCAGCCTCGGCCTCAGCCGGAGCTTCGGCCTCGGTCTTGGCCTTCTTGGCCGCCTTGGGCTCAGCCTTCTCAGCCTTGGCCTTCTTCGGCTTCTCGGCCTTCTCGGCCTTGGGCTCGGCTTCCGCCTTGCCGCCTGCCGCCGCCTTTTCCTTTAGCGCCGCGCCGAGGATGTCGCCGAGGCTCGCGCCGCTGTCGGACGAGCCGTACTGCGCCACCGCCTGCTTCTCCTCGGCGATCTGCAGCGCCTTGATCGAGAAGGTCGGCTTCTTGCTGCGGTCGAAGCCGGTGACCTGGGCGTCGAACTTCTGCCCGACCTGGAAGCGCTCGGGGCGCTGCTCGTCGCGGTCGCGGCCGAGGTCCGTGCGCTTGATGAAGCCGGTGGCGCCGTCGTCGCCGACCTGCACCTCCAGCCCGCCGTCCTTGACCTCGAGCACGCTGACCGTGACCGTCTCGCCGCGATTGACGCCGGCGGCACCGGCGCCGCCCTTGGCGACCCCGCCGCGCTCCAGCTGCTTCATGCCGAGCGAGATGCGCTCCTTCTCGATATCAACGTCGAGCACGACCGCCTTGACGGCCTCGCCCTTGTGGTGGAGCGCCAGCGCTTCCTCGCCGGTCACGCCCCAGGCGATGTCCGACATGTGGACCATGCCGTCGACGTCGCCATCGAGGCCGACGAACAGCCCGAACTCGGTCGAATTCTTGACCTCGCCCTCGACTTCGCTGCCGACCGGATGCTTCTCGGCGAAGGCCGACCAGGGATTGGCCTGGGCCTGCTTGAGGCCGAGCGAAATCCGGCGCTTCTCCTGGTCGACTTCGAGCACCTTGACGTCGACCTCCTGGGAAGTGCTGACGATCTTGCCCGGGTGGACGTTCTTCTTGGTCCAGCTCATCTCGCTGACGTGGACCAGGCCCTCGATGCCCGGCTCCAGCTCGACGAAGGCGCCATATTCGGTGATGTTGGTCACCCGGCCGCGGAACACGCCGTCGATCGGATATTTGGCGGCGGCGCCTTCCCACGGGTCGGCTTCCAGCTGCTTCATGCCCAGCGAAATGCGCTGCGTCTCGCGGTTGATGCGGACGATCTGCACCGTGACGGTGTCACCGATGCCGATGACCTCGCTCGGATGCTGGACGCGCTTGTAGCTGATGTCGGTGACGTGCAGCAGGCCGTCGATGCCGCCCAAATCGACGAACGCGCCATAGTCGGTGATGTTCTTGACCACGCCCTCGATGACCTGGCCTTCGTGCAGCGACTGGATGAGGCCGCTGCGCTGCTCGGCGCGGGTTTCCTCGAGGATGGCGCGGCGCGACACCACGATATTGCCGCGGCGGCGGTCCATCTTTAGGATCTGGAAGGGCTGCGGGATGTCCATCAGCGGCCCGACGTCGCGCACCGGGCGGATGTCGACCTGGCTGCCGGGCAGGAAGGCGACGGCACCGCCAAGGTCGACGGTGAAGCCGCCCTTGACCCGGCCGAAGATCACGCCCTCGACGCGCTCGCCCTTCTCATGTTCTTTCTCCAATTTGTCCCAGGCGGCTTCGCGGCGGGCGCGGTCGCGGGACAGCATGGCTTCGCCGGCCGAATTCTCGACGCGGTCGACATAGACTTCGACCGTGTCGCCGATCTTCAGTTCGGCCTTCTGGCCGGGCATGGCGAATTCGCGCAAAGGCACGCGGCCTTCGCTCTTCAGGCCGACGTCGATGACCGCCAGGTCGTTCTCGATGCCGGTGACGGTGCCGGTGACGACCTTGCCTTCGAAGGTCTCGTTCTCGCCGCCCAATGATTCATTGAGCATGGCCGCGAAATCGTCGCGGGACGGAAATGCCGTTGAGGCCATAAACAAAAGGTACTTTCGAATTCGGACTTTCATGCCGCCGCCGGCGACAATCGCCGGGCTACCGTGAAGCGGACCTGGAAACCCTTGTGCCTGCCGATACGGCCCCATGCCGAAGCGGCGTCCTTGGTCGGAGAAATTGCCGGATGCCCTGGACACAAACGGCGCGTCAGGCCGAGGCTTTCGCCTTCTGCCTACGCGCTCGCCAAAGGTGACGGGCATCCAGCGGGGTAATTCACCGCCCGCCAGACGCCGCGCGCCTTAGCGGAGAGGGCGGCGGAGGGCAAGGTGCGGCGGGCTGCGACGACCATCCGGAGGAACATGAATGAGTAGGCGAAGAGGTCGACTCTTTGTTCGACCGGCCAGAGACCTAAATCGCAAGCCCGTCCAGGCTGGCGTGAACATAAGAGCAACGGCAGTTGCCGCTAATGTCAAATGCAGAGGGGCAGGCCACTTTGTCTGCAGGTTGTTCCCGTCAAGCGAAGCTCGTCTCTCGCCAGAGGGGCACTCGCGCGCAAAACCGTACCTCCTCAACGCTGCGAACGATAGGAATTTTCCTATTGCAAACAGGGAACAGATAGGGAACATAGACTCGCTCGGAGTCGCAATATGCTTGTTCTCGATCCACCCATGGTCGTCGCTCTGGCGGCCGTCATCAGCAGCTTTTCGGCGCTGATCTGGGCTTTCCGGAGAAAGCCCTAGGTCGCCGCCTCTGATTGCCTGCCCTCGCAATTCGCGCACAAAAAAGCCCGCCTTGCGGCGAGCCTTCTGCCTTGCGGATAAGGGGATCAGGCGCTCGGCAAGTCGGCTGGGTTATCCTGCTCGCTGGCGATGACGCGCAGTCGCCTGGAATCGTGGATCGGCAGGCTCTGCTCGCGGCTGCCGAGGCCCATGTCGAGGATCATCGTCGGCGGCGGATCGCGCAGCAGGTCCTGGATAATATTGCTCACGCTGGAATTCCTTGTTTTGCAACGGCGGGGGCGATTGAGCGGGAACGCTTGCGCGCTCCCGCTCTCCCCTTGCGTCAGATCGTCTGGAGGTTGACCGCGCACGGCTTGCCGTCCGCGTTGGTGCCAAGCTCATAGGACAGCCGCTGCTCGGCCTGCGGCGAGTCCGTGCGGTTCCACTTGATGGCGCTGTTCTCGAAGCGCAGCGCGTCGCCGCCGGTTTCCGGCTTGATCGAGCCGAAGCCCTGGGCCTTGTCGAACGACTGGACGGTTCCGAAAAGTTTCATGGGATGATCCTTCTTTCCCGAGCGGCCGAAATTGGCCGGCTCGCGGCTAGAGAGGCGTCAAAGATGGGAAAAGGAGCGGCTTAGCGCCTGGACCGTCGAGAACGACTGGTAGCCATCCATAGATGGGGACGGAGAAGGCGAATTGTAAGGGGCTGATGCGGCGGAGGCTTCGGCATTCCTCCGACCAGCCGGCTGTTTCTCACCCCGCAATTTTTCGCTGTCCTACAGCCCCCAATTCGTGCCAGCCTCTTCCCGCTCGTTCGCAATGCCGCTCCACCGGCAAGCAGCGCGCAGGCTCTTTTTCACTGTCGATGTCACCCTCGCGAAGCCGCCGATCGTACCCCTCGGTCGCGCTATTCCACCTCTGTCGGGGCCAGCCCAAGGGTGACAAAGGTAATGAAGGTAACGATCCCCCCTTCGCACCCCCCCGGAGTGACAGCGTCACGCTGCGACTCAGCAGGAATGCCCGTGCCTGGCCGAGCCTTTGCGCGGCTCTCCCGAGATGAACAAGGCCTGCCCTGAGCCTACCGAATGGGTAACAGTCAGGGTAATGACCCCCCGGTTGAGGGGGGTCAGCGTGACGCTGGCGTGATCTTAGACCGTCGCCACCGCATCGGCATGGACGGCCAGCATTTCGAGGCCCGTCACCTGCACGGCCGGTACAAATGCGGCCAGCTCAGCCATTGCGCCCGCGACCTCGAGGACTTGGCCCGGTGCGTTGGACGCCACCGGCAGGCTGTCGAGCAGGGCGCCAATGTCGGCGCCGCCGCCGCCGCCGCCGAGCGCATCGGTGAGGATCTGGGCGACGTCGGCGGTGTGCAGCGCCTCACCCACGCCGGCGCCGGACGCCAGCTGGAGCATGGCCGCCGAAGGCATGCCAATCGAGTCCGCGGCCGGCGCCATCGCGGCGATCGGCATTTCGGTGCCGGCCGGCAGGTCGCTGGCCGGGCGGATCGTCGCGGCGGCCGCGAAATCATTGTCGGTTCCGGTCGCCAGCTGCTCGCCGGCCAAGTGCGTGGAAAGGAGATTGAGGGCGCTCGGAGCGGCTTCCCGCGCTTCACCAGCAAGCATGGGCCGGGCGAAGTCGGAGCCAGCAAGAATGTCGGCCTGCCATCCGCTGTCCGAATGCACTGCAAATGCCGTGATCGTCGTGCTGGCCTGGTCGGTCGTGATGGTCTCCGCAGCGGCCGGCATTGCCATGAGCCCCGCCGCCGCGACGGCGCCCGCCAGCATGGCGGCGGTGGTGTTGTCCGCCACGCGGTTCACCGACACGCTCGCCGTCGTCCCGCCGGACAGGTAGCGGACGGCGACAGCGCCGTTGCCGTTGATCTGGCTGAGCGTCACCCACTGGTCGGCTCCGCCGTTGGCATCGACCTGGATGAGGCCGTTGCTTGTCACCCGCAAAAAGCCGCCGGTGACGACGTTGACTCCTGCCGCGACGCTCAGCAGCTGCGTCACGTCGACGACATCGCCCTTGGCGTAATCGGTGATCGTGTCGATGCCGCCGCCGCCCAGCACGAACACGTCCTTGCCGGCCCCGCCGGTCAGCGTGTCGGCGCCGCCCTTGCCGTTCAGCACATTGTCGCCGGCATTGCCGACGATCTGCTGGTCAAATTCGTTGCCGGTGAGGTTGATCGCCGTCTTGCCCCTGGCGTTGGTCGTGGTCAGCAGCTCGATTTCGCTGCCGGCGGCGAGCGCATAGCTGACGCTCGCCTTGACGATGTCCTGGCCGACCCCGCCGGCGCCTTCGAGAACGAGGGTCGCGGCACTGTTGACCACATAGGTGTTGCCACCATTCATCGCCGCGCCGCCGATCACCGAGGCCTGCACCGTGTAAAATCCCGTGGGAGCTCCAGTGCTGAAGAACTGACCGGTATAGGATCCGGAGGCCGCGGCGGTAAAAGTCAGGGTTGCATCGAAGCCGACGCCATCGTCCGAGCTTGCACCGATGAGGTTGCCAGCGGGCCCGAGCAGGCGAAGCGACGGATCGGCGAGACTCCCCGGCGTGCCGAGGGAACTGACGCCAAGCATTTCGAGGGTGTAGGTCGTGCCCGCGACCAGCGAGAGCACCAGCTGGTCCACCTCGCCCGGCGCGGTAATGGACGCCGTCAGTCGGTAATCCACGTCCGACCCCGTCAACGGCATCGTTTCGATCCACGGGCTTCCGGTAATCAGCGCCTGCATGTAGGCGCCCAGCAATGCATGCGCCTGAGCATTGGGATGAACATGATCGAAGAAAATCAGGTCCTTGTACTGCAGGAGGTTTTGCGACAGCTCCTCGGTCGTCAGCCCGTGTAGCGCCGCGATGGTCGGAATGTTGGCATTAAGCGCGCCGGTTACCTGGTTCCCCGAAGAGTCCAGATAATCCATCAGCGGAACATAGGTCACATGGGCGCCCGAGGCCTGCAGGCCAGGCACAACCTCGGTTCGGATCAGCGTATCGAGATAGATGGAATAATCGGTCGCGGCAGCGCTTCGCATTGCCTCGGTGGGATCGAGAACCCCGTTGTCGTCGCGATCGTAGCGTGGAATGAGTCCGACATTGGCGATGCCAGTGATAACGAAGTTGTGAGCACCTATCTCAACGAGCTGGATGAGTTCGTGCAAGAGCTTGTCGGCTGCCGCGTCCAGCGCTGCGTATGCCTCGGCCTGCGGCACGGGATCGCTTCCGGTGAGCGCAAGGTCGCGGACGTCGTTGCCTCCCGTCGTGATAAGGTAGAGAGCGTTGGAATCGGCATGGCCGTCCACAGCGTGGCGAAACGCATCGGTCTCTCCATCGAAGTCGGGAACCGCTTCATCACCCCGGATGATATGCGAGCCGCCATAAGCGAAGTTCAGATTGATGCCGTTTGGATCTGAAGCAAACGGGGCGATCGGGATGCCCAGCCAAGGATCCTCATAGCCATAAGGGAAGATCGGCTTTGTGACGAGGCCGATCGCCTGGTTCGCCACCAGGTCGGCGAACGTATAGCCATCGGAAAAGCGGCCCTTGAAATAGCCTTCTTCTTCGGTTGGGGCGCCGTCCGGGAGGTCGGTAAGCGGAAGGCCGCCGTACCATTCTGCCAGTTTCAGCGCATTGCCGGAATCGACCAGGCTATCCCCGAACACGTAAACACCCGTGTACGCCATCACGCCCTCCTACACGGGGGTACGCAACAAGGCGCCGGCACACGGCAAATCCGCCAATGACTGGATGTCTGGTTTTGAGCCGGCCGGTTGAGTCGCGCTTTCCCCTTCGCTCCCGATGGTAGGTGAAATCGAAGGAAAAACAACGCACTAAATGGTTAACGCGGTCGCTTCGGTTTGACTCTGGGGGCTGGCCTGCAACATTTATCAATTCGCGCTTCGACAAAAATTTGCCAGAAGGGGAAGCTTGGGGGTTCGCGTTTCAATGGACCGTTTCGTAGCCAAATTGCGTAGCCGCCAGGCGCTGACTGCAGAGGACGAGAAAGCCCTGCGGCAGGCGGGCTGGACCCAGCGGCGCTATGCACGCCACGAGGTCATCGTCCATGCCGGCGAGCGGCTCGACCATGCGCATCTGCTGCTGAGCGGGCTCGCCGCGCGCTCCCAGGAGGACAGCGCCGGCAGCCGGCAGATCGTCGGCGTCTGCATCGCCGGTGACTTGCTCGATATCCATGGCGTCGTGCTCGGGCGGATGGAGCAGGAGCTGGTCGCCCTTGGTCCTTGCGAGGTGGCGAGCATTGCCCATTCCGAGGTCCGATCACTGTCGCTGAGCTCAGTCGGCCTGCTGCGCATTTTCGCGCTGCAGGGAGCACTCGACCATGCGATCCAGGCGGCCTGGATCCAGGCGCTCGGCACCAAGCGCGGCACCGCCAAGATCGCCCATATTTTCTGCGAATTGCAGCTGCGCCTCGCCGTCGTCGGGATTGCGACCCAGATGGGTTTCCCGGTGCCGATGAGCCAGCAGGAGCTGGCCGATTATTCCGGCATGACGCATGTCCACCTCAATCGCTGCCTCAAGGAGCTGCGCGAGTCAGGCCTGCTGGCCTTCTCGGCTGGCTGGGCGAAGGTCGAGGACTTCGAGGAGCTGAAGCGGCTGGCGCGGTTCGACGAGGCGTACCTCAATCTTCGATTGATCGAGGTCTAGGCCACTAGCCAGTTGCGATATCCTTGCTAACCTGCCGGCTTTGGCTGGAAGGATCGACATGGCGGCCGAGCGACCGAAGGGATTGAAGCTTCTCAAGGCGGCCTTGTCGACCCGCAAATCGGCCTCGATGCTGGCGTTCGGCTTTTCGTCCGGCCTGCCATTCGCCCTGCTGATCGGGACGCTCAACGCCTGGTTGGGCGAGGTGAAGATCAACCTGGCGACGATCGGCGTCCTGTCGTGGATCGGCCTGACTTATTCCTTCAAGTTCCTGTGGTCCCCGGTGGTCGACCGCGTCGAGCTTTTCGGCCTCGCCCGGCTCGGCCGGCGCAAGAGCTGGATCGTCCTTTGCCAGAGCGTGATGGTCGCCGCATTTTCGGCCCTGGCGTTGACCGATCCGGTGACGAACATCGGCTGGTTCGCGATCTTCGCGGTTATCGCCAGCTTCGCCTCGGCAACACAGGACGTCGCGGTCGACGCCTGGCGCATCGACGTCGCTGACGAGCAGACGCCGGTTGAGCTGCTCTCGGCTATCTATCAGTTCGGCTACCGCACCGCCTCGATCGTCGGCGGCGCCTTCGCCTTGTTCCTCGCCGCGAGGATGAGCTGGAGTCTCGTTTATCTGGTGATGGCGGGCTTCATCGTGCTGGTACTGTTCATCGCCTTGAGGGCGCCGGATACCGAGCGGCCGCCCAGGGGCCTGATGAACGAATTGCTCTCGCAACCGGGCGAGATCGAGCCGCGGATCCGGCTCGGCGCCCTGGCCGTGGTGCTAGTCGCCTGGTCCTGGGCGATATTCAGCATCGGGCGGTTCATGATCTCCATGCTCGGCGCCCAACAGGAGGGCACCAAGCCGCCGTCGGTCGCCGATTTCACCCGCGAAGTCGGGCCGTGGATCATCGTTGCCACCGTCTTCGTGCCGCTGATCGTCGCCGCCACGATGAATTGGTTGAAGGCGCGGGGGAAGTCAGTGATGGCGACGGCCGACACCGACCATTCGGGCGGCCGGACCGCGGCCAATCACATGTACGGCGCGCTGGTGTCGCCGCTCGCCGAGCTTTCGGGCCGACTGGGATGGGGCGTGCTGATCATCATCGGCTTCATCCTGACCTACGCGCTTTGCTACAATATCTGGTCGAGCTTCGCTTTCCCCTTCTATCTCGATTTCCTCCATTACACGAAAGACGAGGTCGCCTTTGCGTCCAAGATCTTCGGCATCTTCATGACGATGATCGGCATCAGCCTTGGCGGCTATCTGTTCGCCAAGATCGGCAGGTTTCCGACCGTGCTGATCGGTGCGATACTGCCGCCGATCGGCAATTTGGTCTATGCCGACCTCGCCGAAGGCGGCGCCAATATCGACGCTTTCGCGCATATTTTGCGGCTGGACGCTCTCGCGACGGCGCTCGGCTCCGACGAGCGGATCGTGCGCCTGCTGCTCGCCATCAGCTACGAGAACATCTCGACCGGAATCGCTTTGACCGCCTTTGTGGCGTACCTGTCGAGCATCGTCTCGAAGAAGTTCACCGCCGTTCAATATGCGCTTCTGTCGTCGCTGACCTTCCTCGTCGGTTCGCTCGGGCGCGGAGTAGCCGGCGAGGCCTTCGACAGCTTGGGCTATGCTTTGGTCTTCCGCTACACGGCCGCCTTCGGCTTTCTGTCGGTTCTGTTCGTGACGTTCGAGTGGATCCGCTCGAGCGCATCCGAGCGGCGAGAGGCGCGCATCCTGGCGGGCGCAAGCACCGCCGAGCTCAGCAACCCGACCGCTTAGTCGGGCTGCTGGCCGTTGGCCGCCAGTGCTTCGCCGGCGAGGTAGAGCGATCCGAACACCAGCACACGTGCCGGGCCGCGGATCGCCGCCAGCGCCTGGCCTATGGTCTCGCGCGCATAGGCCTTGAAGCCTTGTTTGCGTGCCATTGCGGCGAGCTCGCCCGGGTCACGGCACTCGTGATCGGCGATTGGCAGGGTATGGATGACGTCGGCGATTCCGGCGAAGGGTTTCAGCACGCCTGCGGCATCCTTTGACTTGAGCGCCGCGAACAAAATATGCAGCGGCCGCCCGTCGAGCCAATGATGCTTGACATAGTCCGCGACCAGGCGTGCCGCCGATGGATTGTGCCCGCCGTCGACCCATAGCTCGCCGCCGGGAGGCAGGAGACCGGTCAGCGGGCCGGACCCCATTCGCTGCAGCCGCGCCGGCCAATCGGTCCAGCCCATCGCCGCGCTGAGTGCCGACTTGGGAACCTTCAGCTTCTTCTGATGGCGCACCATGGCGACGGCGAGCGCAGCATTGAGCGCCTGGTGGCGGCCGGGCAGGCGCGGTACCGGCAGTATCAGCTCTCCCGCTTCGTCGTGGTAGTGCAGCTTGTCCTGGCGGACGTTGGCGTTCCACACACCGCCGCGCGGCAACCAAATTGCGCCCACTTCCTTTGCGATCTCTCCGATCAGGCGGGCGATTGGCGGCGGGTAGAGCTGGGTGACGAGCGGGGCGCCGGGCTTGGCGATACCGGTCTTTTCGGCGGCGATATCGATCATCCTCTTTCCAAGGAAATGCTGGTGATCGAGGCCGAGGCTGGTGATGCCGCAGATCAGCGGGTGCTCGATGACATTGGTAGCGTCAAGGCGGCCGCCGAGCCCGACCTCGACAATGCAGGCATTCGCGGGCGCGCGTGCGAACGCGAGGAAGGCGACGGCGGTGGTCGCCTCGAAAAAGCTCGGCTCGATGCCGTCGCTTGCCTTACGCACCTCACGCAGCAAGGCGGCGAGCTGATGGTCTTCGATCAGCCGGCCGGCAATGCGGATTCGCTCGTTGAAGCGGACCAGGTGCGGGCTGGTGAAGGCATGGACCTTGTGGCCTGCAGCCTCGAGCGCGGCGCGCATGAAGGCGCAAGCCGAGCCCTTGCCGTTGGTGCCGGCGACATGGAGCACTGGCGGCAGCTGGTCTTGCGGCCGACCGAGGCGCTCGAGCAGCCGACCGATCCGGTCGAGCCCGAGCCGGTCGCCGCTCAGCGAAAGTCTGGAAAGCAAGTCCAGCTCGGCCTGGACCGCGGGGTCGGCCGAGCGGGCGAAGTCGCCCATCAGGCCGCCTTCTTCTTGGCCTTGTCCTTATCGGGGCCGAGATAATCGATGAGTGCCGCAAGCTTGTCCTTCAGGTCATGTCGCCGGACGACCATGTCGATGATGCCATGCTCGAGCAGATATTCGGCGCGCTGGAAGCCTTCGGGCAATTTCTCACGTATCGTCTGCTCGATGACCCGCTGGCCGGCGAAGCCGATGAGCGCCCCCGGCTCGGCCAGCTGGACGTCGCCGAGCATGGCGTAGGATGCAGTGACCCCGCCCGTCGTCGGATCGGTGAGCACGACGATATAGGGGAGGCCGGACTCCTTCATTTCCGCAAGCGCGACCGTGGTCCGCGGCATCTGCATCAGCGACAATATGCCTTCCTGCATGCGGGCGCCGCCGGCGGCAGTGAACAAAATATAGGGTGCGTCCCCAGCGATCGCGGCGCGGACCCCGGCGACGAAGGAGGCGCCGACAGCAACTCCCATCGAGCCGCCCATGAAGGCGAAATCCTGGACCCCGATGATTGCCTTCTTGCCGCCGATCTTGCCCTTAGCGTTGATCAGCGCGTCCTTTGCCTCGGTGGCCGCGCGGGCTGCCTTCAGCCGGTCGGTGTAGCGCTTGGTATCTCGGAACCGAAGCGGATCCTCACGTACGGTCGGTGAGGGCAGGATCTCATGCTTGCCGCCGTCGAAAACCTGCTCGAAGCGCGCCTGGGGGCCGATGCGGTCGTGATGGTCGCAGCGCGGACAGCAGAACAGTTTGTCCTCCCATTCCTTGGTGAAGACCATGGATTCGCACTTGCGGCACTTGTGCCAGAGGTTGTCGGCGCTCTGCCGCTTGGGAAGGAAGGGAATGCCGCTGCGGACCCGGCTAAGCCAACTCATGTCGCGTCCTCAATTTAACTCACCCGCCGGTAACGCCGTCCGCTCCGATTTGTCTACAGCGTCGCGGCAATGGCGCGCAGCGCCTCGTCGGGATCGGCAGCACCCGTCACTGGCCGCCCGATGACCAGGATCGAGGCGCCGGCATCCATCGCCTTGCGCGGGGTCATCACTCTTTTCTGGTCACCGTCGTCGCCATTGGCGGGCCGGATGCCCGGCACCACGAAAAAGCCGCTCGCCCAACCCTTCCGCGCTGTCTTCACTTCGTTGCCCGAGCAGACGATGCCGTCGAGCCCGGCCGACTTGGCCAGCGCCGCCAGCCGCTCGACCTGGTCATGCGGATTGCCGTTGACGCCTGTGGCGGCGAGGTCATTCTGATCGAGGCTGGTGAGAACGGTTACGGCGACGACTTTGGTCCCGGCAGGGGCGGCGGCCTTGGCCTCCTCGAGCATGGCGCGGCCGCCAGCGCCGTGCACCGTCAGTACCGCCGGCTCCAGCGGGCGCAATGCCTGAATTGCCTTGGCGACCGTATTGGGAATGTCGTGCAGCTTCAGGTCGAGAAATACCGGCAGGCCAAGGTGGGCGATCTCGGCTACCCCTTCCGGGCCGTTGGCGGCAAAGAATTCCAGGCCTAGCTTCAAACCGCCAGCATGGCGCTTGACCGCCTTGGCCAGCTTCTTCGCCTGAGCAAGGTCGGGCGTGTCGATGGCAACGTAGATCGGGCTGCTCATAGCCCATCCTCGGCGGGCGGAGCGGCGGGTGCGGTCGGCGCGGCAGGGACCGGCTTGACCTGGTCCTCTGACGTTAGGCGACGCTTCAGCCGCCAGATCTTGCCTCGCATGACCAGCCAGGTGGGCAGGAAGCCGATCAGGAAAGTGATGATCAGGAGGACGGGGATCTTGATGTCGGCCTGAAGATTGCCCCACAGGTCCAAAGTCACGTCGCGCCAGTTCTCGCTGGCGATGATCGCAACGAAGGCGGCGATCACCACCCAGAATAGGGTCCGCAGAAATTGCATCGGCTCCCCTTTCGCCGGGCGCTCTTAAGTCAGGGCGGAACGGAACGCTAGCTGGGGAGTCATTCCGTCGTGCGGCGAAGTCGCTTGGCCGCACGCAAAGCCCTTGCCGATTGAGCCGGAGGCGCACACTGGCCAAACCGCTGGAGGCGGGAGGAAGGCCAAGTTTTGGAACGACAATTTGCAATCGGCCTTGCCGGCTTCGGGCTGTTGCTCGGCGCGCTGGCAGTTGCCGGCACGGTTGATGGCGGCGCGCCGGTCAAATCCAATTCTTCCGTGGCCGCCGCCAACCTGCGACTCGCCAGCCTGTCGACCGCCGCCCGGCGAGACGTCGATTATGCGCGGCTCGATTCCCGGCTGAGGCAGCTGGCGGAAAAGCCAACCATGGTCGGCCTGGCGGTCGGGGTGGTCGAAAACGGGCGCATCACCTTCCTGCACGGTTATGGCGAGACGCTGGAGGGCTCGGGTGAGCCGGTCACCCCGCAGACGGTGTTCCGCTGGGCCTCGGTGTCGAAAGGCGTCGCCGGCACGCTGGCGGGCAAGCTCGCCGAACAAGGGAAGCTCAATTTGAACGCGCCGATCGCCGCCTATCACACCAGCCTGCGGTTGCCGGGCGGGAACGAGAATCGGGCGACCTTGGGCGACGTCCTCAGCCATCGGCTCGGCATCTATCGCAATGCCTGGGACGACAAACTGGAGGCTGGCGAGGATCCACGCGCCATTCGCCAGTCGCTAGCCACTTTGGCGTCCGTATGCCCGCCGCACAGTTGCTGGAGCTACCAGAACATTGCTTTCGACGCGTCGAGCGAAGCGATCGCCAAGGCCGCGGGCAAATCCTACCAGCAGGCGGTGCGCGACATGCTGTTCGCGCCGATCGGCATGACCTCGGCGAGCATGAGCCGCGAGGCTCTGGAGCGATCGAAGAGCTGGGCGCGCCCGCACAGCGTCGGCCGCCGCCCCCTCGAGGTCAGCGATTCTTACTATCGCGTGCCGGCCGCCGGAGGCATCAACAGCAACATCAAGGACATGGCGCTGTGGATGATCGCACAGATGGGCGAGATGCCAGAGGTGCTCAGTCCCAGGGTTCTCGATACTATCCATGCGCCCTTGGTCTCGACGCCCGGGGAGCGCGGCCGGCTGCGCAAGTTCCTGGAACGGGTCCGGGATCCCTATTACGGTTATGGCTGGCGCAGCTATGACTATGCCGGCCACCATATCATTGGCCATCGCGGCGGGGTGAACGGCTACCGATCGCTAATCCTGTTCGACCCCAAGCGGAAGAGCGGTGTCGTTGCCCTGTGGAACAGCAACACCAGCCAGCCGGGCGGCCTCGAATTCGAGGTGATGGACATGCTCTATCATTTGCCGTTCCGCGACTGGATGGAGATCGACAAGAACGGTGCGCCGGCACCCGAGCCGGCGGGCCCTGTGTCTTCGGGCGACAGCGGGGGCAGGCGGCGCAGCTAGGGCGGAACGCGGGCCTCGGTAAATGGGTTTTGACGGCAAGGAGTGCTTGCCATGACCCAGGACCAGGATGCGCTCGAGCCGATGATCCACGAAGATGCCCTGCCGGGGCATGAAAGCCAGCTCGAACCCAAACCCGATTGGAAACCGCACTTCAAGGGATCGGATCGCCTGAGGGGCAAGGTGGCGTTGATTACCGGCGCCGACAGCGGCATCGGCCGCGCGGTCGCAGCGTTGTTTGCTCGGGAAGGCGCCGATGTCGCCATCGTCTATTTGTGCGAGCATGACGATGCTGCCGAGACCAAGGACATTGTCGAAAAGGAGGGACGCAAGGCGATCAC
>JBKPSK010000108.1:0-9322 GCA_046734995.1 Pseudomonadota bacterium
GGACGGCAGTCGCAGAGGGACGGCATGCAGCCGGTTTCATCGCTTATGACGCGGCTTATTCCCTGGAGCCGAAGCTGTGGGCGCTCGCGCGACACGGCGATGGCCCATTGCTCTGGTTTGGCCTGTTCGAGGGGTATCGGACGCTCGAAAAGGCCGAACTCGAGCAGATGCTCGGGGATCCGGCGGGGGCCTGGACGGGGCGGCCGGTGCCGCGGATCGGGCGCGAGGATTATCTCCACGCCGCGGCGCTGGTGCGCGAACATCTGTTCGCCGGCGACTTCTACCAGGCGAACCTTACTTTCGGCTGCGATGTCCAATTGCTGGGCGATCCGATGGCCGCATACGCGCGCCTTCGCCGGCGCGCGAGAGCCGGGTGGGCGGGCATCGTCCGGCACCCGCATGGCTGGCTGCTGTCGCTCAGCCCCGAGAAATTCTTCACGATCCGAGGCCGCACGATCGAAGCTAAGCCGATGAAGGGGACGGCTGCCCGCCGAGCCGACCCGGCAGAGGATCAGGCAGAGATCGACCTCCTCGCCGGTGATCCCAAGCAGCGGGCCGAGAATATGATGATCGTCGATTTGCTGAGGAACGACCTGGCGCGCGTGGCCGAGCCCGGGACGGTCGAAGTGCCGGAGTTGTTCGAAGTCGAAACCTACCCGACCGTGCACCAAATGGTCAGCCGGGTAACGGCCAGGATGCGTGAGGGGGTCGATCCGGTGAGTGCGCTGGAGACCTTGTTTCCCTGCGGGTCGATCACCGGGGCGCCGAAGCTGGCCGCCATCCAGGCGCTGCGCAGCCTCGAACCCGAGGCGCGCTGCGCCTACACGGGAAGCATGGGCTGGATCGAACCCGGCGGCGACGCTTCCTTCAACGTCTTAATCCGCACGCTCGAGCTGGCCGAAGGGGCGAGACTCGCGCGGCTTGGCCTCGGCTCGGGGCTTGTCGTGGATAGCTCACTGGAGGATGAATGGGCCGAGTGCCTGCTAAAAGGGGAATTCGTGGCGCCGAACCCGCAAGACTTCGACCTGATCGAGACCATGCGTTTCGACCCGCAGGCCGGAGTGATCGACCTCGATCGCCATCTCGATCGCCTCGGTTGCTCCGCAAGCGATCTGCAATTCCAGTTCGACCGGCATGCGGCGCGCAACGAGCTGCAGGCGGCGACCTTCCGTCGCAAGGAGCCGGCGATGGTGCGCCTGCTCCTGTCGCCAAAAGGCACCATGGCGATCGAACTGAAGCCGGTGCCTAGCATCCCGCCCGGGCCGGTCGATGTTGTGGTGCGTCCGCTGCCGGTCGATCCGTCGGACTTCCGTTTACGTTACAAGACGACCGGCCGAAGATTCCTGGAAGAGGCGCGACGTGCGGGCGGCGCGTTCGAAGCGATCTTCACCGATCCCGAGGGCCGTCTAACCGAGGGAAGCTTCAGCAACATTTTCGTTGAGCGCGGCGGCAAGTTGGTCACTCCGCCGGTCGAGCGAGGACTGTTGCCGGGCCTGCTCCGCCAGCGGCTGATCGATGAGGGTAAGGCCGAGGAAGCCGACCTCACGGTCGAGGACCTCAGGCAAGGCTTCCTGATCGGCAACATGGTCCGGGGGCTGATGAAGGCCCGGCTAGCCTAAGCGGCAATCGGAAAGCGCAGCAGGCGGTCGGCGACCGGCACAAGGGCTGCGGCGCCGGGACCGGTCTTGCGGGCAATCTCGGGATGAAAAGCGTCGAGCCCGCCGGTCAGCGAGCCGTAGGCCGGCAGGATGAGCTTGGACGGGCTTGCGACAAAGCAACGGCGCGAAACGTTGCGGCCGCGGAGCTGAAGCCTGAGCTTGGGATGGAAATGGCCGGAGATTTCCGGGCGCGGATCGTCCGCGATCGCTTCGTGACGGAGGATGATGCCGCCGGCCTCGACCTCGTCGGCGAGCCGGCCGCCGCAATGGTCGGCAAAGCCGGGGTCGTGATTGCCGATGATCCACACCCAGTCGAGCCGCGAAGTGAGCGACAATAGAAGCTCGCGCGCCGTGCCGGGCAGGCGATCGCAGCCGTAGCGGTCATGGAAGCTGTCGCCGAGGCAATAGAGACGCGACGCTCCGCAAGCAGCCATTTCGCCGGCGAGCTCAGGGAGGGTCGCGTGCGAATCGTAAGGCGGCAAGAACTGGCCGAGGCGAGCGAACCAGCTGGCCTTTTCCAGGTGCAAATCGGCGACCAGAAGCGCGTTTTCGGCTGGCCAGAAAAGGGAACCGCTAGGGCTGGCGAGAAATTGCTGACCACCGAACGAAAGGGGAACCATTAGCCGGGCATATGCCGCCAAGCATCAGATTTCCAAATGATTCAGCACATGGTCGCGCAACGCCCGCGCGTCATGCAGCGCATTATGGGGGACGGCGCTGTTCTCGGCGGGGCTGAAGGCGCCAAGGGTCAGTAGACGAAATCGGGTTTCTGGCAGCGCCACCATCCGGCCCGGCGCGAAGGTCAGGAGGCTGCACAGCAGTTCGATATCGGTCGGCCAGTCGGCCAGGATCTCCGGTTCCAGATCATGAGCCAGGTACATGGCAATGGCATGCGCCGCCTGCTCGCGGCCCATCACCGGCAACCTCAACGCATCGGGCACCTGGCCGATGAAGGGCAATACATTACGCTCGACCCAAGGCTCGATGGCATCCGCGCAATCGAGAGTTAGGTAAAGTTCCTCGCCGCCGTCCTCGGGGACCAAAGCCAGGCTCAACAGCGCGCCGCCGAAACCATTATATTCGCAGTCGAGGAAATAGCGCATCGCGGCGACTACTGGACGATTGCGTGAGTTGCCGCCAGTCTTCGTCCCAATCGATCACGCCAGATGGGGGATTTTGATGCGTAAAGCCTGCCTGCTCGTTGCCGCCGCCGCAATCCTCGCGGCACCGGCCTTCGCCGCGCCCACGGCCAAAGAGCGCGCTGACCTGTCGACCGCCGTCAAGGCGGAGCACAACGCGTCCGTGAAGCGTCTGCAGGACTGGATCGCTTTGCCGACGATCGCCAACATGGGCATGAACCACAAGGAAGGCGCCGAATATATGCGCCGCCTGGCGCTCGACGCGGGGTTCCAGCAGGCGAAGGTGATCACGACCGACGGCGTGCCCGGCGTGTTCGCGACCCTGGACGCCGGCGCGCCGACGACGCTTGCCATCTACTTCATGTACGACGTCAAGCATTTCGATCCGGCCGAATGGAGCTCACCGCCGCTTGAAGCCCGCGTGGTCGACCGGCCGGGGGAAGGCAAGGCCATCATCGGCCGCGGGGCGGTCAATCAGAAGGGGCCGGAGACCGCCTTCCTATCGATGCTGCACGCCTTCCGCGCGGCGAACGTCAAGCTGCCGGTTAACCTAGTCCTGGTCGCCGAGGGCGAGGAAGAGATCGCGAGCCCACATTTCTCGCAGATCGTCCTCAACCCGGAAGTCCGTCCGGCGATCGAGAAGGCGGTCGGAGTCATCATCCCGTCGGCGCAACAAGGACCAGGGGGAGAAGTAACCTTGTCGCTCGGGGCCAAGGGCGCGGTCGAGCTGCAGCTGATATCCAGTGGCGAGAAGTGGGGCCGCGGCCCGAAGCTTGACATTCATTCGTCGAACATGGCGCGGGTCGAAAATCCGGCCTGGCATCTGGTCAAGGCGCTCGACACCCTCGTCGCCGAGGACGGCTATACACCGGCGGTCGAGGGCTGGTTCGAGCATGTGAAACCGCTGACGGCGAGACAGAAGGAGCTGATCGCCGCCACCGCTGCCAGCACCGACGAAGCGAAATTAAAGCAGTCGCTCGGCGTGCAGCACTGGATCAAGGACGAAGACTTGAAGACCAGCATGGAGCGGCTCGCCTCGCAGCCAACGATCAACATCCAGGGACTGGTCAGCGGCTATACCGGCCCAGGCGGCAAGACCGTGCTGCCCGGCCGTGCCGAGGCGAAGATCGACCTGCGGCTGGTGCCTGATATGACCAAGGACGACTTGATCACCAAGCTGAAGGCGCACCTTGCCAAGCATGGCTATGGCGACATCGACGTCGTGGTGAGCGGCGGCTACGGACCAACCCAGACTCCGGAGGAAAGTTCGCTAATCAAGGCGGAAACGGCAGCGCTCAAGGCCGACAACGTCGAATACACGCTTTATCCGCGCTCGGCCGGCTCCTGGCCCGGCGTGGTGTTCACGGGCGAGCCGCTCAGGCTCCCCGCCGGGCAGTTCGGCATCGGCCGCGGCGGCGGCGCTCATGCGCCGAACGAGTGGTTCCTGATCGAAAGCAGCAACCCGAAGGTCGCGGGGCTCGACGAGCAGGCGATGCTTTATGCCGACTTTCTCTACGCAGTCGCCGATCAGGCCAGGAAGAAGTAGGCCCGCTAACTGGCCGGACATACGTCCTCGGGGAGCAGCTTGCCCTTGCGGCAGCGCTCCTCGAGCTTCCGCGCCTCGCGGGCGCGCTCCTCGTCGGCCTTGCGCAGTTCGCGACCGCGCTTCTCGTCTGCCTCGGACTGGCTGGTGGTCGCCGCGTCGACGCCTGCCGAGACGGCCTTGACCGGAATGGTCGCGACATCGACGGCCGTCTCGGCCACTGTCGCGACGACGCAGCCGGAGAGGAACGGAGTCATTGAAAGCATGACGAATATCTTTCGCATGGCTCGACTATCGCCGAGAACAGGTTGCGGAACAATCACTTAAGCGACGAAAAGAAGTCCCACATCAGATCATTGGCGCGGATCGCCTGGCTCGGGCTCCTGTTTGCCCGACGCGATTGCGATCCGGGCCAGCTGTGTCCGCCGGTTTCGGTGACGCACAGCTCGACCGGCGCGGCGCCGGCATGCAATTCGCAGCGTGCACCGGGGACGGACAGCGCAGTCTTCGCCTGGGGCGAGGCCCGATCGAGCGCGACCCATTTTGCGATGGCCGCGTTCACCGGCGTGAAATCGGTCTTGGTCAAAGCGTCCGGGCCGGAACCGCCGTTGAACAGCACGTGGCTGTCGTCCCTGGCGTGAAAATGGATGACAGGCACTGGCCGCGATGGCTTGCAGACGGTGGTGTTGTCGGTGCCGGCGACCGGCGCGATGGCGCGAAACATCTCCGGCAACTCGCAGGCGAGGCGATAGGACATAAGCGCACCGTTCGACATGCCGGTGGCATAGATGCGGCCGCGATCGATGCTCACTTGAGTCGATACTCGCTCGACTACGGCCTTGAGGAAGCCGACGTCGTCTATCCTCTGCTCGACGGCCCGGCCGCAGCAGGTGCCGGCGTTCCAGGTGGCAAGGATGCCGGAGCGAAAACGGCTATATCCGTTCGGGAAGACGGCGACGAAGCCGGCTTTCTCGGATTTTTCGATCAGGCCGTAGTTTTCCGCCTGATAATCCATGTCGCCGCCGCCGCCGTGAAGCGCCAGCAACATGGGCGCCGGATGACCGATAGCCTTTGACGGAACATGGACCAGATATTCGCGGATCAGGCCGTCGTAGGTAAAATGGAAGCGGTAGGTTCCGGGCGCGGTGATCGCCGTCGGGCTCGGATCGCTGGGCAAGGAGCTCTTTTCCCGCGCGCGTTCCATCAGCGCCTTCAGCCGCCCAGCGCGTTCCTGCGCGGGCGCCGCCGAACCGAGCCCGACAAGGATGGTGGCCAGCACGAGACCACCAATTAAAAAACGTGACGCCACGACCATTCCCCTTCGCTTTGCGTCCTCATTTTCATTTCGGCGCTTGAACGAAAGCTGAGGCGGTTGTTTGCCGGCGGTTCAGGGTTCTTAACCGGCGTTTTCCAGGTCCATGGCAGCAGCGGCAAGGGCCTCGGCCTCGAACAACAGCGTCTCATCGGCCGAGCCGGGCGGAAGGCCCTCACGGCCGACGATCACCATCAATGGCACGGCCATGGGCGTGATCCGGTCGAGATCGACATGGACCATGGTCGCTGCCGCCCGGTCGACCAGCCGCGCCAGACGTCCGAGCTCCGTCATCCGCGCCCGGGCGTCGTTCCAGGCGGCGCGCATCAAAAGATGATCGGGCTCGTAGCGGCGCAGTACGTCGTAGATGAGATCGGTCGAGAAGCTGACCTGCCGCCCGGTCTTGCGTTTGCCCGGATGCTGGCGCTCTACCAGACCGCCGATGACAGCGACCTCGCGAAAGGCGCGCTTCAGCAGGTTAGACTGCTCGACCCAAGCCACGAATTCATGCTCGAGTATGTCGGGCGAGAGCAGGGGCCGGGGGTCCTTGACCGGTTCGAGGCTGTAAACGGCCAGCGCATAGTCATTGGCGACGAACCCGAGTGGCTTCAGGCCCGCCGTTTCCATTCGCCGGGTGAACAGCATGCCCAGCGACTGGTGTGCGTTCCACCCTTCGAAGCTGTACATGACCATGAAGTGCAGCTTCTCGTGCGGGAAGGTCTCGACCAACAGCTGATCGGGCTCGGGCAGCAGCGAGCGGTAGGACTGGACCTCGAGCCATTCGCGCACATCGTCGGGGAAGCGGCGCCATTCGTCACGGTCGGCGAGGAAGCGGCGGACGCGGTCGGCGAGGTGGGTCGACATCGACATACGTTGGCCGCCGTAGGTGACGAGCCGAGCCTGCTTCGAGCTGGCCTGGACGATGATGTCGGTGTCTTTGAGGCTCAGGACTTCGAGGCTCAGACCGGCGAAGAAGATATGGTCGCCCGGCGCGAGGGTTGACGCATAGCCCTCCTCGATCCGGCCAAGTTTGCGGCCGCCGCGGAAGCGCACGTCCATCATTGGCTGTTCGACGATGACGCCGGCATTGAGGCGATGCTGGAACGCGACGGCGGGGCGTGTGATCCGCCAGCGGCCGGGGCCTTCGGGCGCCAGCCGGCGGAACTTGTCATAGGCTTTCAGCGCATAGCCGCCGGTGGCGATGTAGTTGAGGACCTCGGTGAAACGCTCGGGCGTGAGGCCCGCATAAGGCGCGGCGGACTGGATCTCGGCGAGAAGCTCGGCCTCATCGAATGGGCCGGCACAGGCGATGGCGAGTATATGCTGGGCAAGGACGTCGAGGGTGCCGGGGCGGAAATTCTCGGGGTCGAGCTCGCGCGCCTCGATGGCGTCGAGCGCGGCGCGGGCTTCCAAATATTCGAAGCGGTTGCCGGGAACGATCATGCCTTGCGACGGCTCGTCGAGGCGGTGATTGGCGCGGCCGATTCGCTGCAGCAGGCGCGAGCTGCCCTTTGGCGCGCCCATCTGGATGACGAGCTCGACATCGCCCCAGTCGATGCCGAGGTCGAGGCTGGCCGTGGCGACAATCGCGCGCAGCCTTCCGTCCGCCACAGCGGCCTCGACCTTGCGGCGGGCAGCAATGTCGAGGCTGCCGTGGTGGATGCCGATCGGCAGCGTCTTGTCGTTGACTTGCCACAGCTCCTGGAACGTCAATTCGCACAGGCTGCGGGTATTGGTGAAAACGAGCGTGATCTTGTGCCGGTCGATCAGCTCCATGACCTGCGGCGCGGCATAGACTGCGCTGTGGCCGCCCCACGGAACCTTGCCTTCCGGGATGAGGATGGAAAGGTCGGGGTCGGCGCCCGGCTCCCCGATGACGAGGTCGACCAGGTCCTCGTCGCCGTGCGGGGCGAGCCATCCGCGATAGGCGTCGGGGTCGGCGACCGTAGCCGACAAGCCGACGCGCCGTAGGTCGGGCGCCAGCCACTGCAATCGTGCGAGTGACAGGGAAAGCAGGTCGCCGCGCTTCTCGCGCGCGAAAGCATGGATCTCATCGACGATCACATTTTTCAGATCCGCCAACAAAAGCTCGCTGTCGGGATAAGAGAGGAGGAGACTGAGACTTTCCGGCGTGGTCAGCAGGATTTGCGGCGGGCGGACGCGCTGTCGCGCCTTGCGATCGGATGGCGTGTCGCCGGTGCGGGTCTCGACGCGGATTGGGAGGCCCATCTCCTCGATCGGTGACAAAAGGTTGCGCTGGACATCGACCGCCAGTGCTTTCAGGGGCGAGATGTACAGCGTATGCAGCCCTTCACCCGGATTTTCGACAAGGTCGCAGATGGTGGGCAGGAAACCCGCCAGCGTCTTGCCGGCGCCGGTAGCGGCGACCAGCAGCGCGCTTCTCCCCGCCCGCGCCCGCTCGAGCATCTCCAGCTGGTGGCGGCGCGGATGCCAGCCGCGCGAGGCGAACCAGCGCTCGACGACCGGCGGGAGCGCCGTTTTGCTCAGCGGTCGTCGATCCCGTCTTTGCGGCGCCGCTCTTCTTCCTCGTACAATTCGCGCGTCGCGCGCTCGGTGGTTGGGTTGCTCGTCTCTTTGCCCTTGCTGCGCGTGCGCATCACCGCCCAAAGGATGATCGCCAGGAGGATGATGGCGCCGATGACTTCCATCGCGAACAGGTTGATTCCGCCCAGGTCCATGATCGCCTCCATGCCTCAAGCGGAACCGGTCCGCGAGTCTGGAGCTATAATGCCGCAATGGCCCGCTTAGGTTCCTGGATCGAGCCGTTTCCCGACGGTATCTATGTGCGTCCGGCCGACGCCTGGATCGACCCGGCGCACCCCAAGGTGCGCGCGCTCATCACCCACGGCCACGGCGACCATGCCCGCGGCGGTCATGGCGAAGTTTGGGCGACGGCCGAGACGCTGGCGATCATGGACTGCCGCTACGGCGAGCAGAACGGCCGGCCAATGGCTTATGGCGAGGCGACACGCATCGATGGCGTCGGCGTCAGCTTCGTCCCCGCCGGACATGTGCTGGGATCGGCGCAGATCGTGCTGGAGCATAAGGGTGAAAGGGTGGTCGTTTCCGGCGACTACAAGCGCCGGCCAGACCCGACCTGCGCGCCGTTCGTCGTCACGCCCTGCGACATCTTCATCACCGAGGCGACTTTCGGCCTGCCGGTCTTCAAGCATCCAGACACCGGCAGCGAGGTCGACCGGCTGCTGCACCGGCTGCACGCCGAGCCGGATCGCTGTGTGCTGGTCGGCGCCTATGCGCTTGGCAAGGCGCAGCGGCTGATCACCGAGCTGCGCGGGCGCGGGCATGAGGAGCCGATCTACATCCACGGAGCGCTGGAGCGGCTGTGCCGACTCTATGAGGAGCTGGGAGTGCCGCTTGGTGAGCTAAGGCTGGCAACGGGGGTGCCCAAGGCCGAGCTACAGGGCCGCATCATCCTTTGCCCGCCGGGCGCACTCAACGACCGCTGGTCGCGGCGGCTGCCCGAGCCGATCACCGCCATGGCCTCCGGCTGGATGCGCATTCGCCAGCGCGCGCGCCAGCGCAATGTCGAGTTGCCCTTGGTCATCTCCGACCATGCCGACTGGGATGAGCTGACCCAGACGATCCGCGAGGTCGCGCCGAGCGAAGTATGGATCACGCACGGCCGCGA
>JBKPSK010000109.1:0-11881 GCA_046734995.1 Pseudomonadota bacterium
GGCCGTCGACCGGCTCTGCAGCAGGGACGCTATGGGCGAACTGTTTAAGGTTATGGCGATGCGAGCGCCCAGCTGGCCCGAGCCGACGGGGTTCGCGGCATGAGCGTCAGCTTCCGAATCGCCGGGACCGACGACGCTCCGAGCCTGTCGAAGCTCGGCACCGAAACGTTCACCGCGACATTCGGGCATCTGTACGACGCGTCGGACCTGGCGCTATTCCTGGTCACCCATGGCGAGGAGCAATGGCGTCAAGAACTCGCCGACCCTGAGTTCGCGGTCCTGATCGTCGAGGATGAAGGCCAGGCGATCGGCTATGCGAAGGTCGGTCCGCCGCATTTGCCGTTCGAGCCGCGGGGAGTCGCCGTCGAACTGAGACAATTCTATTTGCTCGAGGCCTGGCAGGGAAAGGGGCTCGCCGACACGATGATGCAATGGGTGATCGACGAGGCGGGACGGCGCGGCGGCGACGATCTTTATCTGTCGGTTTTCGTGGACAATCATCGCGCGCGAAAATTCTACGAACGCTGGGGGTTCGTCGCCGAAGGACGGTACGCGTTCCTCGTCGGCAGCCATGCCGACGAGGATATCGTCATGCGGCGGCCGCTTTGACCGTCGGAAGCCTGACGGGCGTCGACGTTGTCCGCGCAACTGCGCTCGACGGGGTACCGCATGGCTTCCTCGGGCGTGTCGGTGGCGTGTCGCGAGGCGTGGTCGCCGGCCTCAATGTCGGCTGGGGCAGCGGCGATGACCGCGATGCCATTATCGAGAACCGGCGACGGGCGGTCGATGCCGTGCTTCCCGGCGCGCGGTTGGTGACTGTCCATCAGATCCACTCCAATTATGTCGTCGAAGCCGGAGGCTGGCCTGACGACAATCGGCCGCATGCCGACGGCCTGGTGACCGATAATCCAGGGCTCCTGCTTGGAGTCCTCACCGCCGATTGCGCGCCGGTGCTCTTTGCGGACGCCGCGGCGGGAGTCGTCGGCGCCGCCCACGCGGGCTGGCGCGGAGCGACGGCAGGCGTCAACGAAGCGACGATTGCCGCCATGGAGAAACTCGGCGCGCGCCGCGACCGCATCGCCGCCGCTGTCGGCCCGGCAATCGCCGCGCGCAACTACGAGGTCGACGACAGCTTCCGAACCCTGCTGATGTATTTCGGTCCAGAAAACGAACGCTTCTTAACCGAAGGGCCGTCGGGCAAGCCGCATTTTGATCTTGAGGCCTATATCGTCTTCCGACTGGCAGCGGCGGGCATTTACAGGGTCGAAGCGCTCGGGCTCGACACCTATGCCCTGCCGGAGCGTTTCTACAGCTACCGGCGGGCCACTCACTCCGGCGAGCCCACGTACGGAAGACAAGTAAGCCTTATCGGCCTCTCCGGCTGATCAATTGGCCTTCGTTGTGCCATGGCGCTAAGGCGCCCGGCGAACGGGAGAATTACGTGTCCGACGAATATGATCCGATGCCGTCCACGAAGCGGCCGCCCAAGCAGACGCCGACGACCATCGGCAATCACAAATTGAAGCCTGCGACACTGATGATGGGCTACGGTTTCGACCCGGCGCTGTCGGAAGGATCGCTCAAGGCCCCGATCTTCCTGACTTCCACCTTCGTTTTCGAAAAGGCGGCCGACGGCAAGCGCTTCTTCGAGGGGATCACCGGCAGAAGGCCCGGCGGGGGCACCGCCGAGGGTTTGGTTTACTCCCGTTTCAACGGCCCCAACCAGGAGATCCTCGAAGACCGCCTGCAGATCTGGGAGGAGGCCGAGGCCGCGCTGACGTTCTCCAGCGGTATGACTGCCATCGCTACCCTGCTGCTGGCGCTCGTCCGGCCGGGCGACGTCGTCGTCCATTCCGGCCCGCTCTATGCGGCTACCGAGACGATCATCGACAAGATCCTGACGCAGTTCGGCGTGCATTATGTCGACTTCCCGGCCGGTGCGACGCGCGAGGAGCTCGACGACGTGCTGGCCCGCGCCAAGGCCAAGGGCCGCGTCGCGCTTATCTACCTCGAAAGCCCGGCTAATCCGACCAATGTTTTGGTCGACGTCGAAGCAGTGCACGCCGCCCGCGCAGCCGCGTTCCAGGGCGAAGCAGAATTGCCGCCGATCGCCATCGACAACACTTTCCTTGGCCCCTTGTGGGCCAAGCCGCTGGCGCAGGGCGCCGACATCAGTGTCTACAGCCTGACCAAATATGCAGGCGGGCACAGCGACCTCGTCGCCGGGTCCTTAGTCGGTCAGCGGGCGCTGATCGACAAGGTCCGCATGATGCGCAACGTCATGGGCGGCATCTGCGATCCTAATACGGCCTGGATGCTCCTGCGGAGCCTTGAGACGCTCGAGTTGAGAATGAGCCGCGCCGGCGAGAACGCGGCCAAGGTCTGCGAATTCCTGCGCGACCATCCGAAAGTCGAGAACGTTGGATATCTGGGATTCCTTGAGGAAGGATCGCGCCAGGCCGACATTTTCAAGCGCCACTGCACCGGCGCCGGATCGACTTTCTCGCTCTATCTGAAGGGCGGCGAGAAGGAGGCCTTCGCCTTCCTGGACGCGCTGCAGATCGCCCATCTCGCCGTCAGCCTCGGAGGCACCGAAACCCTCTGCAGCCTGCCGGCGGCGATGACCCATCTGTCAGTGCCGGATGAGCGCAAGCAGGCGCTCGGCATCACGGACAATCTGGTGCGGATTTCGATTGGCGTCGAGGATCCCGACGACCTCATCGCCGATTTCGACAACGCCCTTCGCGCCGTCTGAACTAGCGCCAGTCTTCAACCTTCCAGCCGCGCTCCGCCGCCAGGCGCGCAAGGCGCGCGTGGGGATTCACCGCCACCGGCTCGTCGGCCCACTCGAACACCGGCGCATCGCTGGCATGGTCGGAATAAAAGCGAACGTGGCCAGGCATGAGACCGCTCTTGTCCACCCAGTCGGCGACCATCCTGAGCTTCGCCGGGCCGTAGCAATTCTCGCCGTCGATCTTCGCATGGACCCGCTCGTCGAGGCCGATGATCGATCCGGTGCCGATCACGTCATCGAAGCCGAGCAGGCGGCCGATAGCGTCGGCATAAAGCCGATAGCTGGCCGTCGCCATCACCACCCGCCGGCCCTCTGCCTTGTCGCGGGTGATCGCCGCTTTGGCTCCCGGGCGGATGTTGGAGGCGATTGTCTCACGCGCGAAGCTATCGACAAGCGGCATAAGCTCGTCCGGGTGCCGGCGATGGCCAAGCAGAAGATGATGGTTGATCTCCTTCAGGCGACCACGGTCGATGAGCTTCAGCGCATAGGCAAGCATCGACAGGATGACGAACGGCAGGAGCAGCAGCCGCCAAGGCGCCCGGCGCAGCGCGCAATGCAGCAGAAATGGCGTGTAGGTCGCATGACGCGTGACCGTCCTGTCCATGTCGTAGATGGCAAGGTCCGTCACCCGCGCTTCTCCAGTATGGCGGTGACCAGCTCATAATCCTCGGGCTTGTCGACGTCGACGGCGGCCAGCGGGTTATCGAGACGCACGGCGCGCAGCGTAAGGCCCAGCCTGCGACCCATTGCATCGAGTGTCTGATCGAGCGTTCGTAGCCGCAGCAGGCCGAGCAGTCCTGGCCAGCCAAGCGCCAACAGCAGCCGCCAGCCCTTCTTGCGGTCCTGCTCAACCGAGCGCCACAAGGCGACAGCCTTGAGCGCCTTGGGCGAGCCGAAGGCAAACAGATTGGCGCCCGTGTACCGGCCGCGGCGAAAGCCGACCCAGGTCCGCCGCGACTGCGGCAGGCGCTTCAGCAAAGCGCTTTTCGCCACGACACCGATGCCGAGATCAACGCCATCAGCGTCAATGCAAAACTGGTCGATCATAGCCGCATCGAGCAGGGCGTGGTCGGCCGTCGTAACCAACAATGGCCATCGGGCCGCCCGGGCATTGCAAATGGCCTCCAGCGTTTCGGCAATCGTCCCGCTCGACGGCTCGACCGACCAGCGAGGGTCGTCTGGCAGCACGGCGGCAATCCTGTCCGGCTCCTGCGTCAGGAGGCGGACATTGGCGATCCGCTCACTGGCCAATAACGCGCGCAGCGGCCGCAAAACCATCGGTTTGCCGGCGATCGAGATCAGTGCCTTCATTTCGGCACCGTAGCGTTCAGCGAACGGGTCGCCGCCGGGCCGCGAGCCGGCGAGCAGCAGTGCGGTCCACTTGGTCATGCCAGCCAGCTGACCGGAATCCGGCCCCTCTCGGCGGCCGCATTGGCCTGGGCGAGGCGGACGGCGTGGAAGATGAGCGAAATCAGTGTCCACAGCGCCACCAGCTCCAGGCCCATCCCCGGCCTGCCGATGAGCAGCGATGCGACGAGGATGATCATGTTCGGGTTCCGGCGAGCGGTTATGAGCCGGAACTTGCTGTCGATCGGCCGCCAGACATGGATGTGCATGCCGTACCTGCGCATGAAGATGCCCTCAATCACGCGCTGGACAATGTAGCCGCCGACAATCGCCGAGATGATCAGCACTTTGTAGACGGTTTCGAACGAATTGCCGTAGTAGTTGAGCCCTTCGGCCCAGGCCCACCACCAGAATGGCGGGTGGACGAGGTCCAGGCCATGGTCGAAGATATTGCCCCATTTCGACGACTGGCCAGTGCAACGTGCGAGCTTGCCGTCGACCGTGTCGAGCACCATGAAGCCGAAGCCGGTGACAACGCCGGGCCAATATTGGCCTTTCAGCCACAACCAGAAAGTCGCGATGCACAGGACGGCGCCGATCAGGGTCACCTGGTTCGGCGTCATCCCCGCCTGCGCCGCCCAGCGGGTCAGATAGAAGGCGGGCTTGCGCCAAAGATAAAGCGTCAGGATGTCGGTCACGCCCTTGTAGCTGGCGTCATAAGCAGCGCGCTCGACAGGTTCAGTATTGGATGGATCTAGTGGCAGCACGAATGGCCGGTCACGCTTGCGCAGTTCCGCATAACTGAGCTCGGCGGAGTTGGAGTCGATCAGCTCGAACCCCTGCCCTTGCCACGGCAATGCGGATTCCATCGCCTGCAAAATCAGCGAATGGTCATGGCCAGCGGGAACGTTTGCCAGCACGGCGCGGTCGCCGAGCATCAGCGCCGCGCCCGGCCGGTCCCTGATCGCACTGAGCCATGCCGGATCCCAAGCAAAGCCGAGATCGGCGAGCACCGCGGCGCGCCCCATTTCGACTGATCGGGCACAGCCCATGCCCGCCTTGGCGGCAAGCCGGCACGCCCGCGTTTCGGCATCGAGGCCGAAGACCCGGGCCGGGTTTGCGCCAACCAGCACGAGCACAGGAACGGAGATCGGTTCAGCGGGCATGATCGCGAAGCCTATAAGGGACAAAGTTCGGCAGGAAAGTGGCGAGTTGTCCGAGCGCCGTGTTCGCCAGTCCCCCGGACTGGCTCCGCGCGGCACTTGCCCGAGCCCCTGAATTCGAGCAGTCTCCGCGGGGCATGGCGACCCGGGGTTATCAGAAGGGGGATGAGCATTCGCCCGAGCGCATCTACCGATGCGTCGGCACCCTGACGATCACCCGCGCGGCGACTACCGAGCGCGAGATCGGTCTAATGCCCGACGGCATGACCATCGACCTGTCTGGCGTCACCAAGATGGACACGGTCGGCGCCTGGCTAGTCTATCGCGCCGTCCGTGATCGCGGCGCCACGGTCGTCGGCGGCAACGAAGACGTTCAGGGCCTGCTGGAACAGGTCCGCCAGGCCGACAAGCCGACACGTGTCATCCCTGAAGAGGAAGGCTCGGGCTTTGGCCGAACAATTGCTGAGCTTGGCGAATATGTCGTCGATGCGGGACGGGTTCTCTATGGCCTGCTCAACTTTTTCGGAGCGACCCTGCTCGGCTTCTGGAACGTATTCAAGCGGCCGCAGCAGCGCTTCCGGCTGAACGCGGTTGTCCAGCGCTTCGATCTGGTGGGCGTCCGCGCACTCGGCATCATCGGCCTGATGAGCTTCCTGATCGGCATCGTCATCGGTCAGCAGGGAGCGGTTCAGCTGCGACAGTTCGGCGCAGAGATCTACACGATCAACCTCATCGGCCGGATCACGGTTCGCGAGCTTGGCACGCTGATGACCGCCATCATGGTCGCCGGCCGGTCGGGCAGCGCCTTCGCCGCACAGCTCGGGACGATGAAGCTGACCGAGGAAATCGACGCTATGCGCACGATCGGCGTATCGCCGCTCGAGGCCTTGGTCATTCCCAGGATGATGGCGGCGGTGATCATGATGCCGCTCTTGTCCTTCTATGCCATGATCATGGCGATCCTCGGCGGCGGCATTTATGTCTGGATCGACCTCGCCATTCCGCCACTGACCTTTGTCCAGCGGCTGCAGGAGGTGATTCCCATCACGGACCTCTGGGTCGGGCTGATCAAGGCCCCGGTGTTCGGCTTCATCATCGGACTGGTCGGCTGCTTCCAGGGCATGCTGGTCGAGGGCGATGCCGAACAGGTTGGCCTCAAGACCACGGCCGCCGTCGTCCAGGCGATCTTCCTGGTGATCGTCATCGACGCGGTGTTCGCCGTGTTCTTCACGAGCGTGGGGTGGGGATGAGCAATTCACCCATACTTCCCGAGGGCGAGAAGGCCATTATTTGCATTCGCGGATTGCGCAACGCGTTCGGCGAACAAGGCGAGCAGGTCATCCACGACGGACTCGACCTGGACGTCAAGCGCGGCGAGATTCTCGGCGTCGTTGGCGGTTCGGGCACCGGCAAGTCGGTGCTGATGCGCTCGATCATCGGGCTGCAGACGCCCGAAACGGGCGAAATAAAGGTCTTCGGCGAGAACATGATCGGGCGCGACGAGGACGAGGCCAAGAACATCCGCCGGCGGTGGGGAATTCTGTTCCAGGCTGGCGCACTGTTCTCGACCCTGACGGTCGCCGAAAATGTCGAAGTCCCCTTGCGCGAATATTTCCACCTGACGCCCAAGCTGATGGACGAGATCGCCAGCTACAAAATCGCCATGGCCGGCCTGCCGCCCGATGCCGGTCCGAAATATCCGGCGGAACTGTCAGGCGGCATGGTCAAGCGCGCCGGGCTGGCGCGCGCGCTGGCGCTGGATCCGGAATTGCTATTCCTCGACGAGCCGACTGCAGGGCTCGACCCGATTGCCGCGCAGAATTTCGATGAGCTCATCCTATCGCTGCGCGACAAGCTCGACCTGACCGTGTTCCTTATCACACACGACCTCGATACCCTTTACGCCATCTGCGACCGGGTAGCGGTTCTGGCGGACAAGAAAGTCGTAGCGGTCGGGACGATTGAACAATTGCTGGCTTTGGACCATCCTTGGATTCAAGAATATTTTAACGGACCGCGCGGGCGAGCAGCGGCGGCGGCGTAAAGGGGGCACCGACGGATCATGGAAACCCGATCCAACTATGTGCTGGTTGGTTCTGTCGTCCTCGCCCTGCTGGCAGGACTGGGCCTTTTCATCGTCTGGATCGCCGGCCTTTCCGGTGAGCAGCGCCGATGCTTCGATATTTACTTCGCGCAGGGCGTAGGCGGGCTCAACAAGGGATCGTCAGTCAGCTTCTCAGGCGTGCCGGTCGGCCAGATCACCGAGATTTCGCTGCTTCCTGAGCGGCCGGAATTCGTTTGGGTTCGAATCGAGGTCGACGAGAAGACGCCGGTTCTCCAGGGCACGACTGCGCAGATCAAGGGCGTCGGCTTTACCGGCGTCTCTGAAATCCAGCTGGACGGCGCGGTGCGCGGCGCCCGGCCATTGACCCAGATCGGCCCGCAAGGCTGCCCGGTGATACCCGCCACATCCGGCGGACTTGGCGCCCTTCTCAACTCGGCGCCAGAGCTGATTGACCGAATCCAGCGCCTGACCGAACGCCTGACTGAATTGCTGAGTGACCAGAATCAGAATTCGATCTCCGACATCCTCGAGAATGTCGACAAGACGACCAAGGTACTTGCTGAACGCGCGCCCGACCTCGCGGACGCTATAGGTGACGCACGCATCGCCGCGCGCGACGCCGGCGTCGCGGCACAGCGGGTTGGCGTGCTCGCCGACAGCACCAACCAGCTGGTCAACGAGCAAGGCAAGCCGGCGGCGGAAGACCTGCGCAAGGCGATTGCCGGTGTCCAGCATGCCGCCGACAGTCTCGATTCGATGATCACCGATGCCCGGCCGGGCATTCAGAACTTCTCGAAGAACACGTTGCCGGAAGCCAATGCCTTGGTCCGCGACCTGCGCGAGCTCTCAGGGGCAATGACCGCTCTCACCGAGCGCGTAGACCAAGGCGGTGTTGGCAGCGCTCTCGGGCCAGAGAAACTTCCCGATTACAAGCCGAGGAACGGCAAATGAGAACTTTGTTGCGAGCTACCCTGGCCGCGGCCGCCGCATGTTCGCTCGGTGCCTGCGCCCTGTTGGGCGGCGGTCCGAAGCCGCCGCCGACTTTGCTGACACTCAGCCCCGCGGTCGGCGCGCCGCAATCCATCGTGCGTTCGGCCAATGCAGGCGAAGCGGTAAGCATTGCCACGCCGGTCGTCCCGAAGGAATTGCGGGGAGTTCGCGTTCCGGCGCAGATCGGGCCAACTGCGGTCGCCTATATCAAGGGCCTCCAGTGGGTCGACACGCCTGATCGCCTGTTCCAGGACCTGCTTCAGGAAACGGTGGTGCGCACCACCTCGCGCGTTGTCATCGATCCCAGGCAGCCAGCTCTCGATCCGGGCCTGATCGTCAGCGGGCAATTGTCGCGGTTCGGCTATGAAGCCGGCGAAGGCAGCGTCCTCGTCCGTTACGATGCGGCACTGTCGACCGCTGGCGGCTCGCGGGTCGAAACCCGTCGCTTTGAGGCGCGCGCCCCTGCCGACGGCACCGCCAGAACGGTCGGGCCGGCGCTCAACGACGCGGCGAACGAAGTGGCACTCGAAGTCGCCAAATGGATCGGCGGCTAAGGCACCGCAGAAGCATTATTTCGCGGAACTCCCTAGGCCAGCGACTTGCTCGCCTGCTCGTAGACGTCCTTCGACAATTTCGGCGCCTGGAGAATACGCTCCAACTCGGTACGCATCTTCACCGCCCGATCCTCAGCGAACCGGCGCCAGCGGCCGAGCGACGGCACCAATCGCGCCGCCACCTGCGGATTTAATTTGTCGATGGCGATGATCATGTCAGCGAGGAACCGGTAGCCTTCGCCGTCACGCCGATGGAAGGCCCATTGATTCATGGCGAAGGCGCCGATCAGCGCCCGGGCGCGGTTCGGATTGGACAGGGTGAAATCGGGATGGCCCGCCAGCTTTTGAACCTGCTCCAGTGTATCGGCGCGTTGCGCGGTGGCCTGCAACGCGAACCATTTGTCGATGACCAGCGTGTCGGTCCGATAGCGATCGTAAAAATCTTCCAATGCCTGCGGCCGCTCCATCGCATCCAGCGATGCAAGAACACCAAGCGCCCCCTGACGGTCGGTCATATTGTCGGCTCCGTCATATTGTGCCTTTGCCAGCGGCGCACCCGACGCGGAATCGCCGGCCGCCAGCAGCGCCAGCGCCACCGTCTTGACCCGCCGGATGCCCTTGGCACCCGGGCTGAGGTCATCGCCCGCAGCGTCTGCCCGCTGAGCCTCACCTAGCTCGCGCGACAGGGCCTGGCCGACCGCGTCGCGCAGCGCCTCGCGCGCGGCGTGGATGGAGTCCGGGTCCACCGTCTCCATGCGGTCGCCGATCAAACTTTCTGACGGGACGAGCAGCGCCTCGCCCTTGAATGCCGCATCCAGCGTGTTTGAGGTCAAGGTTTCCCGAAACGCCGCGATCACCGGCTGCGGGTCAGCCGGCTCGCCCTTGGCGCCGGCAATCAGCACCCGCAGCATCAGCTCCTGCATAGCTTCGTATCGGGCGAAAGGATCAGGATCGAAGGCGGCCAGTTTCTCGAGCTCGCCACGCTGGCGCTCGGCCTCGACGATGACCGGCGCCGAGAAGCCGCGGTTGATCGACAGCAACGGCGGCTCGCGGACGCCGAGGAACTCGACCTTTGCCTGCTCCCGGTCGAGCAGGATCAGCCGTTCTTCGTCCAGCTCCGCGCCGCTGTCCGCGCCGACCAAAGCGGTCCTTAGCGGGATCGGCATTGGCTGCTTGACATCCTGACCGGGAGTCGGCGACGTCGATTGCGACAGGTGAAGTGTTGCAGTCTGCGAACCTTTGTCATGCTCAAGCCGCGCCGTGACTTTCGGCGTGCCCGCCTGCTCGTACCAGAGGCGGAAGAGCGACAAATCCATGCCGCTGGCATCCTCCATCGCCTTGACGAAATCCTCGCAGGTCACCGCCTGCCCGTCGTGCCGGTCGAAATAGAGATCGGTGCCGGCGCGGAACTTCTCTGGGCCGAGAATCGTGTGCATCATCCGGATCAGCTCGGCGCCCTTGTTGTAGACGGTGGCCGTGTAGAAGTTGGTAATCTCCATGTAGGAATCGGGCCGGACGGGATGCGCCAGCGGCCCTCTGTCCTCGGGGAACTGCACCGCCCGCAGGAGGCGCACGTCGTCGATGCGCTTGACCGCCGCCGAGCCGATGTCGGCCGAAAAGCTCTGGTCGCGGAAGACAGTGAAGCCTTCCTTGAGGCTCAGCTGGAACCAGTCGCGGCAGGTGACGCGATTGCCCGACCAATTGTGGAAATATTCATGGGCGACGACGCCGGCCACCGCATCGATGTCGGCGTCGGTCGCCGTCGCCGTGTCCGCCAGCACATAGCGCGAGTTGAAGATGTTGAGGCCCTTGTTCTCCATCGCGCCGAAATTGAAGTCGTCTACGGCGACGATGTTGAACTGGGCGAGGTCATATTCTCGGCCAAAATGTTCTTCGTCCCAGGCCATGGCTTGCTTAAGGCTGGCCATGGCGTGTGCCGTGCGCGGCAAATCGGATTCGCGCACCCAGATGGCGAGATCGACAGCGCGCCCGCTCATGGTTGTGAACCGGTCGCGGTTGGGCTTCAGCTCGCCTGCGACCATCGCGAACAGATAGCTGGGCTTGGGGAATGGATCTTCCCACTCGGCCCAGTGAGTCCCATCTGCGTCGTTGCCGCTGGCCAGGCAATTGCCGTTGGCGAGCAACACAGGATAGCGGGATTTATTTGCGCGCATTCGTATCCTGTAGCGCGAGAGCACGTCGGGCCGGTCGGGATGGTAGGTGATCCGCCGAAAGCCTTCGCTTTCGCATTGTGTGCAGAGGATGCCCCCAGACTCGTAAAGACCCATCAATTTGCTGTTGGCGGCGGGATGGATGGCGACTTCGGTTTCGATCGTGGCGCGATCGCCATCCACTGCGATGACCAGCGTCTGATCGTCCATCCACCATTCGCCGCCAGACACGGACAAAAGCTCAAGCTCGCTGCCCGCAAGCCGCAGCGGACGATCGTGATCGCCGTTGCGCTCTACTTTCAGGGTAGCACGGACGATGGTCCTGTCAGGATTGAGCGCGACGTCGAGTGTAACTTGGGGCACCAGCCAGTCGGGCGGCCGGTAATCCTTGCGGAAAACGGCGACATGTTCTGGTGGTGGCGGTGCTTCGGGGTTGATGCGGGCATCGGACATGGGATCAGCGACTTAAGGACCGCTGGCCTCAGCGGCAAGCAAGCTGCTGTGCATTGCATCTTGCCTGCGTCAGGCTGCCCAAAACGGGGAGGGTGCGGCGCGCGAGCCGGAACGTTTTGCCATGATTCACGAGGCCCGACGCGAAGGCCGACTAAGCAGCGTCGGGGGCCGGTACCGGCTTCGTGCGATCACCCATGGCGATCAGCATGCCGCCGAGCGCCAGCGCCGCGCCGAGCCCAGCCAGCAGGCTCCAGCGATAACCCTCGAACAGGGTCGAGACGGTCATGGCGATGATCGGCACAATGACGCTGGAATAGGCCGCCCTGGCCGGACCGATCTTGCGT
>JBKPSK010000110.1:0-9201 GCA_046734995.1 Pseudomonadota bacterium
GCTTTCACCAGCTTGGCGCGGCGTTCTTCAGTGGCTGTGTCGAGATCATCATTGCTGTCGGTCATGCGTCACCCTCTATGGCGTTCGGCACCGCTTTGGAAGCTGCATGAGCGCGCGTTTCAGGATATTGCCCGAGCTCAAGGACGAGCAGGCGCTGGCATCGGATCCCACGGTCCACGCTGCACTCTCCGCTTCGGCCGGCACCGGCAAAACGCAGGTGCTCACCGCGCGCGTGCTCCGCTTGTTGCTCCAGGGTGCGCCGCCGGAATCGATCCTTTGCCTGACCTTCACCAGGGCGGCGGCCGCCGAAATGGCCAATAGGATCGGCAACCGGCTTGCTGCATGGGTGCGCCTCAAAGACATCGAGCTGGCGACCGATCTTGCCAATCTGGGAGAGTCCACCGACCCGGTCACGCGCGACGGCGCGCGGCGGCTCTTCGCAAAGGTGCTCGATTGCCCCGGCGGATTGAAGATCCAGACGATCCACAGCTTTGCCCAGTCGCTGCTCGCGGCTTTCCCCGAAGAAGCGGGGATCCTGCCAGGTTTCCAGCCGATAGAGGGCCGGGCCGAGCAGGAGCTGGTGCGGCTGACGCTGGCAGGGCTGATGGCTGATGCCGAGAGCGCTGGCGACGAGGCGCTGATCTGCGACGTGCAGTGTTTGAGCCGCCGCCTCGGCGAGGCCGGGGCGGTCGAATATCTGCAAGCCTGCGCGCGCCGCGCTGAGGCACTCCAGGCAATCGGATCGCGAGAATCGATCGAGCCGGCGCTGCGCGAGCTGCTGGGATTGCCCGAGGCCCCAATCGAGGATGTTATCGCCGCGTCCTGCGCTGACGGCGCGTTCGACCGGCTTCTGTTGCAACGACTGCTTGCCGCCAACCGGGCCTGGGGCGGCGGCTCCAAGGCCACGACGATCGTTGGCCACCTTGAATTTTGGCTGGGGTCGTCTCCGCAGGAGCGAGCCCTTCAATTGGACGAGCTCGGCGAATGCATCGTCACCAAGGCCGGCGAGATCTGCAAGCCGTCCGCCAAGCAGCTCGCCGCGGAACCGGCCTATGTCGAGCTTGCGGCGACGTTCGCCGAGTGGCTGGCGGGCTTGCGTAGCCTCAGGAGCCGGGCCAGGCTCGCCGCCGACATGGCCGCGGGGCTGCGTGCGGGAAAGGCCTTTGCCGGAGCCTATGCGCAGGCCAAGCGCGTGTCCGGAGTCGCCGACTTCAACGATCTCATCGAATGGACTCGGTCCCTGCTGAAGAAGCCGGGCATGGGCGACTGGGTCCGCTTCAAGCTCGACCGTCAGATCGACCATGTGCTGGTCGACGAGGCACAGGACACCAATGCCGCGCAATGGGAGATCGTCGGGCTGCTGGTCGAGGAGTTTTTCAGCGGCCTCAGCGAAAGCGAGGAGCGTCACCGCACCTTATTCATGGTCGGCGACCTCAAGCAGGCGATCTACGGTTTCCAGGGCACCGATCCCAAAAGGTTTCAGTCGGCTCGCGAGGAATTTCGCCGCCGCGCCGACGAATTGCGCGAGGCCGAAGACAGCCTCGATACGCATCTCCGCCGGGCTCGCGAGTTCCGCGACCTGTCGATCGCCGCCAGCTTCCGGTCGGCGCAAGCGGTGCTGGACGTCGTCGATGCTGTGATCGGCACTGTCGGCCACGAAGCGATGGCTCTGGCCGAAGCGCCGCCAACGCATGTGGCCCACCATGCCGATCGCCCCGGAACGGTCGAGCTCTGGGAACCTTTTTCCGTCGAGGAATCGCCGGACGATTCTGACGAAGGAGAGGAGCGCTGGGTCAGTCTTCGTGACCGGCATTACGCCACCGCCTTGGCCGAACGCATTCGCCAGCTGGTCGAGGAAGCGCCGATGCTTGCCTCGACCGGCCGCCCGCTCACGCCAGGCGATATCCTCGTGCTGGTGCGCAGCCGCGGCGAGCTGGCCGCGCTGATCGTAGCTCGGCTGTTCTCGGCCGGCGTGCCGGTCGCCGGGGTCGACCGCCTTCATCTTCATGAACCGCTTGCCGTCCGGGACCTGCTTGCCGCCGTGAAGTTCGCGGTGCAGCCGAACGATGACCTCAGCCTTGCATGCCTGTTGGTCTCGCCGCTGGTCGGCTGGGACCAGGACCAGTTGCGCTCGCTCGCCTACGGCCGGGCATCAAGCCTGTGGCGGGAACTGCGGCGACGGGCAGGCGAAAACGACGCATTCCAAGCTGCCTATGAGGTCCTCTCCGGCCTGCTCGGCATGGCCGATTTCACGACGCCTTCGCGTTTCTTGGAGACGATCCTGACTGGCCCAATGCAGGGGCGTCGCAGGCTTTACGGCCGCCTCGGCATGGCGGCGCGCGATGCGATCGACGAGCTGATGAACAGCGCCTTGGACTTCGAACACAGCGAGACGGGGTCGCTGGATCGCTTCCTTGCCTGGTTTTCTCGCGGCACGGTCGACGTGCAACGCGATCCCGGCCAAGCGGGGAACGAGGTGAGGGTCCTGACCGTGCACGGCGCTAAGGGGCTAGAGGCGCCGGTAGTCATCCTCGCCGATTCCACCGCCGACCCGGCAAGGCTCGGCCGGACGCCGCTGGCGGTCGAAATCGAGGTCGGCGGCACAGGCATCGTCCCGTTACTTCGACCGAAGAAGGAGGAACGCTGCCCGCCGTTCGAGGAGTTCATTCTCGCCCAGGAACGACGAGACCGCGAGGAGCATATGCGGCTGCTCTATGTCGCGCTAACCCGTGCCGCCGACCGGCTCATCGTCAGCGGCGTCAGGCCGAAAGAGAAGAAGGACGGATCCGACCCGCGGCCCGCCAATTGCTGGCACAGGATCGTCGATCAGGCGATGATCGAGATGGGCGCCATGCCTGCCGAGGGCCATGTCATGCTTCGTCATCGCTCGCAGATGTCGGCGCGCCCGAAGCGGTCGAAAGACAAAGTGAAAATGCCGGCCGTGGCCGTTCCCGATTGGGCACGTTCCCCGGCGCCCATTGAAGCCCGACCGCCGCGGCCGCTTGCCCCGTCGGCGATCATTGACGAGGATTTGCCATCTCCGCCCCCCGGGCCGGCTTTGGCCGAAGCTGCCCACCGCGGCGTCCTCCTGCATCGTCTCTTCGAGCGGCTGCCGGGCGTCGCGCCTGAGGTTCGGCGCGAGTCAGCGCTGCGCTGGCTCGAACGCTCCGCCTGCGTCCCGGAGGAATCGCGCCGCTTCGAGATTGCCGAGGCCGCCTGCGCCATCGTCGCCGATCCGGCCTTTGCCGACCTCTTCGGACCCAATTCACTTGCCGAGGCGCCGATCGCGGCAACGCTCGACGACGGCCGGGTAATTGCCGGCACGGTCGATCGGCTGTTGGTCGAAGCCGGACGCGTCCGGGTCATCGACTTCAAGACCGGTGCTCGAGTGCCGGCGAGCGAGCAGGACGTGCCGCGTGCCCATCTGGCCCAGATGGCCGCCTACGCAGAGGCATTACGGGTGATTTTTCCGGGCCGCGTGGTTGAAGTGAGCCTCCTTTACACCGCTGGTCCGTATCTTATTCCGCTCGCCTGTTGAGCACGGGGAAACGAGCCCCCATATGCGTCTCGACTTGCTCCAAGGAGACTCGACTCATGGCTACCCGCAGCGTCACCGACCAGGACTTTGCAACCGAGGTGTTGGGGGCGTCGAAGCCGGTCCTGGTCGATTTCTGGGCCGAATGGTGCGGCCCGTGCAAGATGATCGCGCCGGCGCTTGAGGAAATCGCCGGCGAGATCGGCGACAAAGTCGACATCGTGAAGCTGAACATCGATGAAAATCCCGACACGCCGGGCCGCTACGGCGTCCGCGGCATTCCGACCATGCTGCTGTTCAAGGGCGGCCAGCCGATCGCGCAGAAGGTCGGCGCCGCCCCGCGCAGCCACATCCAGCAATGGCCGGAGGGCAATCTCCAGGCTTCCGCTCAGCCTGGTGCCGATCAGGGATAAGGTAAGTGACTCCGGCGGCTCGGTCCCCTCCAGCCCTCGTGTATCCGGGCGAAATCTCAGATAGCGCGGCAGATTATCGCTTGGATTGAACCAGACAACCTTGCTGCCCCAGAAAATGTGAAAGCCGGGCTCCACCTTGTCCGGCTCATCCAGTGTCGCGATGCTGAAATCCACGGTCTCGGGCTGGAAGTCGACTTGCATGTAGAGCGGTGTCCCGCATGCCCCGCAAAAAGCGCGATGGCCGAAGCTGCTGGAAGGCACGGTTCGGATCCTGTCTGCACCACGCTCGGCGACCCAATCGCCTTCGGGCACGCTCGCGAACGCCATTGCCGGCGTGCCGCTATTGAGCTGGCAGGTCCGGCAATGGCACCAACCGGGGTCGAAAGGCGTGCTTTTCAGGCGAAACCGGACCGCGCCGCACAGGCAGCCGCCGGTCAGGTTCAATTGACTTGCCATAGGCCCAATCCTACATCGCCCGCGACTTTCGCCATAGAGGGCCAACTCCGCCAATCGAAGGCGAGGGCGCTCCTTCGATTTGACTGGGAATTTGCATGATCGCCGCACTGGCCAAGACCATCTTTGGATCGGCTAACGACCGCTATGTCCGCTCCCTGGGCAAGATCGTCGAGGCGACCAATGCCTTCGAGCCGACGATCAGCGCTTTGAGTGACGATGAGCTGCGCGGCCAAACGGAGTTGTTCCGGCAGCGCCTGGCGAGCGGCGCCAAGCTCGACGACCTGCTGCCCGAGGCGTTCGCGACCGTGCGCGAGGCAGCCCAAAGGACTCTCGGCCAGCGCCATTACGACGTCCAGCTGATCGGCGGCATCGCCCTTCATCGCGGCGAAATCGCCGAGATGAAGACCGGCGAAGGCAAGACGCTGGTGGCGACGCTCGCCACCTATCTCAACGCGCTGCCTGGCAAGGGCGTGCACGTCGTCACGGTCAACGACTATCTCGCCAAGCGCGACGCCGAATGGATGGGCCAGATCTACCACTTCCTGGGACTTACGGTTGGGGTCATCGTCCCCGGTCTCCAGGATTTCGAGCGGCGCGAAGCCTACAACGCCGACATCACCTACGCGACCAACAATGAGCTCGGTTTCGACTATCTGCGCGACAATATGAAATACAGCCGCGACCAGATGGTCCACCGGCCGTTCAGCTATGCGATCGTCGATGAGGTGGACTCGATCCTGATCGACGAGGCGCGCACGCCTTTGATCATCTCCGGCCCGACCGACGACAAGTCGGAGCTCTATGCGGGCGTCGACGCCATCGTGAAGCAGTTCGTCGAAGCCGACTACGAAAAGGACGAGAAGCAGAAGTCGATCGTCCTCACCGAGGATGGCACGGAGAAGGCCGAACGCATGCTCGAGGCCGCCGGCCTGATCGAGGGCACCAACCTCTACGACATCGCCAATACGCAGACGGTTCACCACCTGAACCAGGCCCTCAAGGCCAACAAGATGTTCAAGCGGGACATCGATTACATCGTCAAGGACGACAAGATTGTCATCATCGACGAGTTCACGGGCCGCATGATGGAAGGCCGGCGCTGGTCCGACGGCCTGCACCAGGCGGTCGAGGCGAAAGAAGGCGTCCGCGTCGAGCCGGAGAACCAGACGCTCGCTTCGATCACCTTCCAGAATTACTTTCGCATGTACCCGAAGCTCGCCGGCATGACCGGCACGGCGGCAACCGAAGCGCCGGAATTCTTTGATATTTACAAGATGAACGTTGTGTCGATCCCAACCAACGTCCCTGTCTTGCGGATCGACGAGGACGACGAGTTCTACAAGAACATCACCGACAAGTTCGGCGCCATCGCCAAGGAAATCCGCACCCGCCAGGAGATGGGCCAGCCGGTCCTGGTCGGCACGGTTTCCATCGAAAAGTCGGAAATGCTGTCGGAGTATCTCCAGAAGGAGGGCATCCGCCATTCGGTGCTAAATGCCCGTTTCCACGAGAGCGAGGCGCATATCGTCGCCCAGGCCGGCCGCCTCGGCGCCGTTACCATCGCTACCAACATGGCGGGCCGCGGAACCGACATCCAGCTCGGCGGCAATATCGAGTTTCGCATTACGGACGAGCTCGCCGAGCTGGCGGAAGGGCCGGAGCGCGACAAGGCGATAGAGCGCATCAAGGCGGAGGTCGGCGAGGAGAAAGCGCAAGTGCTTGGTGCCGGCGGCCTGTTCGTGCTCGGCACCGAGCGTCACGAGAGCCGGCGCATCGACAACCAGCTGCGCGGCCGCTCGGGCCGCCAGGGAGACCCCGGTCTGTCGCGCTTTTACCTCAGTCTCGACGATGATTTGCTGCGTATTTTCGGGCCGCAGACGGCATTCGCGCGCCTGATGAACAAGAACCTCGAGGACGGCGAGGCGATTGTTTCCCCGTGGATTTCGAAGGCGATCGAGACCGCCCAGAAGAAGGTCGAAGCGCGCAATTACGACATTCGCAAGCAGGTCGTCGAGTTCGACGACGTGATGAACGACCAGCGCAAGGTGATTTACGAGCAGCGCGCCGAAATCATGGATTCAGAGCATGTCAGCGATGTCATCGCCGACATGCGCGCCGAGACGATCGGGTCGCTTGTCGCCGTCCATTGCCCGCCGGGCACATATCCCGAGCAGTGGGACGTCGCCGGCCTCAAGGAGAGTGTCGAGGCGGTCCTCGGCCTGCAGCCGCCGGTTGACGACTGGCTGCAGGAAGAGGCAGTCGAGCCGGAGATAATCGTCGAGCGGCTGCAGCAAATGGCCGACGAGATCATGGCCGAGAAGGTCAAAGGCGCCGATCTGCGGCGCTGGATCGAGGTCGAGAAGAACCTCCTGCTCCAGACGCTCGATCATTTCTGGAAGGAGCATCTGGCCACTCTCGATGCGCTGCGCCAGGTCATCCACCTGCGCAGCTTCGCCCAGAAAAAGCCGATCGACGAATATAAGCAGGAGGCTTTCCTCCTGTTCGAGCGGCTGCTGATCCTGATCCGCGAGGAGGTGACAAAGACGCTGATGCGCGCACAGATCCAGATCCAGGACCCAACTCCGCCGCCGCTGCCGGACTTCATCACCACCCATTTCGATCCACTGTCGGGCGATGACGACACGATGGACTTCGATACGGCGGCAATCGCCGGCCTTGGCGCGGCGGCGCCGCGCACCGCGCCGTTGCCGCCATTGCCTGAAGGTGTCGTGCCGGAGAGCCGCAACGCGCTCTGTCCCTGCGGATCGGGCCGCAAGTTCAAGCATTGTCACGGCGCCTTGGCTTGATCCCGGCGATGGTGGACCGCGCCGCGCTTCGCCACGCTTACCGGCAAGAAGAAGATTCGATTGTCGCCGAACGCCTGGCGGAGGCCGCGCTATCGTCCGCTGAGGCGCAAGAATCCGCAGCTATCGCGAGATCGCTGTCGAAGGCGGTACGCGCGCACAAGCCGGCGGGCATCGACGCCTTCATGGCTGCCTATGATCTTGGCAGCGACGAGGGCATCGCGCTCATGTGCCTCGCCGAGGCGCTGCTGCGCATTCCTGACGCCGAGACGGCCGACGATTTGATCGCCGACAAGCTGGCTGGACCGAACTGGGCCGAGAAGCTCGGCGAATCCTCCTCGCCTTTCGTCAATGCCGCGACCTTCTCGCTGCTGTTGACCGGTAAGGTCCTCGATAGTGCCAAGGATTCGACCGAGGGCTGGACCGCCGCGCTTGGCCGAGCCGTCGGGCGCCTGGGCGAGCCGGTCATCCGCGCTGCCGTTAGCCAGGCGATGAAGATCCTTGGGCGCCAATTCGTCTTCGGGCGCACGATCGACGAGGCGATGAAGCGCGCCGCGCCGGAGCGCCGCCAAGGCCTGACCCACAGCTTCGACATGCTCGGCGAAGCGGCGCGTACCCTTGCCGACGCCGCGCGCTACGCCGAGGCCTATGCGTCCGCGCTCGACCGCATCGCCAAGGAAGCCAAGGCCGGCTTCCGCTCCTCGCCCGGCATCTCGGTCAAGCTCTCGGCGCTGCATCCGCGGTACGAATGGAGCCATATCGACGACGCCAGGGCCTCAATGCTCCCGGTATTGCGGGAGCTGGCGCTCCAGGCGTCCAGGGCCGACGTTCATTTCACCATCGATGCCGAGGAAGCGGACCGGCTGGAACCGTCGCTGGACATCATCGAAGCGCTGGCCGCTGACGATGACTTGTTCGCGAACGGCTGGGGCGGGTTCGGTCTTGCCATCCAGGCCTATCAGAAGCGTGCATTGCCACTGTGCGACTGGGTTGCCGACCTCGCCCGCCAGCATGGACGCCGATTCATGGTCCGCCTGGTCAAGGGCGCCTATTGGGACACGGAGATCAAGGCGGCGCAGGTCGCGGGGTTGGAGGATTACCCGGTCTTCACCCGCAAGGTGGCGACCGACGTCTCCTACATCGCCTGCGCCAAAAAACTGCTGGCGGCGCGTGACGTGCTCTACCCGGCCTTTGCAACCCACAACGCCAACACCATCGGTGCCATCAAGGCCCTGGCCGGCGACACGAAGTTCGAGTTTCAGCGCCTGCACGGCATGGGCGAGGGGCTGTATGAGGAGTTGGCGAAGCTCGAAGAGGGAATCGGTGAGACGCGTACCCCGGTGCGCATCTACGCGCCGGTCGGCAGCCATAAGGACCTGCTCGCCTATCTCGTACGCCGCCTTCTCGAGAACGGTGCCAACAGCAGCTTCGTCAACCGCATCTCCGACGAGCAGATTTCCCTCGATGCCCTGGTGCGCGACCCGGTCGCTGACTTGTCGCCACTCGAACCAAAGCGCAATCCCGCAATTCCGCTGCCTAACGCCATATTCGGCAAGGGACGGCTGAACAGCGCCGGCGTCGATCTCAGCGACCCGCTGGTCCGCGAACCGCTGTTGAAGCGCCTTGAAATACTCGAGGCCAAAACGTGGAGCGCCGCGCCCAAGGGCAGCAAAGGCAAGGGCAGGGATGTCACCTCGCCGTTCGACCGCTCGCTCGTTATTGGTCGCGTCGTCGACGGCGCCGCGGCGGACGTCGACCGCGCGGTCAAAGCCGCTGCGGCCGCGCAGCCGGCCTGGGATTCGCTCGGCGGGGCGGAACGGGCGATGCTGCTCGACCGCGCTGCCGACCTCTACGAACGGCACCGCGAGGAGTTTTTCTCCCTGTGCATGCGCGAGGCCGGCAAGACACTGCAGGATTCCGTGCTCGAAGTGCGCGAGGCCGTGGATTTCCTCCGATATTACGCCAGTGAGGCGCGGACGAAATTCAGCGGTCC
>JBKPSK010000111.1:0-4453 GCA_046734995.1 Pseudomonadota bacterium
GTCGAACATAGGTGCGGGGTAGCGCGATGCCGGCGGTACGTCACCTGTTGTTCCCCTGCGAAGGCAGGGGCCCAGACCCGGGCTGGAGCTCGGCTGCGCGAGCTGCAAATGAAGAAATGGAAGCGGCAGTGGAAGCTTACGACGATCGAGCAGATGAATCCCGATTGGCGCGACCTGTACCGCACGATTGTTTGACAGGCTTCGCCTGGTCTGGGCCCCTGCCTTCGCAGGGGAACAGTAAATGATCACTGTCACCGCACCGCTCTGGCTCTGGTCGGCCGAAGGGGGGAGTTGGCACTTCCTCACCATCCCGCCGGAAGAGGCTGTTGAAATCCGCCTTGAGTCGGCTGCCTCGGGAATCCGGCGCGGGTTCGGATCGGTGCGCGTTGAGGCGACAATCAATGGTGTGACCTGGCACACGTCTGTCTTCCCGCAGAAATCGGGCGGTTATCTGCTGCCGGTGAAGGCCGCCGTCCGCCGCGATGCTGGAATCGCGGCGGACGACGAGGTGACGGTCAGACTTGATCTGGCCTGATCACGGCCAGCGGCCGCGCGGGGGTTATTCCTCGTCGAGACCACGCCTCTCGCCGCCGGGAGCGGCATAGCCCCAGACGTCGGAGCGCTTCTTGGCACGCATCTCGTCGATGCTCCATTTGCCAGGCCCGACCACGGCCAACATCAGGAAGATGAAGCAGAAGAGAATCGACGATTCGCCATGGTTGAGCACCGGGTACGGGCCTCTCGGGAGCGCATCGTAGAAATAGGCGACTGCCATCTCGCCGGCGAGAATGATGGCTATCCAGCGGGTCCAGCCGCCGAGAAGGATGAGGATACTGCCGACGAGCTCAATACAACCGGCAATCCAGAACAGCGACCAAGTCGGCGGAAAGGCCGCAGCCGTCATGGGAAATCCGAAAAGCTTGGCAGTGGCGTGCTCGAGAAACAGCAGCGCCGTCACGACCCGCAGCGCAGCAACAGCATATGGTGCCCACTGTTCGCTGAATTCGTCAGTCTGAATTCCGTACATGAAAACCTACCCCCATCGATGGCGGCCAGAGAAAGGCACGCATTACGAACCGCTCCTCATCACCCCTGCGACAGGTTGGCGGCGGTCCTCTCATAACCGATGCCCATGTCGCCGAGAACCCTGCTTGCGCTCCCGCCAGTCACGCTTTTTGCAAAGCGCCGGCACCCTAGCGCAGGCGCTTGACCGCCAGACGGCCGTCCTCGCCGGTCTTCACCTCGAAATTGGGAAGTGCTCGGACCAGCTCGGAAAGGCGGGTGTAGCCGTAATTGCGCACCGCGAAGCTCGACACCGCCTTGGCGCGCTGGCCAAGCTCGGAAAGCGGGGCATAGCCCTCGTCGTCGCGCTTGGAGGCCTTGAAAGCGGCGCCCAGGACATCGAGCAGCTCCTTGTCTATCGGCTTGCTCGGCTTGGCATCCCCGGCCGCATTGTCGTCGCCAGCGAGGGCAGCGATGTCGAAGAAGCGCGAGCAAGACTGCTGGAAGCTTTGTGGCGTCTTTGCCGTGCCGAAGCCATAAACCTGGAGACCGTCCTCGCGGATGCGCTGGGCCAGCGGCAGGAAGTCGCTGTCGCTCGACATGATTCCGAAGCCATCGACATGGCCGCGGTAGAGCAGGTCCATGGCGTCGATCGTCATGCGCATGTCGGTCGCGCTCTTGCCCTTGACGACGTCGAACTGCTGCACGGGAATGATGGAGTGCTTGCCGGTCAGGGTCCCCCAGTTTTTGAGCGAGGTCTTCTGCCAGTTGCCGTAGGCGCGGCGGATATTGATCGTCCCAAGTTCGCCCAGCACGAGCAGCACTTCGTCGAGATGGTCGGGAGAGGCATTGTCGGCATCGATCAGCAAGGCGATATTGAGTTCGTGCTCGATTTGTTCCTGCCGGTTGATCATCGCTATTATGCTCCTGTTCAGCCCACATAACGCATCGGAGGCGGAACGAAACCGGGCTCGAGGCGGTTTTATTTTCCGCAGGGCGTCGGGGGCGTGTTGAGCGAAGGTGAGGACTATGAGGAAACTGATTCTGGTGGCCGCCGCGGCAAGCACTTTGTCGCTTTCGGCCTGCGCGACTGATCCCTACGGCCATCCGTATGAATCGCAGGGCGCTCGTGCCGCGACCGGCGCGGCGGTCGGCGCGGCCGGCGGCGCGGTTGCTGGCGCGATCATTCCGGGCGTTAGCCCCATTGGGGGCGCAGTTGCCGGCGCGGTACTCGGCGGCGTGCTGGGCGCGGTCATCAAGGGCAGGCAATATTATCGAGATACCCGCGGCTATTGCTATTACGTCGACCAGTATGGCCACCCGGTCTACGATTATAACGTGAGGTGCTAGGCGTTTAGCTTAGTCTGTTGCGACGGGGCGGAAGGCATCTTCCGCCTCGTCCAACAGATAAAGTTGCCCTTCAGAAATCGAAAAATGGCAGCCGAGGATCGCCAGGTCCCCGGCCGTTTCGCGCGTCGCCACGAACGGGAAGCTTCGCAAATTGGCGAGGCTCTGGCGGATCGCGACTTCCTCCAGTAAGCGAGCGGCTTCCGGCCCGGTACCGTGCCGCTCCGCGATCGCAGCCGCCGGATCGTCGATCTGCTCCATCCAGCGATGCACGAAACCACCTTCACCGGCCGCGGCGCCGTGGAAGCAGCCGGTCAAGGCTGCTTCGATTCCGCCGCAGCGTTCATGGCCCATGACCACGATTTCCGGCACATTGAGCTGGGTGACGGCGAATTCGAGCGCCGCCGAAACGCCGTGGCGGCCGCCATTGGCCTCGTAAGGCGGGACCAGGTTGGCAACATTGCGAATGACGAAAATCTCGCCGGGATCGGTATCGAAGATAGTCGCTGGATCTGCGCGGCTATCGGAACAGGCAATTACGATGGCGCGCGGCGCCTGGCCTCCGGCGAGTTGCCGCCAGCGGCCCTTTTCGGCCTCGTAGCGATTGGAGCGGAAGCGGCGGTAGCCCTCGAGGAGATTGCCGAAATCCTGCATCGCCGGCTGGGTAACCGCGAAGGGGAGGGGTGGCAAGCCGGCCCCGGCATCGCTATCTGGCGGCCATGAACGCGCAGCTTCCCGTGCCGCCCAGACAGCGCAAGCCCGACTGGATCCGGGTCAAGGCGCCGACCAGCCCCGGATATCATGAGACGCGCCGGCTGATGCGCTCGCTCAACCTGGCGACGGTCTGCGAGGAAGCAGCCTGTCCCAATATCGGCGAGTGCTGGACCAAGAAACACGCGACGGTGATGATCCTCGGCGACACCTGCACGCGCGCCTGCGCCTTCTGCAACGTCAAGACCGGCATGCCGCGCGCGGTCGACCCGCTTGAGCCCGAGCATGTCGCCGCCGCCGCCGCCGAGCTCGGCCTCGAGCATATCGTCGTCACCAGCGTCGACCGCGACGATTTGCCGGACGGCGGCGCCTCCCAGTTCGTCAAGGTGATCGAGGCCCTGCGCCGCAACACGCCGCAGACGACGATCGAAATCCTGACGCCCGACTTCCGCAACAAGTCGGAAAAGGCCGTCGAGGCGATCATCGCTGCCGGCCCGGACGTCTATAACCACAACCTCGAGACAGTGCCGAGGCTCTATCCGACGATCCGCCCGGGTGCGCGTTACTACGCCTCGCTGCGCCTGCTGGAGAGCGTCAAGCGCCACGCACCGCACATCTTTACCAAATCCGGCTTGATGGTCGGCCTCGGCGAGCAAAGGCTCGAGGTGCATCAGGTGATGGACGACATGCGCTCGGCCGATGTGGATTTCCTGACCATGGGCCAATATCTGCAGCCGACGCCGAAGCACGCCAGGGTCGAGGAGTTCGTCACGCCTGACGCGTTCAAGGCCTATGCCGCGATCGCCCGGGCAAAGGGCTTCCTGTTGGTCGCCGCCTCGCCGCTGACCCGGTCGAGCTATCATGCCGGCGACGATTTCAAGGCAATGCAGGCGGCGCGCGCGACGCAACTGGCGAGGGCCTGACGCCCGATGCCTCGCCACAGCGAGACCAAACACCTTCCGTACACGCCCGAACAATTGTTCGACCTTGTCGCCGACGTCGCGCGCTACGACGAGTTCCTGCCCTGGGTGGTGGCGGTGCGGATTCGCTCGAGTTCGGAAACAGAGACGGTCGCCGACCTGGTCGTCGGCTTCAATGCGTTTAAGGAACGCTTCACAAGCCGGGTGAAGAAGGATCGATCGCGCCGGATCGAGGTCGATTATGTCGAAGGGCCGCTCAAATATCTCCACAACGAATGGCGCTTCGAACCCGAGCCCGATGGCGGCACCAACCTCTGCTTCGCGGTCGATTTCGCCTTCAGGTCCAGGATCTTCGAGGCGCTGGCCGGGCAGATGTTCGACCGGGCCTTGCGGCGGATGACCGGTGCCTTCGAAACCCGCGCCGCAGCCCTTTACGGCATCAGCAGGTCGAGCGCGCAAAGCGCCGCCTGAAG
>JBKPSK010000112.1:0-6002 GCA_046734995.1 Pseudomonadota bacterium
GATGGCATCCTCGTGCAGCCGCTCGCGCACCAGCCGGCGCCCCGTCGCCCAGGTGGTGAGCAGCGTGAAAGCGGTCGCCGCGACGACCAGCGGGAACCAGCCGCCGTCGGGGATCTTGGTGATGTTCGAGGCGAAATAGACGCCGTCGATGACGAAGAAGGAACCGATCACGAGGGTCGCCAGCAGCCGGTTCCACTTCCACACCTGGAAGACCAGGAAGGCCAGCATGATCGTTGTGATCAGCATCGTTCCGGTGACGGCGATGCCATAGGCCGAGGCAAGGTTGGTGGATTCACGGAACATGAGGACGAGCAGGATGACAAACGCCAGCAGCGTCCAGTTGACCGCCGGGATGTAGATCTGCCCGGCCGCCTTGGCGCTGGTATGGAGCGTCTTCAATCGCGGCAGGAAGCCGAGCTGCACCGCCTGGTGAGTGACCGAAAATGCGCCGGAAATTACCGCCTGGCTGGCGATGATGGTCGCCAGCGTCGCGATCCCCACCAACGGCAGCCGCGCCCATTCCGGCGCCATCAGATAAAATGGATTTTCGACCGCCGCCGGATTGTTGAGCAGCAGCGCCCCCTGGCCCATGTAGTTGAGCATCAGGCAGGGATAGACCAGCCCTAGCCAGGAAATGCCGATCGCCTTGCGGCCGAAATGGCCCATGTCCGCATAGAGGGTTTCTGCGCCGGTGACGGCGAGGAACACCGAGCCCATGGCGAGGAAAGCCAGCTTGGGATTGTAGAGGAAGAACCGGACCGCCCAGCTCGGGCTGAGCGCGCCGAGGATCTGGGGGTGCGCCGCAATATTCTGCAGGCCCAGCGCCGCCAGCGCCGCGAAATAGATGAGCACGACGGGTCCGAAGATGGTGCCGACGCGGGCCGTGCCGCGCGCCTGGACCAGGAACAGTCCAACCAGAATGCCGATCGAGATCGGCACGACCAAAGGTTGCAGACTGGCCTGGACGATGGTCAGCCCTTCCACAGCAGACAGGACCGAAATGGCGGGCGTGATCATCGCGTCGCCGAAGAACAGGCAGGTGGCGAGGACACCGAGCATGACCAGGCTCGCCGTCCATTTCCGGCCCGGCAGGCTGCGCGAGATCAGAGCCAGCAACGCCAGCGAACCGCCTTCGCCGCGGTTGTCGGCGCGCATCGCGATGGCGACATATTTGACCGTCACGATCAGCATCAGCGACCAGAAGATCAGCGAAATGACGCCGAAGATGTGCAGGGGATCGACCGCCATCGGGTGCGGCCCGATGAAGCTTTCCTTCATCGCGTAGAGCGGCGAGGTGCCAATGTCGCCGTAAACGACCCCAATCGCGCCGACCATTAGGACCGGCAGTGAGTCGCGCTGGCCGTGATGGGTGGTGGGTACGGTTTCCGCCGTCGCGGTAATCGTGGTCATCGCCGCGAATTGGCGGCGAGCCGCATTAAGATTCCATGTGGTTCTTGGGAATGAACCATAAGGAAGCTCGACTGGGCGCGCCGCCAGGCGCATTTTTGACTCCATGGACGAAATGCAAGTCCCGATTGTCCGGCGGCGGGAACCCAAGGCAATCAGCCTGGTCCGGCCCTATGTCGAGACATTGGCCATGGTTGCGGCATCGACATTGGTCGGCATGCTGGTCGCCCCGCGCTGGGGAAATTCGCCGGTCGATCTGCTCTATTTGCCGGCTGTGCTCGCGGCCGCCGGTTTCTACGGACTTGGTCCGGGTATCCTCGCCGCCGTTACCTCGGCGCTCGCCTTCAACTTCTATTTCACGCAGCCCTATCACACCTTCCGGATCGCCAGCCCGGAGGATGTGGCGACGGTGGCCTTGCTCTTTCTCGTCGCGCTGGTCACCAGCCAGCTGGCTGCACGCATGCGGGCGGAAGCAAGGGGAGCTGAAAGGATCGCGGCGCGCAACGCCACCATCGCCGGTCTCGCGCGCCGGCTGCTTTCGACGTCCAGCGACGATCAGATCGGCAGGCTTGCCTGCCGCGAGCTCGGTCGGCTGTTCGACTGCAATACGGTGTTGATGGCCGGCCAGCCGGAGCCGCAAGTCGTCGCCGCGAAACCGAGCCACGCTTTGCTGACTCCCAGCGACATCGCGGCGGCGGCCTGGGCGATTCAGTCGGGGAAGCCCGCCGGGCGTGGCGCGAAGGCAGTCAATGCGACCGAATGGGTCTTCTATCCGATCCGATCGGATTCGGCAGTGCTTGGGGCAATCGGGCTAGCGCGCGATGATGGGACTCGGCCGGTGCCGTACAATCAGCTGGAGCTGCTCGATAATCTCGTCGACCAGGTCGCGCTGGCGCTTGAGCGGGCACGGCTGGAAACGCAGGCGCGCGAGTTCGCTACGGTTCGCGAGCGCGACCGTGTCCGCTCGGCTTTGGTCGCGACAATCGGGCAGGAATTGAGCCCTCGCTTGTCGGCGATCGGCGGCGCCACCGATGAGCTGCGACGCGCCGGAACAAGCGACAAGGACCTTGTCGCAGCCATCGGATCGGAAGTGGGAAAGCTCCAGCGGTACCTGGCCAACCTGCTCGAGCTCAGCCCTGAATCGGACCGGGCGCCCGTTGAAGCAGGCGGTGTGATCATCGACCTCTATGCGCGGACCGTGTCGAAGGACGGCCAGCAGGTTCACCTGACGCCGAAGGAATATGCCGTGCTCGCCGAGCTGGCAAAACAGCCGGGCCGGGTGCTGAGCCATGCGCACCTGCTGCGCACGGCTTGGGGTCCGGCGCAGGAAAGCCAGACCGATTATTTGCGCGTCGCTGTGCGCGGGCTGCGGCAGAAGCTCGAGGTCGATCCGGCTCGGCCGCGCCTGATCGTCAACGAGCCCGCGGTCGGCTATCGGCTCGCGGTCGACTAGGCGGACAGTTCACCACCGTGCGAACTTTGAACGCCGGCTGCGCCTCGAAGAGGGCCAGCCGTCACGGTTGCGGTCGTTCAGCCGGAGCGAGCGGGCCAGCTTTCACCCGGTACATCTCCTTATCGGCTCGATCGATGACCGACTGGGGATCATCGCCGGGCATAATCATTCCCACGCCCACCGCGACGCTGAGCGGCAAGCAGCTGCCGTCCACGCAAAACTGCGATCCGATAACATTCTCGACGATGCGCAACGCCATCTGCCACGCGCTTTGTTCATCCAGCTGCTCAAGCAGGATCGCAAATTCGTCGCCGCCCATGCGAGCCACGCAGTCCGTATTTCTAACGCTGGCCACGAGCAGTTGTGCGACCTCGACCAGCGCCTCATCCCCCGCCTTATGGCCGAACTTGTCGTTAATCGACTTCAATCCGTCCACATCAACGAACAACAGTGCTGCAAGGTGGCCATATCGCTCAACACGCGCGATGGTATGCTCAAGGGTGGCGAATAAGCTTCTTCGGTTCGGCAGATTCACCAGCGAATCCAGGTGGGCCAGTTCATCAAGCTGGCTCACGCGCGTCTCGACCTTGTCCAGTTCTAAGCGCAGTCGCTCAATCTCGCGGACGAGCGCCTCCGCGTCCGCCAGGCTGATCATGCGGTCGTCGTTCGCCACGGACGGACTCATCTAAACTCCCCAGTTAAGACCAGGGAAGATAGCGAAATTCTTTTGTATTGGAAAATCAGTCAGTTCCGGACTCACCGTGGCAAGTTGCAGCCATTAGGCCAGCGCGTACTTCCCGCCGCGAGCCGACCATCACGTTTCGAATGTCTCGTACGGGCCGTTAAGGAACCGATACTTGCTCGAATCGTTGCCGACCATGGCGTCGTGCGCGCCCTTTGGCGCGCGCGAAAACAGGGGAGCAAAAACCATGCAATCCTTCGGATCTCGTAGCCGCCTGCTGGCGGGCGCCGCACTGGGCCTTGGCTTGACGCTATTCGCCGCACAGCCGGCCCAGGCCGATTCAATCTGCGTTCCGGTTCCTCAAGTCACTCCGCCGCCGCCCATTGGCCCCGCATTCGATTGCACGAGCGTCAACGGCAACGGTCATTCTGAAGTTCTGGGTCCAGGTGTTTTCCCTGTCCCCGGCAGCCCATTAGCCGTGCTCCACTACCAGGGCAGCGGCCAATTCGGACTGACGACGGGCTATATCGAATCTACGACTCCGTTGAGGGGCGTCATCTTGGTCGCTACCGATCAGCCCTTCACCTACGTGGGGACGGGCTCAACGCTCGTTGCCCAGCCGACGACGGTCAGCGCTACTACGCTGCGCATTATCGCCCCGAGCGTCACGCTCAACAGCGGCAATCTGTCCGCACTCGGCACCGCGCCCTTTTCGACGGCGCTTTGGGTGACCGCCAATGGCGGCGCCGGATCGGGCGGGATCACCGCCACCATCGATGGCAATATCCTTGCCAGTATCGGGACGGCAATCCGGCTCGAATCGACAAATGCGGCGGGAACCGAAGATATTACGCTGGTGTCAGACGCCGGCACGACGATCCGCGCATCACTTGGCGACGCCATCAACACGACGATTGCTGGGTCGGGCGATACGATCATCACCAATAATGCGACGATCAGCAGCGCCTCGTTCCCGGCGCCGCCCCCGCTCTTGAACGGCATTGTCGCGACGTCGAACGCCACCGGCACCGGCAATATCGCCATCACCAACAACGGAGCGATCGGGACACTGGCCGACCGTGTTCTGATGAACGGCATTACCGCCAATATCAATAATCCCGCGTCGGCGGGCACAGTGGATGTCAGTGGTACGGGGAATATCTTCGCGAACATCAACGCGATCGATGTCCAGAACCTCGGCTCGGGAACGACGACGATCAACTACAGCGGCGAGCTCGTCAGTACGGGCGGCGGCGACGGCATCCAGGTCGATGCGACCTCGGGCGCGATCTTTGTCACCAGTGGCGGCGCGATCACGTCGGCCGGCGACGGCATCCAGGCCACGTCGACCACCGGCAACCAGGTCATCACCGCCAACGGCGACATCACCGCGGGCGGCAATGGCATCTTCGCGCAGTCATCCGGCGGCGACCTCACGATCAGTGCTGGAGCGGTGACCTCGGGGTCGGCAGCCATCATTGCCGTGCAAAGCAATAGTGCTGGAAGCGGCGCGATTTCCGTAGCGACGACCGGGGCGGTCAGCGGCGGCACCGGGATCGTCGCGCATAACACGGGCACCGGCGGCATCACCGTCACGACGGGCGCGGGCTTGGTCACCGGAACGGCCGGCTACGCCATTCACGCGGACATTACGAATGCCTCGGCGACAGGCGACCTCCTCGTCACGGTCGGCGCCGGCGGCGCAACATCCAACATTGATGCTGTCCTCGCGCAGAACTTCGGCACCGGCCTATTGACCGTGAATTCCAGTGGTCCGGTCACCAGCACCGGTGGTAGCGGCATCGTCGCGATCGCCGACACGGGCGCGACGGCGATCAACGTCACCGGCGGCTCCGTTACGGGTACCATCGACGGCATTCTTGCTACCGGAACAACCGCGCCAATCACGGTCGCTCTCTCCGGGGGCGCCGACGTGACCGGCGGCATTAACGGCATCTTGCTCTCAACCAGTGGCGCGAAGACGATCAACGTCGGTGCTGGCAGCGTCCTCGACGGCGCGGCTGTTGCCATATTCGGCCAGGGCGGATCGACGCTCACCGTGAACAATAGCGGCACCATCGACGACGACATAGTGAACGGCGATTTCATCACCGCAAATACAATCAACAACCTGACGGGCGGCGTCTTCAACGGCCTTGTCGACCTCGGCGACCAGGCCGACACGGTCACTAACGCCGGCGCCTGGAACGTGAGCGGTGCGAACAATTTCAATGCTGGCATCGACCTCGTGACCAACCAGGCCGGAGGGGTCATCAATGTGCTGGCGGGGACCTCGTTCACCGGCCTCGAAACGCTGACCAATGCCGGCACCCTCAATGCGACCGGCGGCCTGCTGTTCGACGGCGTCAACACGCTCCTGACCAACGCCGGCACCTTCAACGTCGCCGGCACGGTCGACTTCGGCGCCGGCACCGACGTGCTGTCGAATACTGCCGCCGG
>JBKPSK010000113.1:0-4834 GCA_046734995.1 Pseudomonadota bacterium
TCCTTGAGCTGGCCGCCTTCATGCTCGACGAGAACGAGCGTCTTCATCAAATCACTCCCACGGTCCGGAGGCGGTCGATCAGCTCGTCCACCGATTGCACCTTGATCCCCGCCTCGCGCTTCGAAGGCTCCCGCACCGTCAGGGTCCGGAGCCGCGGCGCGGTGTCGACGCCGAAATCGGCCGGGGCCTTGGTCGCGAGCGGCTTCGACTTGGCCTTCATGATGTTGGGCAGGGTCGCGTAGCGCGGCACGTTGAGGCGCAGGTCGGTCGTGACCACCGCCGGTGTCGCCAGCCTGACGGTTTCGAGGCCGCCGTCGACTTCGCGGGTGACGGCAATCTGGTTGCCAGTGACCTCGACCTTCGAGGCGAAGGTGCCCTGCGGCCAGCCGAGCAGGGCGGCCAGCATCTGGCCAACCTGGTTGGAATCGTCGTCGATCGCCTGCTTGCCGAGGATGAAGATACCGGGCTGCTCCTCCCCGGCGATCTTGGCGAGGATCTTGGCGACGGCCAGCGGCTCGACCTCGTCGTCGGTCTGGACGAGGATGGCGCGGTCGGCGCCCATGGCGAGTGCGGTGCGCAAGGTCTCCTGCGCCTTGGCGGGTCCGATCGAGACGGCGACGATCTCGGTCGCCGCGCCCTTTTCCTTCAAGCGGATGGCTTCCTCGACGGCGATTTCGTCGAACGGATTCATGCTCATCTTGACGTTGGCGAGGTCGACGCCGCTGCCGTCCATCCTGACGCGCGGCTTGACGTTGAAATCGATGACGCGCTTGACCGCGACCAGCACTTTCATCTCGGTCCTACCTCCCAAACCGTTTGCCCTGAGCCTGTCGAAGGGCTGTCTTTGTCTTCAAGAAATGCAGGGCTTCGACAAGCTCAGCCCGAACGGAATCCAAACTCGGGCCCTAGGCCGCGACCTTGACCTCGGCGACGATCTTCTTCGCTGCGTCGCCAAGATCGTTGGCGGCGACGATCGGCAGGCCGCTCATCGCCAATATGTCCTTGCCCTGTTGGACGTTGGTGCCTTCGAGGCGGACGACCAGTGGGACCTTCAAATCGACCTCCCGCGCCGCCTCGACGATGCCCTCGGCGATGATGTCGCAGCGCATGATGCCGCCGAAGATGTTGACGAGGATGCCCTTCACGGTGGGATCGCTGAGGATGATCTTGAAGGCCGCCGTCACCTTCTCCTTCGACGCACCGCCGCCGACGTCGAGGAAGTTCGCCGGCTCGGCGCCTTCCAGCTTGATGATATCCATGGTCGCCATGGCGAGGCCGGCGCCGTTGACCATGCAGCCGATGTCGCCATCGAGCTTGATGTAGGCGAGGTCGTATTTCGATGCCTCCACCTCGGCCGGATCTTCCTCGCTGATGTCGCGCAGCGCGTCGAGGTCGGGGTGGCGGAACTCGGCATTATTGTCGAAGCCGACCTTGGCGTCGAGGACGAGCAATTCGTCCTTGTCGGTCACGGCGAGCGGGTTGATCTCGATCTGCGAGGCGTCCGTGCCGATGAAGGCGTCGTACAATTTGGCGAGGACCTTCGCCGCCTGCCTGGCGAGGTCGCCCCTGAGGCCGAGCGCGGCGGCGACGGCGCGGCCGTGATGCGGCATCAGGCCGGTCGCCGGATCGATGGTGATGGTCTCGATCTTCTCCGGCGTGTCGTGGGCGACCGCCTCGATATCCATACCGCCCTCGGTCGAGGCGACGATGGCGATCCTGCCGGTTTCGCGGTCGACGAGCAAGGCAAGGTAAAATTCCCTGGCAATGTCGACCCCGTCGGTGATGTAGAGGCGCTGGACCTGCTTGCCCTGCGGCCCGGTCTGGACGGTCACCAAGGTCTTGCCGAACATCTCCTCGGCATTGGCACGAACTTCCTCGATCGAGCGGGCGAGGCGGACGCCGCCCTTGGCATCGGGCCCAAGCTCCTTGAACTTGCCCTTGCCGCGACCGCCGGCGTGAATCTGCGCCTTCACCACCCAGAGCGGTCCGGGGAGCTTCTTCGCGGCCTCGACGGCTTCCTCGACGCTCATCGCGGCATGGCCCGCCGGAACCGGCACGCCGAAGCCGGCGAGCAATTCCTTGGCCTGATATTCGTGAATGTTCATGGCGCCGCCCTTAAGCAGATTGGAGCCGCCAAGGAAAGGCAGGGCCCTTCATCAGGCTCCGGACAGGCTTAACGTCGCAAAAGGTCGCAAAAGTCTCGTGGAGAAGTGCCATTCGGTGCGACTTTAAGTGACGATAAGCGGGCAAAGGGAGAGCGAAGGGCGGCAGCGCCATGGCAGTCGACACTAGACTCGCAGGCCTCCTGTAGGACAGGAAAATCGGGCGTGACCGAACGACCCATCCGTAAGATCATCCACATCGACATGGACGCCTTCTATGCGTCAGTCGAGCAGCGCGATAATCCCGAGCTGAAGGGCAAACCGGTGGCGGTCGGCGGCGGGCATCGGGGCGTGGTTGCGGCGGCCAGCTACGAGGCGCGCAAATTCGGGGTGCGGTCGGCCATGCCATCGGTGACGGCGAAGCGCCGCTGCCCGGAGCTGGTGTTCGTCAAGCCGCGCTTCGACGCCTACAAGGCGGTGAGCCAGCAGATCCGCGCCATCTTCGCCGATTACACCGATTTGATCGAGCCCTTGAGCCTCGACGAAGCCTATCTCGACGTCACCGAGGACCGGCCAGGGCTGGGCACGGCGCGAGCGATCGCCGAGGACATCCGCCGCCGCATCCGCGAGGAATGCCAGCTCACCGCATCCGCGGGCGTCAGCTACTGCAAGTTCATCGCCAAGCTGGCGTCCGACCAGAACAAGCCCGATGGCCTGTGCGTCATCACGCCGGAGAAGGGCCCCGCCTTCGTCGCCACCCTGCCGGTCGCGCGCTTTCACGGGGTCGGCCCCAAGACGGCGGCGAAAATGGAGCGGCTGGGAATTCGGACCGGCGCCGATCTCGCGGCCTGGAGCCGCGAGCAGCTGGACGCGCATTTCGGCAGCTCGGGCGAATGGTATTGGAAGATCGCCCACGGCATCGACGAGCGCGAGGTGAAGCCCGACCGGCCATACAAATCGGTCAGCGCCGAGCGGACCTTCGATGAGGACCTCAGCGACCCGGCCGCGCTGGCTGCCGAGCTGGAGCGGGTTGCCGGATTTGCATGGGCGCGAGTCGAGCGCGCCGAGGTGACCGGCCGGACGGTGACCCTGAAGGTCAAATTTGCCGATTTCACCATCATCACCCGATCGAAAAGCTTCACCTGGCCGATCGACCAAAAGGAGCATTTCACGGTCGCCGGACAGGCGCTGCTAGCGGCCCTGATTCCGGTGCCCAAGGGCATTCGGCTGCTCGGCCTTGGGCTGCACAACCTTGTCGAGCCGGTTAACCAGGAGCCGTTACAGCTTGGGCTGGAGATTTAATGACAAGTATGTTATAGAATCGCGTGTGAAAGCTGCCGCGCCCTGCGGCGGCCTATTGCAGGATTGTCGTCAAAAGGCGGGGGAGCCCGGCCGCAAATCGTTCGGGGGCGATGCGGCCACGAAGGCTTTGAGGTTCGCCGGACCAGAGAAAGGTGAAAAATGGCAGCGAAAGCGTTGAGCTTCGATGTTGGTGATTATGTTGTCTACCCCAAGCACGGCGTCGGCCGGGTGGTCGAGCTGCAGAGCACTGAAATCGCCGGTACCAGCCTGGATTTGTACGTCCTTCGCTTCGAGAAGGAACGGATGACCCTTCGCGTCCCCGTCGGCAAGGCTGATTCGGTCGGTATGCGCAAGCTGTCGAGCGACAAGACGATGAAGGACGCGCTCGAGACCCTGAAGGGCAAGCCCTAGGTCAAGCGCACCATGTGGTCGCGCCGCGCCCAGGAATATGAAGCCAAGATCAATTCGGGCGACCTGACCTCGATCGCCGAAGTCACCCGCGATCTGTTCCGCGCCGACGACCAGCCGGAGCAGAGCTATTCCGAACGGCAGATTTTCGAGGCGGCTTCGTCGCGCCTGGCGCGCGAGCTCGCCGCCATGGAGCAGGTCGACGAACCGACGGCGCTCAAGAAGATCCTCGAGATCCTCAACAAGGCCGCGGCCATCCATAACAAGGCCAAGGAAATCGCGGCCTAACGACTCTCACTGAGAGCGGGCAAAGAAGGGCGTCTCCGGCAACGGAGGCGCCCTTTCTTTTTGACCGGCGGGCTTGTGGCGGCTTTGGGTGGAAGGCGGGCATGAGCCGGTGAGCCAATGAGGACGCTGCTTATACTCATCCGAAGCGCGTCAGTCACCGCGTCTAGCAATGAGTTTTCCGTTTGATGGATATTGCAGCGATCACTGGCGTTCTCGGTAATTCGCCCGAATGTCGGCGGAAGACCGTGTTTCACAGGAGATAAGTCATGATGGTGCGTTCAATCCTAACCGTCGCCGCGATTGTTAGCCTCAGCGCCGTGCCAGCCGCTGCCGCTCCCGACGGTGGCGCGGGCAGAACGCTGTCAGGCCAAAACGGCTGGCTCCTGACCGACAATGCCAATGAAAACGCCTGCTTCGGCCAGGCCAGGGGCTACTGGGCCTCAACACTTGGGCAGGGCGGAGCCGAGGATTTGGGTCTCCCGGAGGGAACCTCCAACGGCGATGTGATTTCCGAGCGCGCCCAGAACGGCGAGACCCACTCAAACGACTTGGGCTTCATCGAAGATTTTTGCCTGCCGGCGGTCCAGTAGGACGTCAAGGAGTCGGGCGGCTCCTTCGGGGGCCGCCCTACATGAAGGCGCCAGTTCCCGGGACTGTGCGTCGTGGGGCCCCCCGCGGGCCGCGAGGGGGGGGCGCCCGTTTTGTTTTTTTTTTTGAAAACAAACAATAGGACA
>JBKPSK010000114.1:0-21681 GCA_046734995.1 Pseudomonadota bacterium
ACGGCCGCACGATGAGCTCGTTCAATACCGGCTCCGACCTTGATATCGAAAAAACCCAGAAATCCTTCACGGTGATCAACGGTCGTATCGGGCTCCATGGCCGCGACAACCTGTGGGGCGTAGAATTGTGGGCACAGAACCTGTTCGACACCAAGTTCAAGCAGGTCGCCTTCGACGCGCCCCTGCAGGGTGGCTGCAGCGAGCGCGGCGCGCAGGCGGGCTTCTGTTCGCCAACGCCAAACCGCGCGACGCAGTTGTTCGGCGCTTTCCTTGGCGAGCCACGCACCTTTGGCATGACGATCCGCGGCAAATGGGGGCCGGGACCGGCTCGGGTAGTCGAAGAGGCCCCGCCGCCGCCGCCGCCGCCGCCGGCCGCAACACAAACTTGCGCCGACGGAACCGTGATCGAAGCGACGGCCACCTGTCCGGTGCCGCCGCCGCCGTCGCCGGCGCCGACCCCAGAACGCGGATAATACACTGGTTCAAGCAAGGGCCTCGTCCGTAATGGCGGGGCCCTTTCCTTTGGCTCACGCAGCCCGGCTGCGCCGCTCCGGCTCGCCGGCCGCGGCGAGTAACTCCTCCCGCAAGGCCGCCACGTCCTCGGCGGACAGCTTCGCGCCATCGCCGCGGGTCAGATAGAAGACGTCGACCGCGCGTTCGCCATAGGTGGCGATATGGGCGGACCGGACCTGTAGTCCCTGGCCGTGGATGGCGAGCGCCAGCCGGGCCAGCAACCCTTCGCGGTCACGGGCATTGACTTCGACCACCGTCGTCCGGGTCGATGCATGCTCGGCGACGACGACCGACGGCGCGACCTTGAAAGCGGCGCGGCGTCGCGGCAGCGGCGGGGGCGAGGGTGGAGCGGGCATCGCCTCGGTGTTCAGCGCCGCATCGACCGACTTGACCAGCCGTCCCCTCAAGCGCCGGTCGCCATAAGCCCGGCGCTGCGAGTCCTGGACGAGCAGATTGTCGAGCGCCATGCCGTCGCGCGTCGTGTGGATCCGGGCATCGACGATCGAGGCGCCGGCGGCCGCCAGCCCCGCGCAGATGCGGTAGAAAAGTCCCGGTCGGTCCGGGGCGAACACGGATATGCGCGTCGCCCCGGCCTCGGGCTCGTCGGCGGCGACGACACTGGGCACAAGATCTCCGAAATGCGCCTCCGCTTCGGCGACCTGGCGGGCATTGGCGACCTGCCAATTGGGCGGCTCGGCCAGCCAGTAGCTGTCAGGCAGGCGGCGGGCATGGGCCCGTGCCGCACTGGCTTTCCAGCCGAGCGCGGCGGCGAGCGCCGCCTGCCGTTCCTTCACTTCCTCGGTACGCCCGCGCTGCTTGTGGCCAAGGCGCAGTCGTTCCTCGGCGGCGTCGAACAGGCTGCGCAGCAATTGGCGCTTCCAGTCGTTCCAAGTCGCCGGCCCGACCGCGCGAATATCGACCACGGTCAGGATCAGCAGCAACCGGAGGCGCTCCGGACTTTGCACCTGGGTGGCGAAATCCTCGATGGTCTTGGGATCGGCAAGATCGCGCTTGAAGGCGGTCGCCGACATCAGCAAATGATAGCGGACCAGCCAGGCAACCGTTTCCGTCTCAGCCGCGTCGAGACCGAAGCGCGGGCACAGCTGCAGCGCCACCTGCTCGCCGAGCATGCTGTGGTCGCCGCCCCGGCCTTTGGCGATGTCGTGCAGCAGCACGGCGACATAAAGGACCCGCCGCGATCCGATCTGCTTGAACAAGGCCGTCGACAGGGGATGATCCTTTGCCAGGTCGCCCCGCTCGATAGCGGCCAGCAACCCGATCGCCCGGATCGAATGCTCGTCGACGGTATAATGGTGATACATGTCGAACTGCATCTGGGCGACGACCCGGCCGAAGTCGGGAACGAACCGGCCGAACACGCCGGCCTCGTTCATCCATCGCAGCACCGTGTCCGGCCGCTCGCGGCTGGTGAGTATTTCGAGGAAGAAGGCGTTGGCCCCGGCGTCGTCACGGACCTTATCGACCAGCCGCGCATCCCGCGCCGCGGCACGCATCGCTTTCGGGTGGATTTCAAGACCCTCGCGGGCGGCGATGGCGAAAAGCTCGATCAGCCGCACCGGCTCCTTCGCCAGGAAATTTCCGTCGGGAATCGACAGCCGCCCCCGGTCGAGGGTGAAACCGTGAAGCTTCGCGGGCCGGCGCATGAAGGTCGGCAGGGCGAAGCGCAGGCCCTTGCGGCCCCTCTGCTCATCCAGCTGGGCCAGGAAAAGGCCGGTCAAATCGCCGACCGCCTTGGCCTGCAGGAAGTAGAATTGCATGAACCGCTCGACGGCCGACTTTCCCGGTCTGTCGGCGTAGCGCAGCGCTTGGGAAATGGCCGGCTGGTGGTCGAAGCTCAGGCGTTCCTCGGCGCGTCCGGCAGCTAGGTGCAGGTGGCAGCGGACGGCCCAGAAGAAGCGCTCGGCGCGCTCGAAGCGGCGATATTCCGTGTGGGTCAGCAGGCCCGCGTCGACCAGCTCGGACGGTTGGGTGACTCCGTAGAGATATTTGCCGATCCAATAGAGCGTGTGGAGGTCCCTGAGGCCCCCCTTGCCGTCCTTGACGTTGGGCTCGACGACATACCGGCTGTCACCCATCTTCAAATGCCGCTGGTCGCGCTCGCGCAGCTTGGCGGCAACGAACTCGGCGGCGCTGCCGGCGACGATTTCCTTGCGGAAGCGCGCCGAACAGGAATCGAACAGGGTCTCGTCGCCCCAGATCCAGCGCGCCTCGAGGAAGGCGGTGCGGATGGTGATGTCCTCGCGAGCGAGCGCGATCAGCTCGTCGCTGGCGCGCACGGCGTGACCGACCTTCCAGCTCAAATCCCACAACAGATAGAGCGTCGCTTCGACCAGCTGGCCGGCGGCCGCGTCCTTGGGATCGGCGACCAGGAAAAGCAGGTCGACGTCGCTGAAGGGGGCCATCTCGCCGCGACCTGTTCCGCCAAGCCCGACCAACGCGACTCGCGCCTCCGCGCTCGGCGCGCTGACCAGGTGCGAGGCCGCGCCGTCGAACGCCAGCCGCAGCAGTTGGTCGGTAAGGTAGGCGTAACTGGCCGCCGCCATGCGCCCGCGCGCCGGCGCCTCGGCGAAGCGCCGGGCGATTTCGGCACGGCCGGCATCGAGCGCTTCGCCGAGGATCGCCGAAATCGCTGCACTCTCGCCTTTCGGCGCTGCCGCGATTCGCTCGGCGAGCGCTCGCCGGTCGATGATGGCGCGGCGATCCTCGACCAGCTCGAAGCGGGCCGGCAACATCAGCCGCGCTCCGCCGCCAGCCGTTTCAGATGGTACAAGGCGTCGAGCGCCTCGCGCGGGCTCAGCCGGTCCGGCTCCAGCGCGTCGAGCGCCTCGCCGATCGGGTCCGTCGCTGTTTCGGCTTCAGCGGCTGCGAACAAGGGCAACTCGTCCAGGCCCGCGGCGATCCCGCCGGTGGCGTCGCGGCCTGCCTCGAGTTTCGAGAGGACCGAGCGGGCACGGCTGACCACCGCCGGCGGCAAACCGGCCAGCCGCGCAACGGCAATGCCGTAGCTGCGGTCAGCGGCGCCCTCAGCGACTTCGTGCAGCAATACCAGGTCGCCCTTCCATTCGCGCGCGCGGACATGGTGCAGCGACAGGCTGTCCAGCCGGCCGGCCAGCCGGGTCAGCTCATGATAATGGGTGGCAAACAAGGTCCTGGCCTTGACCTCATCGTGCATCGCCTCGACCACGGCCCAGGCAATGGCCAGGCCGTCGTAGGTCGACGTGCCGCGGCCGATCTCGTCGAGGATGACCAGGCTGCGCGGGGTCGCTTGCGACAGGATCGCGGCCGTTTCGACCATTTCCACCATGAAGGTCGAGCGCCCCCGGGCGAGATTGTCGGAGGCGCCGACCCGGCTGAACAGGCGGTCGACCAGGCCGATCTTCGCCCGCGCCGCCGGCACGAAGCAGCCGGCCTGCGCCATCAGCGCGATCAGTGCGCATTGGCGCAGGAACGTCGACTTGCCGCCCATGTTGGGCCCGGTAATCAGCCACAAGCGGTCGCTTGGCCCCAGGCTGCAATCATTGGCGATGAAGCGGTCGCCACTTTCTCCCAGCGCACTTTCGACCACCGGGTGGCGGCCGCCTTCAATCTCCAGGCACGGCAAATCGGTCAGCGACGGCAGGCACCATTGGCCTTCCGCGGCTCGGCAGGCATTGCCGGCGGCGACGTCGATCCGGGCAATGGCATCGGCGGTGGCGACGATTGCGGCCGATGCCGCAACGGCAAGGCCGGTCAGCTCCTCGAGGTGGGCGGCTTCGGCGGCGAGGGCGTGTGCGCCGGCCTCGACCACTTTCGACGCCTCCGCATGAAGGTCGGGCGAGTTAAAGCGGACGACCCCGGCCAGGGTCTGGCGATGGATGAAGCCGCTGTCCGGCGCCATCAGCCGGTCGGCGTGCCGCGCCGCGACCTCGATATGATAGCCGAGCACTGCATTGTGGCGAATCTTCAATGAGGCAACGCCGGTTGCATCGCGATAGCGTGCCTCCAGCGCGGCAATCGCCCGGCGGCCGTCGGACGAGGCCGAGCGCAGGGCATCGAGCGCGGCATCGTAACCTTCCGCGATATAGCCACCCTTGGCCGCCTCCATCGGCGGCGATTCGACCAGCGCGGCCGACAGCCGGTCGACGAGCGCCGCATGTCCGCCAAGCGTCGGCACCAGCTGCTCGAGCAGGTCGGGCCGGCCTGGCATGGCCTCGAGCTCGACTTTGAGCTGGGCGGCTGCGGCCAAGCCATCGCGCAGCTGAGCCAGGTCGCGCGGAGAGCCGCGCCCGGCCGCCAGCCGGCCCAGTGCCCGGCCGATGTCGGGCATGGCCTTCAACGCGTCACGGACATGCTCGCGGCGCAGCTGGTCGTCGTGGAAGAACTGGACGAGGGCGAGCCGGGCCTCGATCGCACCGCGATCGAGCAAGGGCGCGGACAGGTCGGCGGCGAGCAGGCGGCGGCCCGGCGCGGTGACGCAGCGGTCAAGCTCGCTATACAGGCTGCCGGTAACGCCGCCGCTGGCCGAGCGGCAGATTTCCAGGCTGTCGCGGCTTGCCGGGTCGATCGCCATATGCGTCCCCCTCGCTATCCGCCGCGGCGCCGACAGCAGTAGGCCAGAATCCTTCTGCGTCGCATCGAGATAGGCCAACAGCCCGCCGGCCGCGGCCAGCTCGGCCCGCCCCGGCCCGCCGAAGCCGTCGAGTGTCGTGACGGCGAATTTTGCTTTCAGCGCTCGCTCGCCCGCCATGCTGTCGAAGCCGCCCTTGCCTGCGCCGCTGCGGATGCCGGGCACCGGCGATTCGGCGATCGTTTCCGCCGGCGACAGCCGTGCCAGCTCCGCGGCCAACTCGCCGGCACCGCAGGCGATGAGCTCGAACCGCCCGGTAGAAATATCGGCGGCGGCGATGCCCCATTCGTCGCCCGCACGCGCTACCGCCGTCAGCCAGTTGGCCGCCGCCGGCGCCAGCAGCGCCTCCTCGGTCAGCGTGCCAGGCGTCACCAGCCGGATGATTGCCCGCTCGACCAAAGCCTTGGATCCGCGCGCCTTGCGTGCTTCCGCCGGGCTTTCGACCTGCTCCGCGATTGCAACCCGATGGCCGCCTTTTATCAGCCGGGCGAGATAGGATTCGGCGCTGTGCACGGGCACGCCGCACATCGGTACCGGTTCGCCGCCGTCGGCTCCGCGCTTGGTGAGCGCAATGTCGAGGCAGGCCGCTGCGACCTTGGCGTCGTCGAAGAACAATTCGAAGAAATCGCCCATCCGGTAGAACAGCAAGGCATCGCCGGCCTCGGCCTTCAGCCGATGGTATTGCGCCATCATCGGGGTCTGGGCGTCGGAGCGGGCCATTGCCGGACGTTAGTGGCTTTGCCCGCAATTCGAAACCGCTTCAGCTTGCACTGGCTGTATTGCTAGGCTAACACAGGTAGTTTCTGGGAGGCCTATGGACCACGGACGTCTGCTGGGACTCATTTTCCCGTTGGCCTTCCTGGGCGCACCGCTTGTCATCGGCATTTTCGGCTGGCTGCGCTGCCGGCGCGAGCCGAGGGTCACTGAACAGCTTGCGACGCCGCGGCTGATCTGGCTGTCGCTGATTATCTACACGCTCGCGTTCAACCTGACCTTCTTCATTCAGGAGCTGTTCCTGGTGGTGCCGAAGGCGTTTGCCGGCCTTAAGCCTGTCCTTTATCACAACAATCACGACTGGAATGTAAGCAGCCCGCTAGCCGAGCTCTTGCAGGGCACCGGTGCTACGGCGATCCTGCTTTCCGGCCTTATCTTCGCATGGGCTGCGAAGCGCGGAGCCGGACACACTGAGGCGAAGCGCCTATTCGTCCTGTGGATGGCCTATAACGGCCTGTTCCAGTCGCTGCCCCAGTTCGCGACCGCATCCGCCAACCCGGGCAACGATGTCGGCCGGGCGCTCGACTGGTTCGCCCTGCCCGCAACCGGCGAAATGGTGGTCACGGTGATCGGCATTGCCGCCATCATCACCGCCGGCCTGTTCATGACCGCTCGTTTCCTCGAGCTCGGTCCGCAGATGGAAGGCGGCCGGGCACGCAGCTGGTTCGCTTTCTTGACCACCGTTATTCCGGCCGTGCTGGCCATCCCGGTTCTGATTATTTTCCGTGTCCCGCGCGAATGGGAAGAGGTCATTATCCCGACCATCGCCGTGCCGCTGATCGGGCTGATCTGGGTCCAGACGAACGCTTGGCGCACGCCGGTGGGGCCGCGACCCGTGCAGCCATCGTCGAACCTTGCCGTGCCGCTGGCGCTAGTCTTTGCGCTGCTGGTGTTTTTCCAAGTCGTGCTGAGGCCCGGCGTTCCGTTTTACTGAGCCGCGCTTGCGATTGGCGGGCCTCACGTCCTACAGCGCCGCCCGACAGCAACGCGAGGCGGCATGGAAAGCAACGTCAAATTCTCGGACGCGGAGGCGATCGACTTTCACGCCAAGGGGCGGCCGGGGAAGATCGAGATCGTCGCCACCAAGCCGATGGCGACGCAGCGCGATCTTAGCCTCGCTTATTCTCCCGGTGTCGCCGTGCCGGTTGAAGCGATCGCCGCCGACCCGGGGCGCGCCTATGAGCTGACCGCAAAGGGCAATCTCGTCGCCGTCATCTCCAACGGCACCGCCATTCTCGGCATGGGCAATTTGGGCGCGTTGGCGTCGAAGCCGGTGATGGAAGGCAAGGCGGTCCTCTTCAAGCGCTTCGCCGATGTCGATTCAATCGACATCGAGGTGGCGACGGAGGATGCGCAGAAGTTCATCGACGCGATTGCGCTGCTCGAGCCCAGCTTCGGCGGCATCAACCTGGAGGACATCGCCGCCCCCGACTGCTTCGTCATCGAGCAGGCCTTGCGCGAACGGATGAAAATTCCGGTCTTCCACGACGACCAACACGGCACCGCCATCATCACCGCCGCCGGCCTAATCAACGCCTGCCATTTGACCGGCCGCGACTTCAAATCGGTCAAGGTTGTCTGCAACGGCGCCGGCGCGGCGGCGATTGCCTGCACCGAGCTCATCAAGGCGATGGGCGTGCCGCACGGCAACGTCATCATGTGCGACCGCAAGGGAGTTATTCACAAGGGACGCACCGACCTCGATCAGTGGAAGTCGGCTCATGCGGTCGACACCGATGCCCGCACCTTGGGCGAAGCCCTTGTCAATGCGGATATCTTTCTCGGGCTATCGGCCGCCGGAGCATTGAAGCCGGATATGGTGCTCGCAATGGCGCCCAGGCCGATCATCTTCGCGATGGCCAACCCCGACCCGGAGATCTCGCCCGAGGATGCGAAGGCGGCGCGGCCCGACGCGATCATCGCCACCGGCCGGTCCGACTATCCGAACCAGGTCAACAACGTCCTCGGCTTTCCCTTCATCTTCCGCGGTGCGCTCGACGTGCGGGCGACTGCGATCAATGAGGAGATGAAGATCGCCGCCGCTCACGCACTGGCCGCCTTGGCGCGCGAGGCAGTGCCCGAGGAGGTAGCCGCGGCCTATGGCGGCAAGAGCCAGAGCTTCGGCCCCGACTACATCATCCCCGCGCCGTTCGACCCGCGCCTGATCGAGATCGTGCCCTGCGCGGTCGCCGAGGCGGCAATGAAGACGGGAGTCGCGCAAAAACCGATCGAGGACATGAACGCCTATCGCCAGGTGCTTCGAGCGCGGCTCAACCCGACGGTTTCCGTTCTCAGCCTCGCTTACGAAGCAGCACGCGCCAATCCCAAGCGCGTCCTGTTCGCGGAAGGCGACGAGCCCAATGTCCTGCGCGCCGCCATTTCATTCAAGGAAGGCGGGTACGGCACGCCGGTCCTGATCGGCCGCGAGAATGTCCACGAAATGCTCCGCGAGCTTGGCGTCGAAAAGCCGGAGGAGTATGAGGTTCTGAACAGCCGCAATTCGCCTTTGGTCGGCCGTGCCGTCGACTTTCTTTACGCCAAGCGTCAGCGCCACGGAATGCTGCGGCGCGAAGTCGAGCGTATGGTCAATCAGGATCGCAATACATTTGCAGCCGCCATGCTTGCTTTGGGCGAGGGCGATGCAATGATTACCGGCACAACCCGTCCGTTCAGCCAATCGCTGAACCAGGTACGCCAGGTCATCGACGACGAGAAAGGGGCGACTCCTTTCGGCATCAACGTCGTTGTCGGCCGCCACCGGACAGTGATGATCGCCGACACGGCGGTCACCGAGCGCCCGACTGCAGAGCAATTCGCTGCCATCGCCATCCGCTCGGCCGCCTTTGCTCGCCGCATGGGGCAGGAGCCGCGCATCGCCTTCATCTCCTACACTACCTTCGGCAATCCGCCGGGCCGCCACATCGATGAGTTGCGTGACGCCGTGAAGCTTCTCGACACGATCGTCACCGACTTTGAATATGAAGGCGAAATGGGCCCGGACGTTGCGCTTAATCACGAGATGCAGGCGAAATTCTATCCGTTCAGCCGTCTCACCGGGCCGGCCAACATCCTGATCATGCCGGGGCTGCAGTCCGCCAATATCTCCGCCAAGCTGCTTCGCGCCATTTCCGCAGAAAGCGTGCTCGGGCCTTATCTCATGGGCATGGCTCTTCCAGTTCAGATCGCGGCGATGACGGCCAGCTCATCGGACCTGGTGACGCTCGCGGTGCTTGCTGCCGGCGGCGCCGACACCATCCACCGGCCGATGAAAGCGAAAGCCTAGAGCCGCTCGGCGCTCGAGACCGGATCGGCCGAGCGTAAGGCCGCCAGCAGCGAATGCAGGTGCGCCAGGTCATGCACCTCCACGTCCAGATGGAAGGTCTGGAAGCTGCCGTCGCGATGAGCGAGGTGCAGGTTGATAATGTTCGCCGCCTTGGCGCCGAGGATACCCGCCATCGTTCCCAGGGCGCCGGGCACGTCGCGCAGGATGACGCACAGCCGCGCCGTCCCGCCGTCCGATTCGTCGCCCCAGGCGAGATCAAGCCAGTCGGCGTCGATGCCGGAAGCCAATTGGTCGCAGCCGATGACGTGAACTTCAATGCTCTCGTCCTCGCGCCTCAGGCCGACGATCCGATCACCGGGAATCGGGTGGCAGCATTCGGCGAGGTGATAGGCGACGCCGGGGGTCAGACCCTTGATCGAGATCGCCTGGCGCTGCGCCGGTGGTCGCGAGGCCACGTCGCTTCCTGCCGAGCCCGGCATCAGGGCCTCCATCACCGCTTCGTCAGAAATCCGCTTGCGGGCGATGTCGATCATCAATGCGTCGGCATCCTCAAGCTTCAGCTTCTTGATGGCGCGGCTTAATGCTTCGGCGGCCAGCGGTGCCGGCAGCCGGCCGACAATCTCGTCATAGATCTTGCGGCCGAGCTCGATCGTCTCGTCGCGCTCCTTGTGACGGACAAAGCGGCGGATCGACGAGCGGGCCTTGCCGGTGGCGACGAAACGCAGCCAGCTTGGCTGCGGGTGCTGGGCCTCGGAGGCGAGGATTTCGACCTGGTCGCCATTCTCGAGCAACGTACGCAGGGGTACGACGCGTCCGTTGACCTTGGCGCCCACCGTCTGGTCGCCAAGCACCGTGTGGACGGCATAGGCGAAATCGACCGGCGTAGCGCCCTTGGGCAGCTGGATCAGCTCGCCCTTGGGCGTGAAGGCGAAGATTCTGTCCTGGTACATCGCCATCCGGGTATGCTCGAGCAGCTCCTCGGGGCTGTCGGCATGGTCCAGGATCTCGACCAGCTCGTCGATCCACGGCACGTGCAAATCGGCGGCTGGCTTGCCTTCCTTATAGGCCCAATGGGCGGCGAGGCCGCGCTCGGCCTGGGCGTGCATCGCCCGGTCGCGGATCTGGATTTCGATCCGCATCTTGGAATCGTGGATGACCGAGGTGTGCAGCGACCGGTAGCCGTTACGCTTGGGAGTCGAGATGAAGTCCTTGAAGCGGCCCGGGACCATCGGCCAGCGCTCGTGGATCAGGCCCAAGGCGCGGTAGCATTCGTCGACGTTGGCGACGATGACGCGGAAGGCCATGACGTCCGATAGTTGCTCGAAACTGATGTGGCGCTCGGCCATCTTCTTCCAGATTGAAAATGGATGCTTCTCGCGGCCGGTGACCTCAGCCTCCAGGCCATGGTCGGCAAGGTGCAGCTGCAGCCCCAAGCCGATTCTGCTGACCAGGTCGCCGCCGCTGTCATGCAGCTGCTTAAGCCGGCGGGTGATCGAGGCATAGGCGTCCGGCTCGAGCTCGCGGAAAGCCAAAGTCTGCATCTCGTTCATGATCTCGTACATGCCGATGCGCTCGGCGAGCGGGGCATAGATATCCATTGTCTCGCGGGCGATCCGACGGCGCTTTTCCTCGCTCGGCACATGGTGGAGCGTGCGCATGTTGTGCAATCGGTCGGCGAGCTTGACGAGCAGGACACGAATGTCGTCGGACAAAGCCAGCAGGAACTTGCGGAGGTTCTCGGCAGCGCGCTCGTTCTCGCTCTGCGCCTCGATCTTGCTGAGCTTGGTCACTCCGTCGACGAGCCGGGCAACATTGGCCCCGAACAATTTCTCGATCTGCTCGGGGGTGGCGACCGTGTCTTCGATCGTGTCGTGGAGGATGGCGGTGACAATGGTCTCGTCGTCGAGCTTCAAGTCGGTGAGAATGCCGGCGACTTCGATCGGATGGCTGAAATAGGGATCGCCGGAGGCGCGCACCTGGGCGCCGTGCGCCTTCATCGAAAAGACGTAGGCGCGGTTGATCAACCCCTCGTCGGCGTCGGGGTCGTACGAGCGGATCTTCTCGATAAGCTCATATTGTCTCAGCACGCCGACTATGTGGGGCGAGCGCTAAGCACGTTGCAAGTGCGAAGTGTCGGTGACTTACTTCACCGTCGCGAGGGCCGGTTCCGATCCGCGCGGCGCCGCAGCATTGCACTTGGCAAGCTCCGCCTCGGCGAGGGCACGGCCATTGACGACGAAGCTCGACAGACGACCAGCCTTCTTGGCCAGCGACTGGCAGAGCACCTGCGGGCGGCTTTCCTGAGTGCTGCCCTGACAAGAGTCGGGCCCGCAATTCCAGACGATGTCGCGCGCGACGATCCGATTCTCGGACACGGGCGCGACCGGCTTGCCGGCATAGTTGGCAGCAGTTGCGGGCGCAGCGGCGACAAAAGCGGCGAGGACGGCGAGGTTGCGGATCACAGGAATTCCCCAGTTTGCGTTTTCGATTGAAACCTATTATCCGCGTCAGTTTCAATCCGCAACTATTTTTTTGTGGTCAACTGTGCTTTTGTTGCCGCGAGAGGAGTGATGTCATTGGGCCATAGTGCGGCGTACATTGACGCGTTCAGGGAAGCCGCGCTGCGCTGCCCGATTCCCCCCGCGATCGAGCTGATTGGCGAGAAATGGGCGTTCCTGATTCTCCGCGGCGCCTTCAACGGCTTGCAGCATTTCGAGGAATTCCAGGCGGGGCTGGGCATCGCCCGCAACATCCTTTCGGACCGGCTCGCCAAGCTGGTTGCCGGCGACATCCTCGAGCGGACGGCCGATCCTTTAGACAAGCGCAAGGTCATTTATTCCTTAAGCGCCAAGGGCGAGGCGCTGCTTGCCGTCATCCTGGCGCTTCGCCAATGGGGGGAGGACTGGGGCCACGGCAGCCAGGAGATCATCCTTGCCGACCGTCGCGACGGCCTTCCCGTCCAGCGGATTTGTGTCCGGGCGCAGGATGGGAGGGAGCTTGGGCTCCAGGACTTGATGTGGATCAATCCGTCGGACGCCGAGCAGAAAAAAGGCGGCGCTGAGGCCGCCTGATTTCCTTGGGTTTGACCCGAATGGACTATTCGTAATCCCCACCGCCCGGGGTCGGGCGGGGCGGCGCCGCGGCAGTGAGGCGCAGGGCCTCGGCCGATTCGCTCAGGCTCGCCAACTCGTCCGTCTCGTCCTCCTCGTCGATCCGCACGCGCTGCAGGCTCGAGACGATCGCTTCCTCGAGATGCTTCGGCTTGACCGTCTCTTCGGCGATCTCGCGCAGGGCGACGACGGGATTTTTGTCGCGGTCGCGGTCGATGGTCAGGTCAGCGCCGCCGCTGATCTGCCGGGCGCGTTGCGCCGAAAGCAGCACCAGGTCGAACCGGTTCGAAACCTTGTCGACACAATCTTCAACTGTCACGCGCGCCATTTGTCGCTCCGCACCCTTGCTTCGCTGTTTGGAAGAGCGGGCGAGATAGTGACGAAGGCCCGATTAGTCAATGAGCGCGCCCAGCTTGCGCCCGGCGCGCCGCCCAGCCACAGGAGGCGCATGAGAGGCAAGCCGTCTTCGCTGTCGAGCCGCATGACGATGGTCGACGGTAACCGGCTGATCCTCCTGCCTGACGGCCCCGATCGGCTGGAAGCGATCCTCGATCTCATCGGCAATGCCAAGACCAGCCTGCGTCTTCTCTACTACATCTTTGCCGGCGACTGGTCCGGGCGAAAAGTTCGCGACGCGTTGCTGGCCGCACGCGAGCGTGGCGTTGAAGTGTCGGTCCTGATTGATGATTTCGGCAGCAGCAGCAATCCGGACAATTTTTTCCTCTCCCTGCGCGAAGCCGGCGTAACGGTCTGCCGCTTCCATCCGGCCTGGGGTCGGCGCTATCTGCTGCGCAACCACCAAAAGATGCTGCTGGTCGATGGCGAAACCGCCGAAAGCCGGGTCCTGATCGGCGGCTTCAACGTCGAGGACGATTATTTCAAGCCTTCGGACGAGGGCGGCTGGCGCGACATCGGCCTGCTTGTCTACGGCCCGGCTGCGAGTCGGTTGACGCCTTATTATGATGCGCTGATGGGCTGGGCGCTCAAGAAGGGTGCGCGTATCCGGGAGCTGCGCGCCATCATCCAGCGCTACAGCGAGACCAGCGGCGCATTGCAGTGGCAGTTGGGTGGCCCGATGCGCGTCCTTTCCCCCTGGGCCGCGTCCACCGCGCGCGACCTGGCGCAGGGTTGCGATGTCGAGGTCATCGCCGCCTATTTCGCGCCGCCCTGGGGCATTCTGAAACGGATTGCCCGGGGAGGCGCAAAGGGCCGGGCGCGGGTGATCACCGCCTCGAAGTCGGACAATACGGCGACCATCTTTGCCGCCCGCTTCACCTATAACCAGCTGATGAAGCGCGGTGTCGAAATCTATGAATACCAGCGCACCAAGCTGCATTCGAAATTGCTGGTCTTCGATGACGAGGTCCAGATCGGCTCATCCAATTTCGACATCCGCAGCTTCTATCTCAACATGGAGATGATGCTGCGCGTCGACAACGCCGAATTCACCTCGCTGATGCGGCTCTATTTCGAAGGCGAGCTCGACGACAGCATGCGCATCACGCCCGAATCCTGGAGCAAGCGCTGCACCCTCCTCAATCGCCTGAAATGGGGGCTGTCATTCTTCCTGGTGACGGCGGTCGATTATACCGTCACCCGCCGGCTGAATTTCGGAACCGAGTAGTTACTCAGCTGCCGTCGGCTCGGGCTCGCGCCACGCCCAGAACAGGGTCGCGGGCGGTACGTTGATCCATTCGAAGCCGCGCACGATCCGCTCGAAATAGGGCCTGATGAATTCGCGGACCTTGGGACTGAACTGATAAACCAGGAAGGCGCCGCCCGGGCGGATGACGCTTGCGGTGGCCTTGCCGATCGCCTCGCCGACGCCGGGCGGCAGGGTGGAGAAAGGCAGACCGGAAAGCACATAATCGGCATGGTCGAAGCCATGGGCCTCGACGATCTTCTGGACGTCCGCTGCAGAGCCGGCGACCGCGATCAGTCGATCATCGTCGATGTCCTTTTTCAGGAAATCGATGAAGTCTGCATTGGTGTCGATGGCGATCAGCCTGGCCTCGACGGGAAGCCGATCGAGCACCGGCCGGGTAAAGGTGCCGACGCCCGGGCCATATTCGATGAACAATTTGACCTCGTTCCAGCGTACCGGCTCGAGCATCTTGTCGATCAGCACCTTGCTCGAGGGAATGACTGACCCGACCATCACCGGATTTTTCAAAAACCCTCGCAGGAACTGCCACTGCGGATTGATCGTCCGGTGCGCGACGCGACGCACGAAACGGCGCGGTCCTTTCAGCGTTCGGGCGGACGAGACAGTCATTGAAGCTCCGGGAGGGTTCATTCGGCCACGCGTTGGCAAATGCCATGGCGGTTGGCAAGTTCCACCGGCTTTGCGGCACGGTCTAGCGGCCCTAAAGCGCGATAATGCGTTCACGTGCGTCCCGCCCGGGAATCGCCGGCACGGCGATGTCGACCCCGAATTTCCTGCTCCTGTTCACCGCCATGCTGGTCGCGGCGGCGGGCAATACGGCCTTGCAGTCAGTAATGCCGGCTATCGGCCGCGAGATCGGTATTGGCGATTTCTGGGTCGCCGTCGCCTACACATGGTCGGCTATTCTCTGGGTTCTGCTGGCGCCCTACTGGGCCCGTAAGAGCGATCACCATGGCCGCAAGCGGCTGATTCTTGTCGGCCTCGGCGGTTTCATTGTCTCCATGACCTTGTGTGGATTCGTTTTGGCCGCCGGCCTCAACGGGCTGGCAAGTGGCGCGGCGACATTTGGCACTTTCGCCGTCTTTCGCGCGATCTACGGCTCGCTGGGCTGTGCTACGCCGAGCGCGACCCAGGCCTATCTCGCCTCGCGCACGCGCCGGTCGGCGCGTGTCAGTGCCTTGTCGGCGCTGGCTTCCTCCTTCGGTCTGGGGACGATCATCGGCCCTGCGGTGGCGCCAATGTTCGTCTTGCCGGTCATTGGCCTGCCCGGGCCCCTGTTCGGCTTTGCGCTGATCGGAATCATCGTCTTCGGCGCGATCGCGCTCTGGCTCCCGGACGATACCAAGGGCCGTCACGTCGGCAGGGGCGCAGCGATGAGCTATCCGTCGATCGCCTCGCCGGTCACGGGGGCCAGCGTAATCGCCGCCACTTCGCCGAGGTCCACGAAGCTCAAGTGGCACGACCCGCGCATCCGGCCATGGATCCTGGCGGGCGTGACGGCGGGTCATGCCCAGGCCGCGATCCTCACTTGCGTCGGCTTCTTTGTCATCGATCGGCTGGGAATTCCGCCCGCGGGTTCGGAGCAGCCGATCTCGATCGTCATGATCGCCGGCGCCGCCGCCGGCCTGGCCGCGCAATGGGGCCTGATCCCGCGCCTGGGCCTCAAGCCCCGCGCCCTGATCCTGTCGGGCGCGCTCATTGCAGCCGCCGGCATCCTCGTGACGATGCTCGCCGCAAACCTCTACTGGCTGGTGATCGGCTTTGCCTTGTCGTCGCTCGGCTTCGGATTCACTCGGCCCGGCTTCACGGCCGGCGCCAGCCTGGGGGTGCCACTTAACGAGCAGGGCGGCGTCGCCGGCGTCATCACCTCGGCGAATGGCATTGCCTTCGTTGCCGCGCCGGCGGTCGGCATGTTTCTCTATGGGCTCGACGACCGCCTGCCGTTCGCGGTCGCAGCAATCCTCTGCCTCGCCCTTTTCGCGTGGGGACGAACCAGGCTCGACTAGGGCTCTTCGCTGTTCGGAATTGTTCGCGGCGCGCGCGGCTGCAGCATGCCGGGGAAGACGAAACCGATGCCGCCGACCGGGCGCACCGCATCACTCTTCAACGTCCGCTCGATCTCGGCATAATCGTTGAGCATCTCTTCGGTCACCGACGCGCGCGTCTCACGCAGCGCCGTTTCGAAATCGGCCATGGTGACGATCTTGGCATCGAGACCTCGGCGAAGCGCGGTCAAACCAGCGCGACGCACCAGGTCCTCGAGGTCGGCGCCGGTGAAGCGCTCGGACCGCTGGGCCAGCGATTCTAGGTCGACGTCCTTGGCCAGCGGCATGTTCTTGGTATGGATCGCCAGGATCCGGCGGCGGCCGGCGGTATCCGGCACGCCGACATAGACCAGTTCGTCGAACCGGCCGGGCCTCAGCAGCGCCGGGTCGATCAGGTTCGGCCGGTTGGTGGCGCCGATCAGCACGACATTGTTGAGCTCTTCGAGGCCGTCCATTTCGGAAAGGATCGTATTGACCACCCGCTCGGTGACTTGCGGCTCGCCAAGCCCGCCGCCGCGGGCAGGCACCAGGCTGTCGAGCTCGTCGATGAAGATGACCGTCGGCGCCACCTGCCGCGCGCGAGCGAACAGGCGGGCGATCTGCTGCTCGCTTTCGCCATACCATTTCGACAGCAGGTCGGACGACTTGGCGGCGATGAAATTGGCCTCGCTCTCGCGCGCTGCCGCTTTGGCGAGCAAGGTCTTGCCGGTGCCCGGCGGACCATAGAGCAGGAAGCCTTTAGCCGGCCGGATGCCCAGCCGCCGGAAGGCGTCGGGGTGCTTGAGGGGCAGCTCGACCCCCTCGCGCAACTTGTCACGCGCATCATCGAGGCCGCCGACATCGTCCCAGCTGATGTTCGGCACCTGGACCATCACCTCGCGCATCGCCGACGGCTGGACGCGCTTCAGGGCATTGTCGAAGTCCTTGGCGTCGACCGACAAGGCATCGAGCACCTCGGTCGGGATCGTGTCTTCCGACAGGTTTATCTTCGGCATGATCCGCCGCACCGCCTCCAGCGCCGCTTCGCGGGTCAGCGCCGCCAGATCGGCACCGACAAAACCGTAGGTCCGGCGTGCAAGGTCCTCGAGATTGACCCCTTCGGCCAGCGGCATGCCGCGCGTGTGGATCGCCAGGATCTCGCGGCGGCCGGTCTCGTCTGGAACGCCGACGACGATCTCGCGGTCGAAACGCCCCGGGCGGCGGAGCGCCTCGTCGAGCGCTTCGGGCCGGTTGGTGGCGCCGATCACGACCAGGTTCTGGCGGGGTTCCAACCCATCCATCAGGGTCAGCAGTTGGGCGACCAGCCTCTTCTCCGCTTCGCCCGTGACCTGCCCGCGTTTGGGTGCGATCGAATCCAGCTCGTCGATGAAGATGATCGACGGCGCCGACTTGGCCGCCTGCTCGAAGATTTCGCGCAACTTTTTCTCGGACTCGCCGTAGGCGGCGCCCATGATTTCCGGCCCTGCGATGTGGAAGAACTGCGCGTCGCTTTCATTGGCGACGGCGCGCGCCAGCCTGGTCTTGCCGGTACCCGGCGGCCCGTGCAGCAGCACGCCCTTGGGCGGATCGACACCAAGGCGCTGGAATAGTTCGGGGTGCCGCAGCGGAAGTTCGACCATCTCGCGCAAGGCATCGATGGCGTCGCGCATGCCGCCCAGATCGTCATAGGTGACGTCAGCGCGGCGCTCGCCGGCCTTTTCGGTGAATTCGGCCAGCAACTCGACCTGGGTGTCGGCGTCGATGTGGACGATGCCCTTTGGCAGCGAGGTGACGATCGTCATTCGCACTTCCTGGAGGGCAAAGGCCGGCGCGTTCAGCAGTTGGCGGATATGGTCGGGCATGTCGGCGTTGACGCGCTGGTGGCCGGCGGTCGCAACCGTATCGCCCTGTGTCAGAGGACGGCCGAGGAAGCTGCGCTTCAGGGCCTCGCTGGATCCCTGCAGCCGGATATTGTTCTGGGCGGGCGCGAAGACAACTCGCGTCGCCGGCTTCGACTTGGCCTTCTTGACCTCGACGAAGTCGCCCGAGCCGACGCCGGCATTGGCCCGCTGAAGGCCGTCGAGGCGGATGATGTCGAGCCCTTCGTCGTCCCCATAGGGGCGGATGGCTCGCGCCGCTGTCAGCCTCTTGCCGGTGATGGCGATGACGTCGCCTTCGGCCAGGCCCATTTCCGTCATCAGCTTGACGGGCAGGCGGGCAACGCCGCGGCCGGCGTCACCGGGCGCGAGATTGGCGACCTGCACGCGTTTCGTCACTGAAGCGGCATCGGCCATGGAAATCCTCTCTCGCCCCGCTTTGTCCGAAAGCCGTGCCAACGGGCCTGGCCGCGAAAGGGTTCAATGTGGGCGTTGGCCGGGCCGAATAAAGGGTGCGGGCGCGAAGCGCAAAAAAAGGCCGGGCGAATGAGACCGCCCGGCCCTTAAGTTAGGAGAGGATGCCATAAATGGCCTAATCTTTATCGCACTGCAGCATTCATTGTGCAAGTGCGAAATGAACCACGGCAGCAGTAGCCAATCGCCGTCAATGTGGTAGAGCAAGCCCGAGCAGCAGGGGCTGGTGCCGGGTATGGAACGCCGACTGTCCGCGATCATGGCTGCCGACGTCGTCGGTTACAGCCGGCTGATGAGCGTCAACGAGGTTGAGACCCTGACGGCGCTCAAGGATCATCGCGTCCATCTGATCGACCCGAAAATCGCGCAACATCAAGGCCGTATCGTCAAACTGACCGGCGACGGCATGCTCATCGAATTCCCCAGCGTGGTGAACGCCGTCGAATGCGCGACCACCATCCAGCGGGAGATGCGGTCCCGGAACGCCGACGTTCCGGAAGATCGCCGCATCGAGTTCCGAGTCGGAATCAACCTCGGCGATGTGATTGTGGAGGACGACGACATCTTCGGCGACGGCGTCAATGTCGCATCGCGGATCGAAGGCGTCGCCAAGCCGGGCGGAGTTGCAGTGTCCAGCTCGGTCCGGGAAAATATCGGCAACAAGCTGGATCTGGTTTTCGAAGACCGCGGAGAGCAGGAGCTGAAGAATATCGGCTTCCCGGTGCGGGTCTACGACATTGCCATCACCGCCCGTGCCAAATCTCAAGCGGAGTCGGAGACCGAGGAAACGAACGGCGACAAGCCGTCCATCGCCGTGCTGCCGTTCAACAATATGAGCGACGATCCCGGCCAGGAATTCTTTTCCGACGGCATCACCGAGGACATCATCACCGATTTGAGCAAAGTCAGCGGCCTGTTCGTCGTCGGCCGCAACACCAGTTTCACCTACAAGGGCCGGTCGGTGGAGCTGCAGGAGGTCGCCACCAAGCTTGGGGTGAAATTCATCCTCGAAGGCAGCGTCCGCAAGGCCGGTCAGCGGGTCCGGGTCACTGGCCAGCTGATCGACGGATCGACGGGGGGTCATTTGTGGGCGGATCGCTACGACCGCGACCTCACCGACATTTTCGAAATCCAGGACGAGATCACCAAGGCCATCGTCGAACAGCTGAAAATCCGCCTTCTGCCCAAGGAGAAGAAGGCGATCACCAAAGCCCCCACCGACAATGTGGAGGCTTATACTTATTATCTGAAGGGCAGGCAGTTCTTTCACACCTTCACGCGCAACTTTACGGTGCTGGCGCGGAGGATGTTCGCCAAGGCCGCCGAGATCGATCCGCTTTATGCCAAGGCTTATGCGGGCATCGCGACCTCCGACCAGCGACTTTACGGCTGGTACAATGTCGAACCGGCGGAGGACATTCTGGCGACCGCCGGCAAGGCTCTCGCGCTCGACCCGGACCTTGCTGAAGCGCACGCCGCCCGAGCCGTGGCATTGGCGAATATGGATCGAAGGGCCGAGGCGGTGGAAGCATTCGAGCGCGCCTTGAGCCTTGATCCGCGCAACTATGATGCATGCCTGGCCTATGCGCGTTTCCTGGTCACCGAAGGCGATGACGAACGGGCGGCCGAGTATTTCCTTCGTGCGATGGAAGCGCAACCCGACGATTGCCAGGCGCCGTTATTGGGTCGGATGGTGTTCGCGAGACTCGGCCGCGCAAAGGAGGGGCGGGAGATGTCGCTGCGCGGGCTCAGGCTTGCCGAAGAAGCGTTGCGCGCACATCCCGAAAGCTCTCGGCCGGCGCAACTGGGAGCTTCGGTTCTCGCGGCGATGGGGGAAAAGGAAAAAGCACTGGATTGGCTTAACCACTCGCTTGCCATCGACCCCGACGATCTCAATTCACTCTACAACGCAGCTTGCACTTATGCGCAGCTCGGCGAGGCAGAGCCGGCCATGGCGATGCTTGAAAAGTGGGCGCAAAACGCCGGCGGCGAATATTACGGCTGGCTCCAAACCGATGTCGATTTGGATTCGGTGCGTGAACACCCGCGCTATTCAGCCCTGTTGGAGACGATGAGGCAGCGGGCCCAGTCACCTGTCGCGGTGCCGGCCGTGCCGACGGCACCGGCGAGCTAGCGATGGAACGCCGACTTAGCGCGATCATGGCCGCCGACGTTGTCGGCTACAGCCGCCTGATGGGCAGCAACGAAGTCGGGACGCTGACCTCGCTCAAGTGCCATCGCGCCGAACTGATCGATCCCTCCATTGCTGCCCACCAGGGCCGGATCGTCAAGCTCACCGGCGACGGCATGCTGATCGAATTCCCCAGTGTCGTGAACGCGGTCGAGTGCGCCGCGCAGGTTCAGCGCGAGATGCCGGTCCGTAACGCGGAGGTGGCCGAGGATCGCCGCATCGAATTCCGTATCGGCATCAATCTTGGCGACGTCATCGTCGACGACGACGACATTTTTGGCGACGGCGTGAATGTCGCGGCACGGCTCGAAAGCGTCGCCAAGCCCGGCGGCGTCGCCGTGTCGCAGTCGGTTCGCGACAATGTCGGCAATCGGCTCGACCTGGAGTTCGAGGACATCGGCGAACAGCAGCTGAAAAACATCGAGTTTCCGATACGCGTCTACAACGTACTAATCGGCGACGCCCCAGCTCGCTCGAAAGGCGAGGCCCCGGCCGAAGTCGCCGACGCCGACAAGCCGTCGATCGCGGTGCTGCCGTTCAACAATATGAGCGGCGATCCGGAACAGGAATATTTCTCGGACGGCATCAGCGAGGACATCATCACTGACCTGAGCAAGGTCAGCGGCCTGTTCGTGATCGGGCGCAACACCAGCTTCGGCTACAAGGGCATGTCGCCCCAGCTGCAGAGTGTGGCAGCCGACCTGGGGGTCAGATATCTGCTCGAAGGGAGTGTCCGAAAGGCGGGGGAGAAGGTGCGCGTCAACGCCCAGCTGATCGACGGCACAACCGGCGGCCATCTCTGGGCCGATCGCTATGATCGTGATCTCACGGACATTTTCGCCATCCAGGACGAGATCACGAACAACATTGTCGAGCAGCTGAAGATCAAGCTCTTGCCCAGGGAAAAAAAGGCGATCAGCCAGGCGCCGACCGACAATGTCGAGGCCTACACCTTCTACCTCAAGGGACGTCGCTATTTTCACAATACGACGAAAACGTTCCTCACCCTGGCCCGCAAGATGTTCTGCAAGGCCGTCGAACTCGATCCGCAAAATGCGCGCGCCTATGCCGGTATCGCCAATTGTGATGCCCGGCTCGAGGGCTGGTACAATGTTTCGATGCCGCCCGGCGAAATTCTGGCG
>JBKPSK010000115.1:0-15119 GCA_046734995.1 Pseudomonadota bacterium
GCCGCGTTTCAGGACCATCGTCTCGGTCGTCGTTCGGTCGAGCGCCTTGCCATTGAACGTGCCGGTCGTCCGGCCTTCGCTCGCAACCCAGGCCAGGGCCCCATCGACTTTGGCCGTTCGCCGAGTAACGGCGGAGCGCACGGCCTTCGAGAATTCGGCGTCGGCCGCGAGGTGGTGAGCTGCGTATTCGGCTTTGCTGCGCTCGACCTCGCCCGATTCGAAGACGGACGCATTGTCAGCGAGCAAAAGGGCGGCAGCGTTCGTATCGCCGCGCCGCAGCGCCGCATGGAAGGCATCGACGACGGCTTCAGGCGCGCTGGTTGTTGCGTGAATCCCTTGCCCGGCAGGCTCACGTGCCAGAATCGGGAAGGCGAACATCATAACCGCTGCCCCAACGGCGATACCTGCCGTTTTTGATCGCATCGGGTTCCCCTAGTTCAGCTTCAGGCGAACGAAGCCCATCGCACCATTCTCGTCGCCGCCATAGACATCTTCGAGATCGTCGGGGACGAAGTTGAAGGCGTAAAGCCCGCCGACATCAAACTTGAGATGCGGCGCCAGTTCGAAATCGCGGACCAGGCCGAGGCTGGCCTTGCCAACCCGGAAGGCCGGGCCGTGCTCGTCCTCCGCGTCAAACGTCAGCTCGTTATTCTCGGTGATCTCGCCGCGGCCGAACAGGGTCCAATTCTTCCAGGTCACGGAGCTTTCGAGCGCGACGGCGTCGAGATTCTCTCCCTCGACCGTTTTGCGGCCCCAGGCGAGGGTCGTCGACCACCAACCAACCGCCATTGGCCGCGTGTAGGTGCCGCTCGCGGACCAGCGGCGCTGGTTGACGCCCGGCTCGAGCTGTTCCGGCTCTTCGAGATGCGCCCAACTGCCTTGCAGCGACAGGTTCGCGGTCGGATTCCACGACAGCCGGACGGAGGTCGAATCGAGCGGGCCGGTCTCGATGTCCCAGCGATGCTGGTCGGGCTCGCGGCCATTGAAGCGCGAGACCTCCACCTTGAAATTATCGTGGACCAGACCGGCGGTCAGCACGCCGAACGTGATGTGCGTCGAATCGAGCCAGTGATGGCTGATCGGCGCTTCGGGCGAGGTACTAATCGATTGGCGGTGCATGAATGCCGGCGGCCCGAACGCCGGCTCGGCGGGCAGTCCGCCGTAGAGGAACAGGCTCGTGTTCGAGCCGATGTTCTGGGACACGCTGGCCGACAGCTCCATGAAGAAATCATGCGGGTGCTGGCGGTCAACCAAGGGATCGACCCCGTTGGCGGTTTCGCCGCTGGCGAGGAGAAGCGGATAGCCGCGCTTGCCCATCAGCGGATCGGTGCTGACCATCGCCTTGAACTGCAGCGTGCCGCCGCCCAGCGGGCGCCGCGCCATTCCCATCAGCATACCGGCGACAAAGGTCTTTGAATCGCCGCGCGGGCCTTCCTGCCAGCTGTGGACCAAGTCGACATTGCCGTGGAGCATGAACGACCACTCACCGCTGGTAAGGTGAATGCCCGCATGCTGGCTCGAATCAGGCTGCCAGGCCGTGCCCGACGCCTCCCGCGTCATCCCATAGGTGCCGAGCGCGCCGGTCATCTCATGCCCGCCGTAACCCATGTCCATACCGGCCATCGCCGAATGATCCTGGCCTTCCGGCATCGCGTCGGCTGGGGGAGCCATCCCTTGGTGACCCATCTGGCTATGATCGATCGGCGCCGGGGCCGTTTCCGTGGCCGGCGCCATGTCCATCTGGCCGTGATCCATTTGCGAATGGTCCATTTGGCTATGGTCCATCGCAGCCGTCGCGGCGGTCGTTTGGGCCTTGGCGGCCGGCTTTTTCGTAGCCGGTTTCTTTGTCGCCGATTCCTTCGCGGGCGTCTTCTGCGCGGGAGCTTTCTTGGTGGCCGGCTTCTTTTCCGGAGGCATCGGCATGGTCATGACGCCATGGCCCGCGTGCTGAGCATAAGCGACATTCGCGGTCGCCAGCGCCAGTACGCCCGCTGCAACCTTCAACATCCGCAATTTCAACGACTCCTCTCCAGCAACTGGATGAGTTCGTTGACCTTGGCGCGCTGTTCGTCAGCATCGCCGCTGATGATCGCCCCCTCGACGCATTTGCCGAGATGCTCCTGGAGGATCGCGGTCTCAACTTTGGTCAGGGCAGCCCGGACTGCCTGGAGCTGGGTCAATATGTCGATGCAATAGCGGCCGTCGGCCACCATCCTCGAAATGCCGCGCACCTGGCCCTCGATACGGTTGAGGCGCGCCTTCAGCTTCGGATCATGGTCTGGCATGAACCGTCCCTATACCCCATCAGGGTATATTGCAATATACCTAGCCCGGGTATATTTGACGGTCATGGAAGATCCAGCCGGCCCCGCCCAAGGACACTCCCTCCATGCCCATCATCACGGCCAAGGTGAGATACGGATCAGCCGCTGGCGCTTGGCCGCCCAGTCGACCCAGCATTGCCTGACGGGTTGCATCGTCGGCGAGATCATTGGCCTCGCTATCGGCATCGAGGCCGGCCTGTCGACTGCCGCCACCATCATTCTTGCCACTGTCCTGTCCTACATCAGCGGCTTCGCTTTGGGCCTCTGGCCGGTGATGAAAGGCCGTGCTCTTTCGCTGGTCGACGCTTTCAAGCTGATCTGGATCGGCGAGGCGGTTTCCATCGGCGTGATGGAGGTCATCATGAACGCCGTCGATTATTCGATGGGCGGGATGGCGACGACCGCCTTCTTCAGCTGGCAGGCCTCGCGCGGCTTGCTGGTCGCAGTCCCCGCCGGCTTCCTCGCCGCCTGGCCGGTCAATTACTGGCTGCTCGGCAGGGAGTTAAAGGCCTGCCACTAACGCCCTAGACGAGGCGGCTCTGCTTCAGCGCGGCGCCGATGAAGCCGGCGAAGAGCGGGTGCGGGTCGAACGGCCGGCTCTTCAATTCGGGATGGAACTGGACGCCGATGAACCAGGGATGGTCTGGGCGCTCGACGATCTCGGGCAGCTGGCCGTCCGGCGACATGCCCGAGAAAATGAGGCCACCCTTCTCCAGCGCGTCGCGGTAGTGGACGTTGACCTCATATCGGTGCCGGTGCCGCTCGTTGATGTCGGTCGCGCCATAGACGGTGGCGACGTGGCTGTTGGCCGCCAGCCTGGCGGGATAGGCGCCCAAACGCATGGTGCCGCCAAGGTCGCCGTCGGCAGCACGCTGCTGCAGCCCCTCCTCGCTCATCCATTCGGTGATCAAGCCCACGACCGGCTCGGGAGTCTCGCCAAATTCGGTGGTCGACGCTTCGGCAATGCCGGCGATGTTTCGCGCGCCTTCGATGCAGGCCATCTGCATGCCGAGGCAAATGCCGAAGAACGGGATCTCGCGCTCGCGGGCAAATCGGACCGAAGCGATCTTGCCTTCGCTGCCACGCTCGCCGAAGCCGCCGGGGACGAGGATGCCGTCCAGCGGTTCCAGCTCGGTAGCGAGATCGGCCTCGGGATGCTCGAACAGCTCGGCGTCGAGCCACTGGATGTTGACCTTCGTCCGGTTGGCGATGCCGCCATGCACCAGCGCCTCGTTGAGACTCTTGTAGGCGTCGGGCAGGCCGACATATTTGCCGACTACGCCGATCGTCACTTCGCTCTCATAATGGTCAAGCCGGTCCATGATGTCATGCCAGCGGGAAAGGTCGGGCGGCGGCGCATCGTCGATTCGGAAGGCCCGCAGGACTTCGTCGTCGAGCCCCTCGGCATGATATTGCAGCGGCACGTCGTAGATCGAGCGCGCGTCAAGCGCCTGGACAACGGCGGACTTCGGCACGTTGCAGAATAAGGCGATCTTCTCGCGCTCGCTCTCGGGGATCGGCTTCTCGCAGCGGCACAGCAACACGTCGGGCTGGACTCCGAGGCTGGAGATCTCGCGGACGCTATGCTGGGTCGGCTTGGTCTTGAGTTCGCCGGCCGCCTTGATCCAGGGCACCAGGGTCGTGTGGACGCTAACGGTGTTGTCGCGGCCGAGGTCGTTACGCAGCTGGCGGAGCGCTTCGACGAACGGCAGGCTCTCAATGTCGCCGACCGTCCCGCCGATCTCGCAGATGACGAAATCGAGCCCATCCGTTTCGGCGAGCGCGAATTCCTTGATGGCGTTGGTGACGTGCGGAATGACCTGCACCGTCGCTCCAAGGTAATCGCCGCGCCGTTCCCGGGCGATGATGTCGCGGTAGATGCGGCCGGTGGTGATATTGTCCGACTGGCGGGCTGAAACGCCGGTGAAGCGCTCATAATGGCCAAGGTCGAGGTCGGTCTCGGCGCCGTCGTCGGTGACATAGACCTCACCATGCTGGTAGGGCGACATCGTTCCCGGATCGACGTTCAGATAGGGATCGAACTTGCGGATGCGGACCTTGAACCCGCGCGCCTGCAGCAGCGCCCCGAGGGACGCCGAGAGAAGGCCTTTGCCGAGCGATGAGACCACGCCGCCGGTGACGAAAATATACCGCGCCATGGGAGTCGAGCCTTAGGGGGCGGCAATGCGATTAGGCAAGCGCCCAAATCATCGGCGGCGAAAAAAGATCAGGCGGCTGCCCGGCAATTCCCCGGATTGCCTCCGCGATCGCCTACTGAGCCAGCGGAACAGCCGGCGTTTGGTCGTTCTGGGCGGGTGCCGCCTGATTGGCGATCGGCGCGGTGACCGGATTGGCCAGCGGGGCGGCCGGCGCGGCCTGATTGGCTAGCGAAGTGTCAATCTTGCTCGGCTGGCGCGTCGCCCCGGCATAGGCTGCAAGGACGATCGACAGGATAACGAACAGCCCGCCGAGAACCGCGGTCGAGCGGGTCAGGAAATCGGCCGCGCCACGCGCGGTCATGAAGCCCGACGAGGACCCGCCGACGCCTAGCCCGCCCCCTTCCGAGCGCTGCATGAGAATGACGCTCACCAGGCTGGCGGCGATCAAGGTCTGAAGAATCAAAAGGAAGGTGAACATGCGGGGCTTTCGAGAAACGAGGGGTTCCGCGGGCATCTAGCCGCCCCCCGCCAAGCTTTCAATGCGCCGCGGCCCTGACGATTGGCAGAAAGTCGGCGGCCCTGAGGCTCGCCCCCCCGACCAGGGCGCCGTCGACGTCGGGCACGGCGAAGATCTCGGCGGCGTTGGAGGCCTTGACCGAACCGCCATAGAGGATTCGCACGTCGTTACCGGCGTCCCCATAAGTCGCGACTAGCCGCTCGCGCAGCGCTGCGTGCATCTCGGCGATATCCGGAGTTAAGGGAACCAGCCCGGTGCCGATTGCCCAGATTGGCTCATAGGCAATGGACAGGGGACTCGTGCCCTTGATCTGCGGCAGGCTGGACCCGAGCTGCTCGGAGACGGTGGCGACCGCCTGGCCGAGGTTGCGTACCTCGAGGCTCTCGCCGACGCACAGGATAACGGACAGGCCCTGGGCCAGGGCCGCTTCGGCCTTGGCGCGAACATCGGCGTCGGTTTCGCCATGGGATTCGCGGCGCTCGCTGTGCCCGACGATGGTCAATGAGGCGCCGGCGTCTTTCAGCATCGCTGCGCTGATGTCGCCGGTATGCGCGCCCCTCTGGGCCGGGTGGCAGTCCTGCCCGCCGATTGCAAAGCCAGGCGCCCCGCGGGTCGCGCGCTCGATCAAGGTAGCCGGCAGGCACAAGGCGACATCGCAGCCCGTGGTCTCGGCGGCGAGGCAAATGGCAGTGACCTCGCCCAGGTCGGCGCTGGTGCCATGCATCTTCCAGTTTCCAGCAACCAGCTTGCGCCGCGCCATGACTCCCCCCTCCCTCGCTTGCCGTCACTTCTCGCCGCCCCTAAAGCGGCCGCCGGCCATTTCAAAGCGCGAGTCCCGCATGTCCTCCATTTTCCGCCGCTTGTCGAAATCGACAATCGGCACGCTCGTCACGGTGTTCTTCCTGCTGGCGATTCTCGCCGGCTTCGCCCTGCAGGACATTCGCAGCGTCGGATCGGGAGGCATGGGTTTCGACCCAGGCACGCTCGCCAAAATCGGCGACGAAAGGGTCACGGAACGTGAATTGAGTTCGGCCATGCAGCGGCGCCTCACCGAGATCCGGCAGAGGAATCCGGAAGCTGATTATTCGAGCCTGTCGGGCGATTTCGCGCGAATCCTCAACACGCTGATCCAGAGCAAGGCGTTGCAGGCCTTCGCGCGTGACAACGATCTGTATGTGTCGAAGCGCTTGGTCGACGCGGAAATCGTCAATATACCGAGCACACGCGGCCTCGATGGCAAGTTCAGCGATCAAGCCTATGCCGCTTTCCTGCAGCAGCAGCGGCTGACCGACGCCGAAGTGCGCCAAATTCTCGGCAGCGCATTGGCCACACGCCTGCTGCTGGCGCCCGCGGCCGCCAACGCGCGACTGCCGGTCGGAGTGGCTACGCCCTATGCGTCGATGCTGCTCGAAGCCCGCGAGGCCGAAATCGCAGTCATCCCGGCCGAGTTGTTCGCCGCCGGCATTCCGCAACCGACTGCCGCCGACCTCCAGAGTTTCTACAAGGACAACAGCACGCGCTACATGGTGCCCGAGCAGAGGATTTTGAACATCGCCCGGATCGGCCCCGAGCAGGTCGCCAAGATCGTTGCGACCGACGAGGAGATATTGGCTTATTACAACGCCAACCCGGCCATTTACGGCGGCAAGGCGATCCGCACGCTCACCCAGGCGATCGTCCAGGACGAAGCGCAGGCGCGCGCACTGGCGCAAAAGGCCCGCACCGGCACCGGCTTGGGCCTGGGCGCGACGACGCTTGTCGACAAAACCCGCGAGGACCTGGCGAACATCGCCGGTGATGCGGTCACCGCCGCAGCCTTCGCGGCCAAGCAGGGCGATGTCGTCGGGCCGATCCGGTCCGATCTTGGCTGGCACGTGATCAAGGTCGAGGCGATCAGCAACAGGGCGGCCAAGCCGATGAGTAGCGTGCGCGGCGAAATTTCCGCCAAGGTGACCGCCGACAAGCGCAAGGAAGCGCTTACCGACCTCGTCAGCAAGGTCGAGGACAGCATCGCCGACGGCGCCAGCTTCGCCGAGGCGGCGAAGGCGGCCGGCATCGGCACCTTCCGCACGCCGGCGATTACCGCCAGCGGCGTCGCCCGGTCGCAGCCGGAATTCAAATTGCCCCCCGAGTTGGCGCCTGCCGTCCGTGCTGGCTTCGACCTGGGGCAAGGCGACGAGCCCGTGGTCGAGACGCTTCAGGGCGATGCCGGCTATGCGCTGGTCGACGCCGAGGACGTGATCCCGGCGGCACCCGCGCCGATCACTTCCATCCGCGACCAGGTCGCCGCCGACTGGAAGGCCAAGCAGGCGCGCGACCGGGCCAAGGCCGCTGCCAGCGCAATTGCCGCCAAGATCGCGCATGGCACAGAGATGAGCGAAGCCATGGCGGCCTCCGGGGCCAGGCTGCCGGCGCCCGAGAAGGTCGCCAGGCGCCGCCTCGAGCTTTCCCAATTCCAGGGCAATGTCCCGCCGGCGATGGGCATGATGTTCAGCCTCGCTCAGGGGCGCAGCCGGATGATCGCCGACCCGCAGGGCCGCGGGTTCATCATCGTCAAGGTGACGAAGATCGTCCCCGGCAATGCAAGCCTCCAACCCGGGCTCATTTCCCGGATGCAGAGCGAGTTCCAGCAGGCTGCTTCGAATGAATATGCCGAGGAGATGACCAATGCGATCGAGGCCGACGTCGGTGTCAAGCGCAATGAATCGGCGATCGAGGCGACCAAGAAGCGGATCACCGGCGGCGGGAGCTGATGTCCGGCCCGTCGATCCTGGCCATCGACAATTACGACAGCTTCACCTTCACCCTCGTCGACTATTTGCTCACGCTCGGTGCCTCGGTCACCGTCGAGAAGAACGACACGGTCACGAGCCGGGAAGCGCTTGGCGGCCCGTTCGACGGCTTCCTGATCTCGCCAGGGCCCGGCGCACCGGAGCGCGCCGGAATTTCGGTCGCACTGGCCAATGCCTGCATCGAGGCGCGGCGGCCGCTACTCGGCATCTGCCTTGGCCACCAGGCAATCGCCTTGGCCTGCGGGTCGGCGGTGGACCGCGTTCCGCCGGTCCACGGCAAGATCGACATGGTGCGCCATGACGGCAGCGGCCTGTTCGCCGGATTGCCCTCCCCGCTGGCAGCGACCCGCTATCATTCACTCGCCGTCCCCGATCCGCGGCCGCCGCTGATCGCCAATGCCTGGAGCGCGGACGGCCTGCCGATGGCGATGCGCCACCCCTACGCGCCGGCGCATGGAATCCAGTTCCATCCGGAGAGCATCGGTTCCGAGCACGGTCATGCGATGCTTGGGCGGTTCCTTGAGTTGTGCGCTTGACCTGCACTTGAGTGTTCGATACACGTTCCCCGTTCGTTCCGCATGGAACCTAAATGGGGATAAGCTTCCGATGCTCACCGCCAAGCAGCGCGAACTACTCCAGTTCATCCACGACCGGCTCCAGGAATCGGGGGTCAGCCCTAGCTTCGACGAGATGCGCGAAGCGCTCGAATTGAAGTCCAAGTCGGGCGTCCACCGGTTGATTTCGGCGCTTGAGGAGCGGCAGTTCATCCGCCGCCTGCCAAACCGCGCCCGGGCGCTGGAGGTCATCAAGATGCCGGAGGTGATCTCTCCGACAATTGCCGCGGCCATGGCCACCAAGGCAGTCGTGCCGGCTGCGGCCAATGACACGATCGAGATTCCGCTGCACGGCCGCATTGCCGCCGGCACGCCGATCGAGGCGCTGCAAGGCACCGAGGGCTTTGCCGTTCCCGCCGCGCTGCTCGGGCCCGGCGAGCATTATGCACTGGAAGTATCAGGCGATTCGATGGTTGAAGAAGGCATCCTTGACGGCGATTTCGCGCTCATCCGCAAGGCCGATACGGCCCGCGACGGCGAAATCGTCGTGGCCCTGATCGACAATGAGGAAGCGACGCTCAAAACATATCGCCGCGAAGGGCAGATGATACGCCTCGACCCGGCGAACCGCGCCTATGAGCCACAACGCTACGATGAGGGCCGGGTGCGTATCCAGGGCCGTCTGGCGGGGCTGATAAGAAGGTATTGAAGCAAGAATCGAAACAAATCCGTTCGTCCTGAGCGGACGGGGCTAACAGGCCATCCTAAGGAGATGTGACGATGGCCCGCATCGATTATGTCGAGCTGCCGAGTGCGACCGCTCATGAGCTGACCCGCGCTTTCTATGCCCGTGCTTTCGGCTGGGTCTTCACTGATTACGGGCCCGATTATGCGGCGACGACCAACGGCGACGTCGATATCGGCCTCAACGGGCAGCCCGAGGAAGCCTTGGCGGCGCCGCTCCCGGTCATCCGCGTCAACGACCTTGAGGCTGCTTTCGATTCGGTGATCAAGGCGGGCGGGACCATCGCCAAGCCGATCTTTGCCTTCCCCGGCGGGCGCCGATTCCATTTCATCGACCCCTCGGGAAGCGAACTGGCGGCGTGGAGCGAGCGCTAGCGCAGCGTTTCCGCCCAGGGATGTTCGCCGACGCGATTCGCGACCGTCGCCACCCGCGCCTCCTTGCTACCCAAATAGATCGCCAGTCCGCCCGTGCTCTCCAGCGCCTTGCGGTCGAGCTTCAGCCATTTGGGCGTGCAGCCCTTGGGCAGCCAGCGGTCGGAGACGACGATGTCGGCCAAGGCGCAAGCGGCGGTGATGTCCGCCCAATCGATCCGCTGGCCGGAACGTGTCGCAAGCACCCTCCAGGATCGGCCTGATCTTCTAATGTCCGCAACGCAGGCGTCTCGGCTGCAGCGCGCGTTCGTCATTTCACTGACCGCCAATGGCTCGCCGTCAAAGCCGCTGTTCTCGCTCATCAGGCTGCGGATGAAGTCGCCGCTCTTTTCGCGCAGCAGCGCCGGACGGCCGCTGCCGTCAACCAGGGCCAAATGCCGGCCGTCGCCTGTCACCAGCAAATCGGGCGTCGGCGCGGCAAGGGCCGCGGCCCCGCCAAAGGCGATGGGAAGCAGCCCCAGCAGCCGGACTCGGCTCGTCCACAGGCAAAGCCACAAGCCGCCGAGGACGAACGCGGCGAACGCGCCTGCAGGCATGGTCGGCAAGGTGGCGACGGCTCCCTTCATGCCTGCCACCCAATGGGCGAGGTCGAGCAGCCGGTCGATCGCCCAGCCGGTCGCCGTCCAGAATGGGGCGCCGAAGCCGAGCGCGTCCATCAGCAGCGCCAAAGCTTCCAGCGGCATGACGACGAAGGTCGTCCAGGGAATGGCGAAGAGATTGGCGAAGACGCTGTACAGGCCGGTCCGGTGAAAGTGGTAAAGCGCGAAGGGGATCAATGCGATTTCCACCGCCAGTCCCGTGACGAGCAGCGAGGCGATGCCGCGCAGCAGACGCATGGCCAGCCCGTTTTCGCGCGGGCCGAGCCAGCGGCGGACCGGCGCCAGGCTGTGCAAGGTAACGATGGCAGTGACCGCGGCGAAGCTAAACTGGAAGCTCGCGCCGGCGACGGACTCCGGCCAGAGCGCCAAAACCAGCACCGCTCCGACCGCGACCAGCCGCATGCTGATGGCCTCGCGGCCCATGGCCATGCCGCCGAGCACGAGCAATGCGGCAACGCAGCTTCGCACGGTCGGCACCTGCATGCCGGTCAGCAATGTGTAACCGACGCCGGCGAGCGCACCGGCGCCGGCGCCGACCAGCACGAGATTGAAGCGCAGCGCCAGGAACCGACTCAGCGCCAGCAGGCGCAGGGTCAGGAACATGGCGCCGCCGACCACTGCGGCGAGATGGACGCCGCTGACCGAGAGCAAATGGGTAAGGCCGGAGCGGCGCATCGCCTCTGCATCCTCCTCACTGACCGCATTCTGGTCGCCGGTGACGATGGCCGTGGCGATGCCGCCGCTGCGCTCTGGCAGTTGGCCGCGGATATGGCGGTCGAGCCGCGCACGCAGCGCATCGAGGCCGCCGGCTTGCGCCGGCACTTTCACGTCGAGCGGCCCAAGGGCGCGGCCGACGCCGCCCTCGCCCCGGAACCAGCTGTCGCGGGCGAAGTCGTGGCTGCCGGGAAGCGCCATGGGCGGTGGCGGAGTGAGCCGGGCTCGCATGGCGACGACGGCGCCAGGAGCGAGACCCGGCTGATCCTCGCCGCCCGGCACCGAGATCCGGAGGCGCGGCGGCAAGCCCACATCGAGCGGCGCCAGCGTCAGCCGGAGATCGCCCTTCGCCACCAATGTCTCGACGCGCTCGACGCTTGCCGTCAAGGTGGCGATCCGCGGCCGGTCGATGCGCGGTGTCGCGACTTCCTCGGCGCGCATCCAGACCAGAGCGCAGCCGGCAGCGAGGGCCAAAGCGAACCAGCCGATCGCCCGGCCTGACCTGCCCCCGACCGTCGTGAAGCCGAACAGCGATGCGCCCCCTGCCACAAACAAAATCCCCGCCCATTGCCGGGGATCGGAAAGCGCGAACCACAAGGCGATGCCGGCCCCGAAGGCGGCAACGGCCCACAAGGGAAGCTGACCGGACTCCGCTTCAAGGAAGGATTCAAGCCGATCCCGAGTGCGCTGCAATTCAGCGGTCCAGCGACCGCCCCCCGCCTGTGGCAGAGGCGCATCCTCTATGTTAGGGGCGCTCACCCAATCCATTGCGGCCCAAGAACAAAGGAAAGCGCGCGCAAGCGCAAGCGACAAAAGCAGTGACCAGCGCCAGCGACAAAAACCCGGCCGTGGTGACGCGGTTCGCGCCGTCTCCGACCGGCTTCCTGCACATCGGCGGGGCGCGCACCGCTTTGTTCAACTGGCTGTTCGCCCGCCATCACGGCGGCAAATTCCTGCTGCGGATCGAGGATACGGACAAGGCCCGCTCGACCAAGGAGGCGATCGACGCCATTCTCGACGGGATGCGCTGGCTCGGCCTCGATTGGGACGGCCATGAATATTACCAGTCGCAATTCTGGGCGCGGCATGCCGAAATTGCCCATCGCCTGCTGGAGCGCGGGGCAGCCTATCGCTGCTACATGACGCAGGAGGAGCTGGCCGCGCAACGCGAGGAGTCGCAACGCGAGCGCAAGACCTTCCGTATCCACAGCCCCTGGCGCGACGTGTCGGAGGAGCAGTCGGGCCAGCCCTTCGTCATCCGCCTGAAGGCGCCGCAGGACGGCGAGACGGCGATCGACGACCAGGTCCAGGGCCGGGTCACCGTCCAGAACAGCGAGATCGACGACTTTGTCCTGCTGCGCTCGGACGGAACGCCGACCTACATGCTGGCGGTTGTGGTCGATGATCACGATATGGGCGTTACCCACGTCATTCGCGGCGACGACCATCTGAACAACGCCTTCCGGCAGCTGGCGATCATCCGCGCCATGGGCTGGCCAGAGCCGACCTACGCCCATGTCCCGCTGATTCACGGACCGGACGGCGCGAAGCTAAGCAAACGGCATGGCGCTCTTGGTGTAGATTCCTATCGCGACGAGCTTGGGATCCTGCCCGAAGCCCTGTTCAATTACTTGCTGCGGCTCGGCTGGGGGCATGGCGACGACGAGATCATCAGCCGCAATCAGGCGATCGAGTGGTTCGACATCGACCATGTCGGCAAGTCGCCGTCGCGATTCGACCTCAAGAAGCTCGAGAATTTGAACGGCCATTACATTCGCGAGGCGGATGACAAGCGGCTTGCGGACCTGGTCGCGCCGAAGCTCGGCATCGATGCAAAGGGCCGCGAGCTGCTGATCCGCGCCCTACCTGAACTGAAGGCGCGTGCGCATAATCTGCACCAGCTGGCCGAAGGGGCCGTATTTCTATTCGAGAGCCGGCCGCTGGCCCTCGAAGCGGGCGCGGCGGACCTTCTTGGCGACGATGCACGTTCCCTGCTCGCCCGGGCTCATGCTGCACTTGCACAATCGGACGATTGGGGACATGACGCCCTCGATGCTGCGGTGCGGAACGTCGCTGACGAGGCCGGTGTGAAGCTTGGCAAGCTTGCACAGCCATTGCGTGCCGCTTTGACCGGACGAACCACCTCTCCGGGAATTTTCGACGTGCTGGTGCTGCTTGGAAAGACCGAGAGCCTGGCGCGCATCGCGGATCAGATGAAAGAACCAGTCACATGACCGACAAGACCGTCACGATCGAGGCCGGGAACCATCAGTTCGAAGCGCCGGTCCTGCCCGGCTCGGTAGGCCCGGAAGTCATCGACATCCGCAAATTCTATGGCGACACGGGGATGTTCACCTACGACCCCGGCTTTACGTCGACGGCCAGCTGCCAGAGCGCCATCACCTACATCGACGGCGACCAGGGAATCCTGCTCCATCGCGGCTATCCAATCGACCAGCTGGCCGAGCAGTCGAGCTTCATGGAAGTCGCCTTCCTGCTCCTGCACGGCGACCTGCCGAAGAAGGCTGAGCTCGAAGAGTTCAGCTACACCATCTCGCGCCATACGATGCTGCATGAGCAGCTGGCGACCTTCTACCGGGGATTCCGCCGCGACGCCCACCCGATGGCCATCATGTGCGGGGTCGTCGGCGCCTTGTCCGCCTTCTACCACGACAGCACGGACATCACCGACCCGCAGCAAAGGCTGATCGCCTCACACCGGCTGATCGCGAAAATGCCGACGATCGCGGCCATGGCGTTCAAGTACAGCATCGGCCAGCCGTTCCTCTATCCCGACAACAGCCTCAGCTACACGGGCAATTTCCTGCGCATGACCTTCGGTGTGCCGGCCGAGCCCTACGTGGTGAACCCGGTCGTCGAAAATGCGATGCGCCGCATCTTCATCCTGCACGCCGACCATGAGCAGAATGCTTCGACCTCGACGGTGCGGCTGGCCGGTTCTTCGGGAGCCAATCCCTTCGCCTGCATCGCCGCCGGCATCGCCTGCCTGTGGGGCCCGGCCCATGGCGGCGCCAACGAAGCCGCGCTGAACATGCTGCGCGAAATCGGCAATGTGAAGCGTATCCCGGAATATATCGCCCGCGCCAAGGACAAGAACGACCCGTTCCGGCTGATGGGATTTGGCAATCGTGTGTACAAGAACTTCGACCCGCGGGCGAAGGTGATGAAGGCGACCGCCGACGAGGTGCTGAAAGAGATGGGCAAGAGCGATCCCGTGCTCGACGTCGCCAAGGAGCTCGAGCATATCGCCCTCAACGACGATTATTTCATCGAGAAGAAGCTCTATCCGAACGTCGATTTCTATTCCGGCGTCATCCTCAATGCGATTGGGTTCCCGACCGACATGTTCACGGCGCTCTTCGCCTTGGCCCGCACCGTCGGGTGGGTGGCGCAGTGGAACGAGATGATCTCCGATCCCGAGCAGAAGATCGGCCGTCCGCGCCAGCTCTACGTCGGCGCGACCCCGCGCGATTACGTGCCCGTCGACGAGCGCTAGGCCGACGCCAGCGGCAGCGACAGAGTGAAGCAGGCGCCCTCGCCCGGCACGCTGGCCAGTGAAATCTCGCCGCCCATCGAGCGGGCTAGTCGCCGGGCGATGGCAAGGCCGAGGCCGGCGCCGCCGCCATTCTCGAGCCGTTCGAACTTCTCGAAGATGCGCTCCTGATCTTCTGGAGCGATGCCCTTGCCCTGGTCGGCGATGCTGGCCTCGCCCATCGCGCCCGCCTTGCGCAACTCCAGCGTCACCGTCCCACCTTCGGGCGAATGACGGACCGCATTGCCGAGCAGGTTTACCAGGATCTGAATGACGCCGCGCCGCTCGCCATGAACGGGGATCGCCGCTTCGCCGCGCAAGGCCAGAGCGACTTTCCCTTCGTCCGCCTGCGGCTGGATTAGCGCCAAGGCATCACCTGACAATGCGGCGAGGTCGACAACGCTGCTGGCGTCGGCTGGCTGATCGACCATCGAGCGGATGACGGACAGAAGATGTCGCGCCGCAGCGGCAATATCGCCGGCGTAGGCGGCGTAATCGCTCCTGAGCGGGCCGTCGGCGCGGTCAACGATCCCCTCCGCGGCTTCGATGATTCGAGCGAGCGGCGAGCGCAAAGCCTGATCGAGTGCGGGGTCGATCGAGGCGGTGCCGCCGGCTTCATTCGCAGGCTCCGGCACCGGCACATGATCGGCGAGCGCGCGTCCGCGAAAACCTGCGAAGCTGCCGTCGTCGGCCCAAACTGGGTCGCCGCTCATCATCACGCGGTGGTTGCC
>JBKPSK010000116.1:0-3976 GCA_046734995.1 Pseudomonadota bacterium
TGCCACGCTCTATCCGGCATGGAAGGCGGCGAGCACCGATCCAGTGCAGGTGCTGCGCTATGAGTGAGGCCATCGACATCCTCCCCGGCATTTGCCGGGGAGGGGGACCGCTCGAAGAGCGGTGGAGGGGTTCTTTGGAACCGTTCAGAACCCCTCCACCATCGAATCTTCGTTCGATGGTCGCCCTCCCCACGAAATCGTGGGGAGGATGGCAATGACGAATCCCATCCTCTCCACCAGCGGCCTGAAGCGCAGCTTCACGCAGGCCGACGTCACCATCGAGGTGCTGCGGGGAATCGACCTCGCCGTCCATCCGGGCGAGATCGTCGCTTTGCTCGGCCCCTCAGGCTCGGGCAAGTCGACCTTGTTGCAGGCGGTTGGGCTGCTCGAAGGCGGATTCGAGGGCTCGATTCGGCTGCTCGGCAAGGAAGCGGCGAGTCTCGACGACGACGGCCGCACGAAGCTCAGGCGTGACGCGCTAGGCTTCGTCTATCAGTTCCATCATTTGCTGCCGGACTTCGACGCACGCGAGAACGTCATGCTGCCGCACATCATCCACGGCGCCGAGGCCGAAGCGGCCCGCGCCCGCGCCGAAGATCTGCTCGGCAAGCTCGGCCTTGGCGAGCGGCTCGACCATCGGCCTTCGAAACTGTCGGGCGGCGAGCAGCAGCGGGTCGCCGTCGCCCGCGCGCTCGCCAATCGTCCCCCGCTGGTGCTGGCCGACGAGCCGACCGGCAACCTCGATGAGCATACCGCCGACACCGTGCTGGCCGAATTCCTGCGGCTAGTCCGCGGGGAGGGCAGCGCGGCTTTGGTCGCAACCCACAATGAACGGCTCGCGGCCAAGATGGACCGCGTCGTCCGGCTGCACGAAGGAGTTTTGCAATGACCGACATTACCGAAATTCCCGTCACCGCCGCCGATGGCTCGCCGACCGATTTGTCTGCGCACAAGGGCGAGGTGCTGCTGGTCGTGAATGTCGCCTCGAAATGCGGATTCACTCCTCAATATGAGGGGCTGGAGGCGCTGCAGAAGAAATATGCCGAACGCGGCTTCAGCGTGCTCGGTTTCCCCTGCAACCAGTTCCGGGCGCAGGAACCCGGCAATGCTGAGGAAATCGCCAATTTCTGCAAGCTGACCTACGACGTCACTTTCCCCTTGCTCGGCAAGATCGACGTCAACGGACCCCAGGCCGCGCCGATCTATCAGCACCTGAAGAAGGAAGCGCCCGGTGTGCTCGGCTCGGAAGCAATCAAGTGGAACTTCACCAAGTTCCTAGTCGATCGTTCCGGCAAGGTGGTGAAGCGCTACGCGCCGCAGACCAAGCCCGAGGACATTGAACGGGATATCGCGGCGCTGCTCTAAACTGGGGATAAGTGGCCGGCGCGCGCTTCCCTCGGCGGACGGCTGACCCCATAGTCGCTCCCATGTCCGCCGTGCCGTTCGTACCCCTGCGAGTCTTTTCCTGCTTCACCATGCTCGAGGGGGCGATCGAGCCCAAGGCGATTGCCAAGCAGGCGAAGAAGCTCGGCTTCCCGGCGGCGGCTTTGGTCGATCGTAACGGGCTTTATGCCGTCATGCCGTTCAGCGATGCCGCCTTGGCCGAGGGCGTGCAGCCGGTCATCGGCACCTTGCTCGCCGTCGCCCGGCCGGCCGAGATCGGGCCGGCGGGAACGCTCGACTGGCTGGTGCTGCTGGCCAAGGACGAGGCCGGCTACGACAATCTCTGCAAGCTGGTGTCGAAGGCGCATCTCGACCGGCCGATCCACGAATCGCCACATGTTCCGTTCGAGGCGCTTCAAGGCGCAACCGATGGCCTGATCGCACTGACGGCGGGCGGGGAGGGCGCCATCGCCCGCCTTTTCGCCGACGGTCAGGACGGCAGGGCGCGCAGCTATGCCGAGCGGCTGGCGCCGCTGTTCCCGGACCGTCTCTATGTCGAGCTGAGCCGGCGCGGCGATGCGATCGAGGAAGCCGCCGAGGCGCAGCTAATCGATCTGGCCTACGCGCTCGATCTGCCGCTCGTTGCCACCAATCCCGCGCAATATGCGGAAGCCGAGTTCCATGCAGCGCATGATGCGATGCTGTGCATCGCCAATTCGACCTATGTCGAAACCGCCGAGCGGCCGTCCTCGTCGCCCGAAGCCTGGCTCAAGGGCGGCGAGGCGATGGCCGATCTGTTCGCGGACCTGCCTGAGGCGATCGAGAATACCGCCGTCATCGCCCAGCGCTGCGCCGTCGCCGCGCCCAGCCGCCGGCCGATCCTGCCGCGCCTTGGCGATGACGAGGATGAGCAGCTTCGGCGGGACGCGCGGGCGGGGCTTGAGGAGAGGCTGCAGCAAATCAGCAAACGCCCGTTCGTCCCGAGCGAAGTCGAGGGGCGAAGTGAGACCGTCGTGCCAGCGCCCCTCGACACGCTCGGGACGAACGAGGTTGGTGGCAAGTTTGCCCAGTACCGCGACCGCCTCGATTTCGAGCTCGACGTCATCATCCGCATGGGTTTTGCCGGCTATTTCCTGATTGTCGCCGACTTCATCCAATGGGCCAAGGCGAATGACATACCGGTGGGGCCGGGCCGCGGCTCCGGGGCGGGTTCGGTGGTCGCCTGGGCGCTTACGATCACCGACCTCGACCCGATCGCGCTGAACCTGCTGTTCGAGCGCTTCCTCAATCCCGAGCGGGTGTCGATGCCGGACTTCGACATCGACTTTTGCGAAACCCACCGCGACAAGGTCATCAACTACGTCCAGCAGAAATATGGTCGCGACCGGGTTGCCCAGATCATCACCTTCGGGCGGCTGAAAGCCCGCGCCGTGCTGAAGGACACTGGTCGCGTGCTGCAGATGCCTTATGGCCAGGTCGACCGGCTGGCGAAGCTGGTGCCCAACCATCCAACCGATCAGTGGACCCTGGAGCGCAGCCTCGGCCGCGCCCTCGACAAGGACGGCGGTCCGCTGGCCGGCGTGCCCGAGCTGATCGCGGAGTATCGCGGCGACGCCGACGTCCGGCGCCTGTTCGACCTGGCGATGAAGCTGGAAGGACTGCCGAGACACTCATCGACCCATGCCGCTGGCGTTGTCATAGGCGACCGGCCGTTGGACCAATTGGTGCCGCTCTACCGCGATCCGCGCTCGGATATGCCGGTTACACAGTTCGACATGAAATATGTTGAGGCGGCGGGGCTGGTGAAATTCGACTTCCTTGGCCTGAAAACCCTGTCCGTCTTGAAGGAGGGTCAGCGGCTTCTGGCCCAGCGCGGAATCCACGTGGATTTCGCCTCGCTGACCTGGGACGATCCCACGGTCTACGAGCTGCTCCAGCGCGGCGACACGGTCGGCGTGTTCCAGCTGGAATCGGAGGGCATGCGGCGCACGCTCGCCGGCGTCCGGCCAACCAGCTTCGGTGACATCATCGCCCTCGTCTCGCTCTATCGGCCGGGCCCGATGGACAATATCGGCATGTTCGGCGACCGCAAGAACGGCCGCGTCCCGCTCGCCTACCCGCATCCGATGCTCGAGGAAGTGCTGAAGGAGACCTACGGCATCTTCGTCTACCAGGAGCAGGTGATGCAGGCGGCGCAGGTGCTCGCCGGCTATTCCCTGGGCGAAGCCGACCTCCTGCGCCGGGCCATGGGCAAGAAAATTCAGTCGGAGATGGACGCCCAGCGCGCCCGTTTCATTGAGGGCTGCGCCGCTAACGGCATTGGCCCGTCCAAGGCCGGCGAGCTGTTCGACTTGATCGACAAGTTTGCGGGCTACGGATTCAACAAGAGCCACGCGGCTGGTTATGCGCTCATCGCTTATCAGACCGCCTGGCTGAAGGCGCATTACCCGGCCGAATTTTTCGCCGCCTCGATGAGCTTCGACATGGCGCAGACCGACAAATTGGCCCTGTTCGCCGAGGATATCCGCCGCAGCGGTCTCGAGCTGCTGCCGCCCGACGTCAACGCCAGCCGCGCCGATTTCTCGGTCGACGA
>JBKPSK010000117.1:0-6615 GCA_046734995.1 Pseudomonadota bacterium
GCATGGTCGCCGCTTGTCCGGCCTTGGTCAGCCGCACTGTATACTGGCCGGGAAGGACGCGCTGTCCGAAGGCGGAATTGAACGCCAGGGACGCAGCCGGCGGCACCAGCGGCGGCTTGGTGCGCATTGACCAGGCGACGCGGTTCAGCCCGCGGCGCTTCGATGCCGGCACTTCGTCGACGACATTGCCGCTGGCGTCGAGAACCTCAATTTTCATGCGCCCGATGACGTGCCGGGCCTTCTGGTAATAAGTGATGACCGCGCCGCTCGGCGGGTTGTCGCCGTAAAAGGTGGCATTGCCTTCGGCCCAGCCGCCATTGCCCTGGATGCGCTGCTCGACAGGCCGCCTGGGAATAAGGACGGCGGTGCTCGCCAGCTTGCTCGCATCAAGCTCCCGCAACGGGCTGATGTCGTCGACGATCCAGATGCCGCGGCCGTGGGTGGCCAGCACCAAATCGTCGTCGCGGTCCTGGATGACCATGTCGCGCACGGCGACCCCGTCCGGGAAGTTGCCGGGCCGGAATTGCGCCCAGCTGCGCCCCGCATTCAATGAGGCGAACAGCCCATGCTCGGTGCCGACGAACAGGATATTGGGATTGACCCGGTCTTCCTTGACGACATGGGCATAGCCGCGCACGCCGGGCGTGCCCGGGCCGATCAACTGGCGCCACGTGCGGCCATAATCTCCGGTGCGGTAGATGTAGGGCGTCAGATCGCCGCCGGTATGCCGGTCGAGCGCCACAAAGGCGACGGCGGGGTCGAAGCGGCTCGCCTCGACCCAGTTGATCCAGTTGCTTCCCGCCGGCATCTTCAGATTGCGGGTGAGATCGGTCCAGTGAGCGCCGGCGTCGCGGGTCAACTGGACCTTGCCGTCATCGGTCCCGACCCAAATCAAACCGTTGGCCTTGGGGCTTTCGGAGATCGAGTAGATGGTCGTGTTCATCTCCGCCGAGCTGTTGTCGACGGTGATGCCGCCCGATTCTTCCTGCTTTTGACGGATCGGATCGTTGGTCGTCAGGTCCGGCGAGATCCGGTCCCAGCTGACGCCGTGGTCGCGGCTTCGGAACAGATATTGGGAGCCGATGTAGATCGTGCCCTTCTCATTGGGCGACAGGGCGATCGGCGTGTTCCAGTTATAGCGCAATTTCTCCTTGAATCCGCTTCGCGGCTGGATGTCGCGCGCCTCGAGCGTGTGACGGTTGATCCGGCCGACATGGCCGCCCTGATATTCGGCATAGGCGAAGTCGGGATCGGACGGGTCGGAGAAGGCCCAGAAGCCGTCGCCGCCATACAGATTCTCCCAGCGGTTGTTGGTGATCCCTCCGGGATATTCGCTGTCGCCTACCCAGGAGCTGTTGTCCTGCAAGCCTCCATAGACCTGGTATGGGTCCTTGCCGTCGGCACTGACGTGATAGAATTGGCTGATCGGCAGGTTGGCGCCCTTCCACCAGCGGTTGCCGCCGTCGTAACTCAGCCACAAGCCGCCGTCGTCGCCGCCGACGATATGCTTGGGGTTGGTCGGGTTGATCCAGATATCATGCCAATCGCCGTGGGCGGCGCTCGTGGTCTCGGCGAAGCTTTTGCCACCGTCCTCCGACACGATCATCGAATAGCCCATCTTGAACAGGCGCTTGGGATCCTTGGGGTCAACGACCAGGCGGGCAAAATAGAAAGGTCGCCAGACCATTCCCTGGCTGCGGTCGCCTTCCTGCCAGCTTTTGCCCCCGTCTTCGGAGACGAACAGGGCACCCCTGACATTCTCAATGAAAGCATAAACCTGTTTCGGGTCGGAGGGCGCATAGGCTACCTCGATACGCCCCCAAGGCTGCTTGGGCAGGCCCTTGTGATTGTCGGCGTCGAGCGTAGTCCAGGTACGGCCGCCGTCGTTGCTCTCCGACAGGCGGCTTCCCGACGGGCTGTCGGGCCCCTCGCCGCCGGAGCGATATTCATAGGCCTTGCGGCGGAAATCCCAGGTGCCCGCCAGCAGATGGTCGGGATTGGATGGGTCAATGGTGACCGAAGAGCAGCCGGTCGACAGGTTCGGGCCTTTCAGCGCCAGCGACCATGTCCGTCCGCCGTCGAGGGTCTTGTAGAGTCCGCGGTCGGCGGAATCGGACCATAACTTTCCCGGCGCGCAGACATAGACGACGTCGCTGTTGCGCGGGTCGATGAGGATGCGGGTGATGCGCTCGCTGTTTGGCAGGCCCATGTGGGTCCAAGTCTCGCCGCCGTCGACGGATTTGTAGACGCCGTTGCCGACCGACACCGAGTTGCGGGTCCAGCTTTCGCCGGTGCCGACCCAGATAACGTCCTTGTTCCGGGGGTCGATGGTGACCGCTCCGATCGACTGCACCGGCTGCTTGTCGAACACCGGCTTGAAGGTCGTGCCGCCGTCCTCGGACTTCCAAACGCCGCCTGACGCCGATCCGACGAACAGGGTAACCTTGCCGTCCTTGTCCTGGCGACCGTCGATCGCCGAAATGCGGCCGGACATGGCGGCCGAGCCGATATTGCGCACGCCAAGGCCGGAAATGGCGGCGCTGTCGGCCGCGGTCGGCGCCTGTGCCATGGCCGCCGCCGCGAAGGCCATCGCCGAACTGGCGAGAAGGATCCTGGCGACCATCATCACTCTCCCTTCGGCGGATTGGGGGTCTCGGGCGGCTCTTTCGTCTCGGGCTCGCCCTGCGGCTTGTTGGAAGCGTCGGGCGGCTCGCCGCCGGCGCTTGCCGGCTGGCCAGGGCCCTTGGGCTGGGCGAAGATCCCCGGGTTGACGGGCACGTTCGCCTGCGCGGTCTCGACAATCACCCGTTGGCGCTGGTCGCCATGGCCCTGGCTCCAGCTTTCGATCGACATGGGGAAAAAGACTCCGGCGACCTTCTCATAATCGCCGAGTTCGGTCTCCGATGTCTGCTGGGCCCCGCGTACCCGCCGCGTCTCATCAACCTTGATCTCAAGGAAGGTGTCGGGGTCGAGCCAATAGACGAACTCGTCGCCGTCCTTCTGGGTGACCTTCACCTTATAGGCCAGGGTGCCGTCGAAATCCTCGCGGGGCAAAGCGGTGACCCGGCTGCCGTCGCGGCCGGCCGCGAGCAACGTACCTTCGACCAAAGAGGAATCGGCCAGCGACCGGGTTTCGTCGGCGGACATGCGCTCGGCGTCCTTGCGGCCCTGGAAGGGATTGATCCGCCAGGCGGTCCGACCGTCATAGGCCTGGACCAGCGCGAGGCCCTGCAGGGTCAGGTCGGTGCGCGACTCCGCGCCATCGCCCTGGCGGGCGCGGGTCTCGCGGTAATCGACTTCGATGTCGCCTGGGAAACGGACCTTTCCCTCGAAATGCAGTGAGCGGATGGCGGCAATCGCCTGGGCGCCGCCGCGGGCTTCGAGGTTCTTGGCAATTAGCGCGTCGGCGCCCAACTGCTGGGCGAGGGCTGGATGGCCAAAGCCGGCGACTGCCAGCACTACAATAAGGAAACGGGGCCGCATGCTTGGAACTCCCCCCTATGACGGCGGAACCATGGCTCGCCGCTGCTAAGAGTCAAGCGCAACAAAAGAAAGGGCTTGGCAATCACCAAGCCCTTCCCTGTTCATCAATCAGCCGGTCAGCCCGCCTTGGGCGCGCGATATTTCTCGATCATCTGGCGGTGCATGGTCCGGCGCTCGTCCGGCGTGATGCGGCCGTCATGGTTGGCATCGGCCAGGTCGAAGTGGCGAACCGCGGCGTCGGTCGCTTCCTGCAGCGACACGCGGCCGTCCTTGTTGGCATCCGCCATTTCGAACATGCGGCCGCCCATCATGCCGCCCGTGCGGTGCATCTTTATGCGTCGACCTTCGCCGCCTGGCGTGCCGGGAGCGACCGGCTGGCCGTCCTTCAGCTCGACGCGACGCTCGATGCGCATTTCATGGCCTTTGGCGAACTCGTCGCGGCTAATTGTCCCATCCTTGTTAGTGTCGAGCCGGTCGAAGGCGGCGGCGGGGTCGCGGGCCCTGCCGGACCATTCGCCACGTTCGCCCATCCGGTTGCGAAAATGATCCTTCATCTCTGAGCGGCCGGCTTCCGCCTCCTGCTTGGTCAGGAAACCGTCGCGGTTGGTGTCGAGCTGCGCGAAATGCTCGCGGACCTTGGCGACGACCTCGTCGCGGGTCTGCACGCGATCGAACGCTGGCGGCGCGCCTGGAGCGGCGTAGGGCGCCGGGGCCGGCGCCGGCGTTGCCACCGGAACCTGGGCAAAGGCCGCGCCGGCAAGGACGATAGCGGCGGAACCGATCAGGAATTCCTTCATCTTGAACCTCCCACTCACAAGAAGTTCTCGAGCGAATAATCCGGCAATCCTGTATCGCGCTTGAATGGCGGCAGTGGCGGTGGCAATGGCCGCGCGGCTATCCCCGAGAGGTTCGAACATCCCATGAGCGACAAGATCCGCCGCGTCGTGCTCGCCTTTTCCGGCGGCCTCGACACCAGCGTCATCCTGAAATGGCTGCGGCAAAGCTACGATTGCGAGGTAGTGACCTTTACCGCCGACCTTGGCCAGGGGGAGGAGCTGGAGCCGGCGCGGCACAAGGCCGAGCTGATGGGCGTAAAGCCCGAGCACATCTTCATCGACGACCTGCGCGAGGAATTCGTCGCCGACTACGTATTCCCGATGATGCGCGCCAATGCGCTTTATGAGGGACTGTATTTGCTCGGCACGTCGATCGCCCGGCCGTTGATCGCCAAGCGCCAGATCGAGATCGCCCATGAGGTCGGCGCCGACGCCGTCGCCCACGGCGCCACCGGCAAGGGCAATGACCAGGTCCGCTTCGAGCTTGGCTATTATGCGCTCGACCCCGACATCAAGGTCATCGCCCCCTGGCGCGAATGGGATCTGAACAGCCGCACGGCGCTGATCGACTTCGCCGAGAAGAACCAGATCCCGGTGCCCAAGGACAAGCGCGGCGAAAGCCCGTTCTCGACCGATGCCAACCTCCTGCACACTTCCTCGGAAGGCAAGGTGCTTGAGGACCCTTGGATTGAAGTACCCGACTATGTCTTTTCGCGCACCGACGATCCGGTGACGGCGCCTGATGCGCCGGAAGAGATTACCGTCGATTTCAAGTCGGGCGACGGCGTCGCGCTAAACGGCGAGGCGCTGTCACCGGCGGCCTTGCTCGCCGAACTCAACGAGCTTGGCAAGCGCCACGGCATCGGCCGGCTGGATTTGGTCGAGAATCGCTTCGTCGGCATGAAAAGCCGCGGCATGTACGAAACGCCGGGCGGAACGATCTACCACGTGGCCCACCGGGCGATTGAGCAGCTGACGCTCGACCGCGGCGCCATGCACCTCAAGGACGAGCTGATGCCGCGCTATGCTGAGCTCATCTACAACGGCCTCTGGTTCTCGCCTGAGCGCGAGATGCTGCAGTCTGCGATCGACCACAGCCAGGCCAAGGTCGAGGGCACCGTCCGGATGAAGCTCTTCAAGGGCGGCGTCCATGTCACCGGCCGCCGGTCGCCGCAAAGCCTCTACAGCGAGAAGGTCGTCACTTTCGAGGACGATGCCGGCGCCTACGACCAGCGCGACGCGGAGGGCTTCATCAAGCTGAACGCGCTCAGGCTGCGGCTGCTGGCACGGCGTGACCGATGACCTACGCTAGCGGGATGTCCCGCCGCCAGCCGTGGCTTCCCCCGACGTTTGACTCGGACGCACTCGATAAATGACGTAACCCGCTAGTCTCTCTTTCACCGGATAAGCCGCATCGAAGGCAGCGGCGACCCCGGGGCTGTACCCTTGGTCGAATCGAGGTTCGCCGCGAACGCCCGACGTGATCACGAAAGCGAAATCGTGATTGCGGATCCGCCGCACGAACGGCCGTTCGTCCCACGCACCGGTGCTCGCTAGTTCGGCGAAGATCGCCGGCTCCCAAAGCACGTCCTGCCCACTGCGCAGGAGAAGCACCATGTCCTCCGAGATCACGGGCTTGCGGGCGGCAGCAATTTGCCGTGACAGGACGGCAAGCTCGCGCGCGCGGCGCCCCTTGCTGTCCGTGTCGAAACCCTGGCCTGAAGTGATCGTCGCCTGAAGCAGCAGACCAAGCGGAATGCAGACGGCGAGCACTTTGCGAGCCTCGATGGTGCCAGCTGACGCGGGCGGTTGTTCCTGCAGTCCGACCGCGACGAAGATTGCCACCGCGAAACACCATTCCAGGAAATAGTTGATACTCGATCCCGACTTGACGACCATCAGCAGCATGACGGTTGTAACTGCAAAATAAGCCAGGGCGATCAGCAGCCGAATATCATCGCGACCGGCGGACTGGAGCATACCGACGGTTGGATAACGCGAGCGAAGCTCGCCAACGCGCCGCGCTACCATCCACCCGGCGAGGGCGACATAGAGGGCGTGCGCGGCCAAGGCGTAAACAATCCACAAGAGCCTGCTCAGGTCGATGCGGTTCACATTGAAGAGGAAGATGTGCCGGTAAAAGCCGCCATCCGTCAGCCAGCTTAGCAGAACCAGCGCGGCCGCGCCGAGCACGGTGCATGCGGCGATACCTTGAAGCGCCAGCTTCGGTCGCGTTGCGAGCAAAACGGCGAATGTCGCCGCCGGTGCCGCAATTGCCGTCTGCTTCGTGTAGATG
>JBKPSK010000118.1:0-4679 GCA_046734995.1 Pseudomonadota bacterium
GCATTGAGGCGATCGCCGAGAAATATTTCGATCGCGCGATCGCCGCCAACGTCACATTCGGAAAGGGCCCCTACGATGATTTCACCTGTGAGATCGTCGCGCCGGTGCCTCAGGGGGTCGTTCTGAAAGCATCGGGACGAGCCGGCGAGGCGCGCGTCGCCTTTGAAGGCGCAGCCGACAAGATCGAGCGCCAGCTCTCGCGCTACATGAAGCGCCTGCGCGAGCATAAGGGCAATGGTTCCGGCCCGCCCGAGCTGGTCGAGGATGCTGGCTACACCATCTTCGCGTCGCCACCCGCTGTCGCCGAACCGCCGGCGCATCCGGCGATTATCGCCGAAACCAGGGTCGATATTCCCGAAGCCAGCGTCTCGGACGCGGTGATGATGCTGGATTTGCGGAACACCAATGCGCTCATGTTCAAGAACTCCAAGAGCGGCAACTTCAACATGGTCTATCGACGAGACGACGGCACGATCGGCTGGGTCGAACCGCGGGTGGAATGACATTTCTGTAACCGCACCCTAAATGACCCTCGGCGCGCGTAGTTGATGCCGTTTCCTGACGAGTATCCGAAAGCAATGCAGCTCAACGACTTCCTGGACTTCGAATCCATCCGTGTCGGCGTTTCGGGCGGCAACAAGCGCAAGCTGTTGCAGCTGCTCGGGCAGATGTCCGGAGCGCGCCTGGGCTATGACCCGGCGGCGATCGTCGACACGATCGCCGAGCGCGAGCGCCTGGGCTCGACCGGCTTCGGCAACGGCGTTGCCATTCCGCACGGCAAGGTCGCGGGCTTGAAGCGGATTTACGCCATGGTCGTGCGCCTGGCCGAGCCGATCGATTACAAGGCGATAGATGGTCAGCCCGTCGATCTCGTCTTCCTTTTGCTGTCCCCGCCCGAAGCCGGCGCCGAGCATTTGAAAGCCCTGGCCGCGGTCAGCCGCGTCGTGCGCCACGGCCCGACGCTCGAGAAGTTGCGCGGCGCGCGCAGCCGCGACGCCTTTGCCGCCGTGCTAATGGGCGCCGACGAGCGCGATGCCGCCTAGGCCCGGGGCGGCCACCGGTGCCGAAGCCCATTTGCGAGCGCTGGAAAGCCTCTACGCGTCGGCGCCGATCAATCGGTTGTTCGATTCGCAAATCGCGCTGCCCGAAGCCGGCAGGTCGGAGATCCGCTTCACAGTCGGCGGCGACAGCTTCCATGCCGCCGGCGCGGCCCACGGCACGCTGTATTTCAAGATGCTCGACGATGCCGCCTTCTATGCGGCCAACGGGTTGGTCAGCGACCGTTTCTTGCTGACCACTGCCTTCAACCTGCATTTCACCAAACCGATGAAAATCGGCGAGGCGGTGGCCGAGGGGCGATGGATCAGCGGCCGGCGGCGGGTATTCGTCGCCGAGTCGCGGATCGTCGATGCGACGGGCGAGGAATGTGCGAGGGGAACCGGCACGTTCCTGCGTTCGCACATCGCGCTTGCGGGCTTGGCCGGGTACCGCGCGCCTTGAGCGAGCGGCTGCCGGCAAAGATCGAAGCGGCGGCGATCATGCGCCGGGTCGAGACCGAGGGCGGCTTCGCCACGATCCTCCAGCGCGGCGATCCCGACCGCGGCGCGATCACCTTGATGATCAGCGAAAGGGGCCGGATGAAGGCCGTTCTCGAGCGCCAGCTGGACGCGGATTTCACCTACCGATGGACCGATCTATCCGCGGACCGCCCCTTGGACGAGGCGGATTGGCGCGATTTTCTGGAAAGAAAGCGGAAATTCGATCCGGACTTTTGGGCAATTGAACTGGACGTCGCGGATGCGCAACGATTCGTCGCTGAAACGACAGCTAATGGTTGATCCTTAGGGATTGGCGGGCAATGGCAGGGTCAACTACAGAGCGGGGGGCACCCGTTCGGCAATTCGGTCGAGCAGGTGCCACGCAGACGGGAAGCCGCCCAGGCGCTTAAGTAGAGGACGCATAAAAAGTCCCCGCGCTTAATCGGACGGCAGACCGCCAGAAGTTCAATTTTACATGTCGATTTCCATCCGGTCGGTCTTCACCGTGCTTGCCGCCCTTTCCGCTTCGTCGGTGGCGCCGGCGCAGGTAACCGAGGACGCAGAACCCCTGATCGCTACCGATTCGGGCGTGATGCCAGTCCAGGCCGTAATCAAGACGCTCGACGATGAGGTAATCCTTTCAACTGGCGATTCCGCCGACCCCCTCGCGCCCAAAGATGACAGCGACACCGTTGAGGATGGCGCCATGGTCCAGCCAGTCAGACCGGCTGGCGACCTTGCCACCCTGGTTGCCCAGTTCCGCGGCAGCGATGCTGGCAACCGGGAGCTGGAATGCCTTGCTGTCGGCGTTTATTTCGAGGCCAAGAGCGAGCCGCTGGCCGGCCAGCTCGCCGTCGGCCAGGTGATCGCCAACCGCGCCAACAGCGGCCGGCGCTTCCCCTCATCCTATTGCGGAGTGCTGTTCCAGCGCGGACAGTTCAGCTTTGTCCGCGGCGCTTCCTATCCGTCAATACCGCGCACCAGCCGCCAGTGGCAGACAGCGGTGGCGATCGCCAAGATCGTCGACCAGGAGCTCAAGGAATCGGTGGTGCCGAATGCACTCTTCTTCCACGCCAGGCGCGTCTCGCCGCGTTGGCGGCTGACCAGGGTCGGCAGCGTCGGCAACCATGTCTTCTACCGGTAGAAGACTCCCGTTCGGTCCTGATATGTTCTAGTTGTGGCGGATGAGCTCCGCTCCGATTCCCGATTGTTTCCTCGACCAGCCGCCGATTGCCGCCGAAGTGGCGCGCGGAGTTACGCGCCTGTTCTGCCGGCGCGACTGGTTCGCCATGTGCGAGGTGCCTTTGCCCAACGGCCGCCGCGCGGACCTCATGGCGATCGACCCGCGGGGCCAGCTGGCGATCGTCGAGATCAAGGTCAGCAAGGCGGACCTCGTCGGCGACGGCAAATGGCGCGACTATCTCGACTATTGCGACCGATTCTTTTGGGCAGTGCCGGAAAGTCTGTCGGCGATCCTCGAACAAGACCATTTCTTACCCGGCGAAGCCGGATTGCTGGTCGCCGACCGCTATGACGCGGTCATCATGCGCGAAGCGATCGACCGGCCGCTGGCGCCGGCCAGGCGCAAGGCCGAAACTTTGCGCTTTGCGCGCCGTGCCGCGCGCCGGTTGTCGGCGCAGATCGATCCGACCCTTGGCGAAGGAAGCTAGGGCCTAACCGGCCCGACTGCGGCGCTCTTCTTCGACTTCAGCGTCTCGATCAACTTCAATATCTCCGGCGAGCGATTGTCGCGCTTGGCATAGTCGCGCGCCGAATAGCCGCCGGCATGATCGGCCGTGTCGGGATTGGCGCCCGCCTCAAGCAGCATTTTGACGATCGCGGCCTGGCGCTGCTGGACGGCGACGATCAGCGCCGTCTCGCCCAGCTTGTTCGGCTTGTCGACGGCAGCGCCGTGCATCAGCATTCTGGCGGCGCCTTCTGCAAAGTTCAGCCGCGCCGCGATGATCAGCGGCGTGTCGCCATTCCTGTCCCCCAGATTAGGATCGGCGTCGCGGGCCAGCAGGTATCCAACCCAATTGGGGTTGCGGTTGCGCATAGCGATATGCAGCCCCGCGTTGCCGTCGTCGCCGCGATAATTGACGACCGTCGATCCCGGCTTTTCGATCAGCTCGATTGCCTTGCTGGCTTCGCCCTCCTTCATGGCGGAGATGAAAGCTTCACCGTCCGACCCATGCAGCTGCGCCGCCACCGGTGCGGACACGAGAGCCATGGCAATGACCAGTGCGCGTACAGATAAACCCATGGACTTCAACCTCGTTTGTTCTTGCTCTCTTTCCTTTGGCACCCCATGGCTACACCGTCGATGAACGAGCGAAAACCCTTTTGGGAAAAGCCCTTGTCCTCGCTCGACCGTGGCGAGTGGGAAGCTCTATGCGACGGTTGCGGCCGCTGCTGCGTCCACAAGCTGGAAGATGAAGATACCGGCGAGCTTTACCCGACAAATGTCGCCTGCAAGCTGCTTGACCGACGCCATGGGCGCTGCACCGATTATGCCCATCGCAAGCAGCGCGTGTCCGACTGCGTGGTGCTGAAGAAAGACCGCCTCGGCGAACTGGAATGGCTGCCGGACACCTGCGCCTACAAGTTGCGCGCCGCGGGCAAACCGCTTCCCGACTGGCATTACCTCATCTCCGGAAGCCGGGAGGCCGTACATGAGGCTGGTCAGTCGACGCGTGGTTGGACGGTCAGCGAGGTCGATGCCGGAGAGCTGGAGTGGCACCTTGTCGACCGGCCGCTCTGAAGCGATCCATCACCATCCCGGCCTGCCGCTGCCCGTCGCGCTTCGAATTCACCCGCGGGCGCGCCGGCTGAAGCTTCGCCTCGACCCGGCCCGCGACCTCCTTCTTCTGACCTGCCCGCCGCGCAGCAGCCGGCGGGCCGCGCTCGACTGGGCTGCCGGCCAGCGCGACTGGGTAGAGGCACAGCTGGCGGAAGCGGCGCCGGAACGGCCGCTCGTTCCTGGTGCCATCATCATGCTCGAGGGAAGGGATACGCGGCTCGAGTGGATCGAAGGCGGATCGAGGGCCGTGTCGTGCCGCAATGGCGTCCTTGCCTGCGGAGGGCCTCTTGATGCTTTCGCCCGACGGATCGAGATCTGGCTGCGTACCCGCGCCCGTGACC
>JBKPSK010000119.1:0-4187 GCA_046734995.1 Pseudomonadota bacterium
CCCGTGTCTACCCAAGGCCCGCAGATCGAAGCGGTGCTTCGCGAGCAGCAGCTCGACAAGCATGGCCGCGCTTACGCAACCGGCCGCCGCAAGGACGCCGTTGCGCGTGTCTGGCTGAAGCCGGGCTCGGGCAAGATTGTCATCAACGAGCGCGACCAGGAGGTCTATTTCGCCCGCCCGTCGCTGCGCCTCGTCATCAACCAGCCATTCGGCCTGACCGAGCGCACCGGCCAGTATGACGTTATCGCCACCGTCAAGGGCGGCGGCCTTTCGGGCCAGGCCGGCGCGGTGCTGCACGGCATCGCCCAGGCGCTGTCACGCTACGAGCCGGCGCTGCGCACGACGGTCAAGCGCGCGGGCTTCCTGACCCGCGACAGCCGCGTCGTCGAGCGCAAGAAGTACGGCCGCGCCAAGGCACGCCGCAGCTTCCAGTTCTCGAAGCGCTAAACTTTACGATCGAACGTCACGCGAAGGGCGGTTGGGACTATCCCAGCCGCCCTTTTCGATTCTAGTCTGCCCGCATGCGCCGCTTGATCCTTTTCCTGATTACTGTCCTGCTCGCCGCTCCGGCATTGGCGGACACAATCCTTCTCAAGCCCGCCCGTGTCTTCGATGGCGTCGATCCCCGCCCGCACGAGGGCTGGGCGGTGCTGGTCGATGGCGATCGCATTGCCGCGGTAGGTCCCAACCTCGCCGCTCCGGACGGAGCGCGAATCATCGACTTGCCCAGCGCAACGCTCATGCCCGGCATGATCGAGGGCCACTCGCACCTGTTCCTCCACCCCTACAACGAGACGCTCTGGGACGATCAGGTGCTGCACGAGCCGCTGGCGCTGCGCACGGCGCGCGCCGTCGTCAGCGCCGAGAAAACGCTCTTGGCCGGCTTCACTACCGAGCGCGATCTCAGCACCGAAGGCGCGGGCTTCGCCGACGCCGGCCTCAAGCAGGCCATCGACCAGGGTATTGTCCCCGGCCCCCGCCTGCTTGTCTCGACCAGGGCGATTGTCGCGCGCGGCGCTTACGGGCCGAAGGGTTTCGAACCGGGCGTGCAGGTGCCGCAGGGCGCGCAGGAAGTCGCCGGCGTCGATGAAACGGTGCGGGCGGTGCGCGACCAGGTCGCCGGCGGCGCCGACATCGTCAAATTCTACGCCGATTATCATTGGGGCAAGGGCGAGCCGAGCCGTCCTACTTTGTCACAGGCCGAGCTCGCGGCCGGCGTCGCGGCTGCGCATGATGCCGGCCGCCTCGTCGCTGTGCATGCCACCACCGCCGAAGGCATGCGGCGCGCGGTCCTGGCAGGCGCCGATACGATCGAGCATGGCTATGGCGGCACGCCCGAGGTCTTCAAGATGATGCGCGACCGCGGCACGGCACTGTGCCCGACCATTGCAGCGTCGGAAGCTTATGCGCGCTACTTCCAGCACTGGGACGGCAAGGAGCCGGCACCGGAAAGCGTCCAGGAAAACCGCCGCTCATTCCAGCTGGCGATGAAGGCGGGAGTGCCGATCTGCATGGGCGGCGACGTTGGCGTCTACACCCACGGGCAGAACTGGCTCGAGATGGACGCGATGCAGCGCGCCGGCATGGCGCCGGCGCAAGTCTTGATCTCGGCGACCTCGAGGAACGCCCGGATCTTCCATTTAAGCGATCGCGGCGAGGTGAAGCCCGGCCTGCTCGCAGATCTGATAGCGATCGAGGGCGATCCGACGCGCGATGTCTCCGCCGTGCGCCAAATCCGTTTCGTCATGAAAGGCGGACAGGTCGTCCGCGGACCATGAGCCCCTAAAGGTTGACCGTCGCCATCCCGCGGTCGTGATAGCGCTCGCCGGCCGCGGCGCCGGGTGGGAGGATCGCGTCTAGGCGCTTCAGGTCCTCGCCCGTCAGCTCGACCTCGAGCGCGCCGATATTCTCGTCGAGATAGCGGACATGCTTGGTCCCGGGGATCGGCACGATATCTTCGCCCTGGGCGAGCACCCAGCCGAGCGCCAGCTGCGCGGTCGTGCAGCCTTTCTCCGCAGCCATTTCCTCGACTTCGCGGACAAGGCGGATGTTCTTCTCGAAATTCTCGCCGATAAAGCGCGGGTGGAACTTGCGGAAATCGTCGTCGGGGAAATCGTCCGGCGACTTGATCTGGCCGGTGAGGAAACCGCGGCCGAGCGGCGAATAAGCAACATAGCCGATGCCGAGCTCGCGCACCGCCGGCAGCACCTCGGCCTCCGCGTCGCGGCTCCACAGCGACAGCTCGGTCTGGACCGCCGTGATCTGATGCACCGCGGCCGCCCTCCGGATTGTGCGCGGCGCTGCTTCGGAGAGGCCGAGGAAGCGGATCTTTCCCTCCTCCTTCAGCCGCGCCATCGCTCCGACCGTGTCCTCGATCGGCACGTTGGGGTCGACGCGGTGCTGATAATAAAGGTCGATCAGCTCGACTCCCAGGCGCTTGAGGCTCGCCTCGCAGGCCGAGCGCACATAGTCGGGATCGCCCTGGACGCCGAGGAACTCGCCGGCGGGGCCGCGGACATTGCCGAACTTGGTCGCCAGGAAGACTTCGTCGCGGCGGTCGCGGATCGCACGGCCGACCAGCTCCTCGTTCTTGAAAGGGCCGTACATGTCGGCCGTGTCGAGGAAAGTGACACCGCGATCAATCGCGTGGTGGATGGTCGCGATGGATTCTGTTTCGCTCGCCGAGCCGTAGAATTCGCTCATGCCCATGCAGCCGAGCCCGATGGCCGAAACTTCCGGCCCGTCCGTGCCGAGCCGCCGCGTGCCGACCTGGAACATAGATCCTCCTTTTATCTCTTGAGACGCCCCCGCGCCTCCGCGACATCAAATGGGATGGCGATGCGCTTGTGACGAGATGTCGCGCCCGAAATAATCGACATTTTCGAACGGCTGATCCCGAGCGCCTTTGCGAGCAGCCTGATGACCGCGTCATTCGCGGCACCGTCGGCGGGTGCCTCGGCGACGCGCACCTCCAGCTCCTGGCGTCCGTCGGCGCCTTCCCGCCAGCCGCCGATGCCAGCCCTGGCCGAGCGCGGCGTCACGCGTATTTCCAGGATGGTGCTCAATCCATCGCCATTGCAGGCTTGTCGCCCGTGCCAACCCTGCGCCCTCGTTTCATCAGCAGCAGCAACGGCAGCACCGCCAGTGTCACCAGCATCATCAGCTTGAAGTCATCGAGATAGGCGATGAACAGGGCCTGCCGGGTGACTTCGGCGTTCATCACCGCCATGGCTGCGGGGCCGGCGGCCGGTCCGATGGTCTGCAACATTTCCGGGCTTGCGGTCGGGATACTCTGGGCGGTGACGTGGCTGGCGATGTCCGCATGTGCGACCTGGGTCATGCGCACCAGCTGGGCGCTGACCACGGAAATGCCGACCGAGCCGCCGATATTGCGGGCGAGGTTGAGGAGCGAAGCGGCAGTCGTGCGCATCCGCGGCGCCAGCGTCTCGAACGCCAGGCTCTGCAGCGGCACGAAGATGAGGCCGAGCCCGAGTCCCTGGACAATGCCGCTGACGATCACCGGCCGCGACGGCTGGTCGAGTGCGAAGCCAGTCATCATCCACAAGGAGACGCCCATCAGCGACACGCCGATGCCGACCAGCAATCGCGAATCGACCCTGCCAACCAGCCGGCCGGCCGTCAGCATGGAAATCAGCGTGCCGACACCCCGCGGCGCCGTCAGGAAGCCTGACTGAAGCACCGAGTACCCGTAGAGGTGCTGCAGCAGCGGTGGCAACAAGGCGAGACCGGCCAGGAGCAGCACGCCGGTCACGGCCATGAAGACCAGGCCGGTCGAGAAATTACGGTCGGCGAACATGCTTCGCTCAAACAACGGGTTTTTGGACGTGACGATGTGGACGACGAACATCCAGGCCGCGGCGATCGCGACCCCGGCTTCGAGGATGATCTCCCAGCTTTCCCACCAGTCTTTCTGCTCGCCGCGGTCGAGGAACAGTTGCAGCGCGCCAAGTGCAATCGCCAGTAACGCGAAACCGAAAATATCGAACTTGCGCCGATGGCGCTCGGCGCGCGGCATGTAACGCGCCAGCAGCAGGGCGCAAATGACCCCGACCGGCAGGTTTACCAGGAACACCCAGCGCCAGTTGTAATTGTCGGTCAGCCAGCCGCCGAGCACCGGCCCCAGGATCGGACCGATCATGACCCCGCCACCGAACAGGGCCATCGCC
>JBKPSK010000120.1:0-19245 GCA_046734995.1 Pseudomonadota bacterium
GGGTTTGGCAGGCCGCGCGGGGCCTCGACGGTGTCGCGCAGCTTGCCGTTGACCTGGACGGCGATGGTCACGGTCTCGTCGACCAGCAAAGCTGGGTCGTAGGCTGGCCAGGGCGCATCGGCGATCATGCCCTCCGCCCCAATCGCGGCCCAGGCTTCTTCGGCGAGATGCGGCGCCATCGGCGCGGCGAGCAGGACCAGGGTTCGGATCGCCGCGTCGCGGGTTGCCGACGGCTGTGCGCGCTCGATGGCGTTTGTCAGCTCGTAGAGGCTGGCGACTCCTTTGTTGAACTGCAGGCCTTCGATCGCGGCGCCGACCGCGGCGATGGCCCGGTGCACCTTGCGCTCGAGGCCGGGATCCTCGCCGGTCGCGCCGGACACGCCTTGCACCAGCCGCCAGACGCGCTGGACGAAGCGGGCGGCGCCCTCGATCGCGGCGATCGACCATTCCAGATCGCGCTCGGGCGGAGAGTCGGACAGCATGAACCAGCGCACGGCGTCGGCACCGTATTTTTCGACGATCGGCTCGGGATCGACGGTGTTCTTCTTCGACTTGGACATCTTCTCGACCCGGCCGCGCTCAACCGGCGTGCCGGTCGCCCGCTCCACCAGCCGGCCGCCCTCGCGATCCTCGACCTCGTCGGGGTCGAGCCAGCGGCCGTCGAGCGACCGATAAGTCTCATGGGTCACCATGCCCTGCGTGAACAGGCCCTGGAACGGCTCGGCGAAGCTCAATTTGCCCATGTGCTGGAGCGCGCGGGTCCAGAAGCGCGCGTAGAGCAAATGCAGGATCGCATGCTCGACGCCGCCGATATATTGCGCGACCGGCAGCCATTGCTCGGCTTCCGTGCGGTCGAAAGGCTGGTCGGCCGGCTGGCTGGCGAAGCGAAGGAAGTACCAGCTGGAATCGACGAACGTATCGAGCGTGTCGGTCTCCCGCCGCGCTGGCCCATGGCATTTGGGGCAGTCGACCTTTGCCCAGGTCGGATGGCGATCGAGCGGGTTGCCGGGCACATCGAAATTGACGTCTTCGGGCAGCACGACGGGCAGCTGGTCGCGCGGCACGCCGACGGGCCCGCAAATCGGGCAATGCACGACCGGGATCGGCGTGCCCCAGTAACGCTGGCGCGAGACGCCCCAGTCGCGCAGGCGATATTGGGTCGTGCCCTTGCCCCAGCCGGCGGCCTCGGCGCGGCGGATGACCTCGGCCATTGCCTTATCGGTAGTCATGCCATCCAGGAAGCGCGAGTTGACCATGACGCCGTGAAGGATGTCCACCTCGTCACCAACCGGCCGGTTGGCGTCGCCCGGTGTCTCGGCGACCACGCGGATGATCGGCAAGCCGTACTTCCTGGCAAAATCGAGATCGCGCTGGTCGTGTCCGGCGGACCCGAACAGCGCGCCGGCGCCATATTCCATCAGCACGAAATTGGCGATCCAGACCGGCAGCCGCCACTCGGGATCGAAGGGGTGAACGACCTTAAGGCCGGTATCGATTCCCAGTTTCTCGGCGCTTTCGATGGCGGCCTCGCTGGTCCCGCCGGCAGCGCATTTGGCGAGGAATTCCGCCACTTCCGGGCGCTCATCGGCGAGCGCCTCGGATATCGGATGGCCCGGAGACAGCGCGACGAAGCTCGCCCCAAAAATCGTGTCCGGGCGCGTCGTGAACACCTCGATGTCGCAGGCGCCGCCGGGCGCCGTGCCGACCAGCCGGAAGCAGAATTGAAGGCCGCGGCTCTTGCCGATCCAATTCTCCTGCATCAGGCGAACCTTGTCGGGCCACTGGTCGAGGGACTTGAGGCCGTCCAGCAGCTCGTCGGCGAAGTCGGTGATCTTCAGGAACCACTGGCTCAATTTGCGCCGCTCGACCGGGGCGCCGGACCGCCAGCCTTTGCCGTCGATCACCTGCTCGTTGGCGAGCACTGTCATGTCGACCGGATCCCAATTGACCTCGCTCTCCTTGCGGGTCACCAGCCCGGCCTCCATCAGGTCGAGGAACAGCGCCTGCTCGTGGCCATAATAATCGGGCTCGCAGGTGGCGAGCTCCCTCGTCCAGTCGAGCGCGAAGCCCAGCCGCTTCAGCTGGTCGCGCATGGTGGCGATATTGGCGCGGGTCCAGCTGCCGGGATGGACGCCCTTCTCCATCGCCGCATTCTCGGCCGGCATGCCGAAGGCATCCCAGCCCATCGGGTGGAGCACCTCGAAGCCCTGCATCCGCCGATAGCGGGCCAGCACATCGCCCATCGTGTAGTTGCGGACATGGCCCATATGGATGCGCCCCGAGGGGTAGGGGAACATCTCCAGCACATAGGTCTTGGGCTTCGGCGACGCGCTGTCGGCGGAAAAGCTCTTCGCTTCCTCCCAGCGCTCCTGCCAGCGGGGGTCGGCGGCCGCCGGATCGAACCGCCCGGTCATCTCATGTCCAGTTCTTTAGCCGGAGACGGAAGTGCGGCGAAGATCGCGGGCACGCGTGAGGATGATGTCCTCGAGCTTCTGGACGGTGGCGGCGGCGACCGGCGCCTCGACCCAGGTGCCCGACCGGTTGACCTGGCGCGAGGCGGCGACTCGCAGGGCGTCGGCGCGCAGGTCCTGGTCGAGGATGCTGACGGTCAGCTTGATCCGCTCGCCGGGCGCGTTGGGGTTGGTGTACCAGTCCGTGATGATGACCCCGCTGCTGGCGTCGGCCTGCAGTAGAGGGGCGAACGACACGGTGTCGATCGCCGCCCGCCAGAGGTAAGCGTTGACGCCGATTGCGGTCATCCGCGATGGGGCCAGGCGCGTCGGCACGTCCTTGTTGCTTGAACAGGCTGAGGCACTCAGGGCAGCGGCAAGGATAGTGACGGCGGTAATCGGCAGGCGAAGCATAGGGTTTCCCGTCCAAGGATGATCGGCATGCGTTATAGATGCTCGCCGAGGGGCCGCAAGCGCCTTGGCGATGCACTCGCGATGTTCATCTTTGGGACAGTATTGTGGACTTAGCGCAACAGCGTCGGGGGGAATCCGCACGCGCCGTTGGAACCTTCCTGATGGAATCGCTATATCTGATCCGTAAGGAGTTCGAGTCGTGTTTACGTGGGGCAAGTACAGCGGGAAAATCGCGGGGGCGCTGGCCACCTGCGCGCTGCTCATCGTCCCCGCCATCGCCTCCGCCAAGCCGGAAACGAAGAAACGCCCGCCGGCCGTCTCCGTCTCCTTCGACCGGGTGACGAGCTTCACGCCCGCCGCTGCCGATCCGAAGCTCGCCGCCGAGTTCGCCAACAAGGCATCCGCGGCCGACTTCAAGTTCACACCGGCCGCCCCGAAGGGCCGTCCGTCGCAGATCCGCGTGGCCATCCGCGCGCGGGGCGCCGATGTTGCCAGCGGCCGCGCCGCCGATCTGGCCTCGGCCTCCGCCACATCGGCGATCGGGGCGCTGGCGCCGGCCAGCTATAATCTCGGCGTCGCTGTCGGCTGGCGCCGATTCGCCGTCACCGGCGAAGTCGGCAAGACCCGCGAAGCCAGCCTGACCTTCGGCGGCCGCGAAACCGCCGTGGTCGGAGTCAATTATTCGCTCAACCGCCGGCTGACGACGCGAGTCGCCGCCAGCGCCGAGCGGACGGACGATAACCACGCGCCGGCCTTGGGCCGCGAGAGGGGCTATGCGGTCGATGTCGGCGGCGCTTTCTCGTTGACCCGCAACATCGACGTCACCGGAGGCGTCCGGTACAAGATTGAGCAGGACCGTGTCTCCGCGCTCAAGGATGAGCGCCGCGACAGCCAGGCGGTCTACGTCGGCACCGCTTTTAAATTCTGACGACTGATCCCGCTTCCAGGCTGGCCAGAGTCCGCGATAGCATTGCCGCGGCCAGCAAAATTGCGCGGCGCGAGCCTGCCAGCGTCAGCCTGATCGCCGTCACCAAGGGACGCTCCGTGGACGAAATCGAACCGCTGATCGGGGCCGGGCAGCGCGATTTCGGCGAAAACCGCGTCCAGGAGGCTCAGGCCAAATGGTCGGCGATTCGGTCCCGGCATCCTTCCATCCGCCTGCACATGATCGGCCGGCTGCAGTCGAATAAGGCCGACGAGGCGGTTGCCTTGTTCGACTCTGTTCATTCGCTTGATCGCGCGTCGCTGCTATCGGCATTGGTCAAGGCGGGCGAGAAAGCCGGCCGCTTCCTGCCGGTCCACGCCCAGGTCAATATCGGCGCGGAGGAGCAGAAGGGCGGGATTGCGATTGACGATCTGCCGGCCTTCCTCGAGCTGGTCCGCGCCTCGCCGCTGCCGCTCGCCGGCCTCATGTGCATTCCGCCCGCAAACCAGCAGCCGGGGCCCTATTTCGCCTTGCTAGCAGAGCTGGCGCGACGCCATGACGTCAGCGGCCTGTCGATGGGAATGAGCGCCGATTACGGGACCGCGGTGATGCTGGGCGCGACCGCGGTACGAGTTGGGACGGCGTTGTTCGAAGACTAGTCCAAATGCCCGCTCTTGGCCTTCTTGGTGGCGAGATAGTCGGCATTGTGCGGATTGACCGGCATATGGTGCGTGACTCGCTCGGCGACCCTGATGCCCGCCACTTCCAGCCCGGCGACCTTGGCCGGATTGTTGGTCAGCAGGCGAACTTCATCGACCCCCAGCGCCCGTAGCATGGCGGCGGCTACGCCGTAGCCCCGCTCGTCGTCGGCGAAGCCGAGCCGCAAATTAGCCTCGATCGTGTCGAGCCCGCGGTCCTGCAGCGCATAAGCGCGCAGCTTGTTGGCAAGGCCGATGCCGCGACCTTCCTGGCGCAAATAGAGGAGGATGCCACCACCCGCTGCACCGATCAGCCGCAGGGCTTCCTTAAGCTGCGGACCGCAATCGCATTTCAGCGAGCCGAAAACATCGCCGGTCAGGCATTCGCTGTGCAGACGTACCAAAGGCGGCTTGCCGCCGAAGGCGCCGACCAGCAATGCGACATGCTCCTCGCCGGTGCCCGAATCGCGGAAGGCGACGATCTGCGTCTCCTCGATGCCCTCGACCGGCAGCTTGGCGCGGGCCACCAAACGCACCTCCGGCGCATGAACGGCGTCCATCACCTCATCGGCCGTGACCGAAGCCTGCGCCTTACCATCGATCAGCCAGACGGCCGGCAGCACGCCGGCGAGCCTAGCCAGGGTCAGAATCGACTCGCTTTCCGCCGGACAGCGCACCGGCTCGACGGCCAGCGGGCCGATCGGGCCCCGGTCGAAATCGAGTGACGGATCTGCCAGCGAGCGGGCCGTGTCGCGGTCGAGCCAGTCGCTCCGCATGACCTCGACCGCATGCTTGAGGTCGCCGGCTTCGCGCAGATTGCCGAGGCCGAGCGCCGCGGCCCGTTCGCCGGACAGAAGGATCGGCGCTAGCGCCCGCGGATCGAGCAAATCGAGCGCCGCCTCGGTGCCGGTCTCGACCGAGAGGACCGTCGCCGATCCAACGCCGACCGGCCTGCCCGCACGCAGCGCGGCGATCGCGCGCTCGACGGGCGTCACCGTCAAAGGCTGAGCTCCACGACCAACGGCACGTGGTCGGAAGGCCGTTCCCAGCGGCGGCACAGCTCATGCACGCGGTGAGAGACGGCATGTGGCGCGACCGATCGACTGCACCACATATGATCGAGCCGACGCCCGCGGTCGTTCCTGGTGAAGTCCGGCGAGCGGTAGCTCCACCAGGTGAAGTTGCGCGCCGGCGCCGGAATGTGGGCGCGGCCGATATCGACCCAATCATGCGCCGCCTGAAGTCTCCCGAGCGCTTCGCATTCGACGGGCGTGTGGCTGACGACATTGATCAGCGCCTTGTGGCTCCAGACGTCGCATTCCAGCGGCGCGACGTTGAAGTCGCCGACAATCAAAGTCGGCTCAGCCAACTTTTCCGACCAGCGGGTCATCCGTTCGATGAAGTCGAGCTTCTGGCCGAACTTGGGATTCAATTTGCGGTCGGGGATGTCGCCACCGGCGGGCACGTAGACGTTCTCCAGCCGGATGCCGCATTCGAGCCGGGCGCCCACGTGGCGCGCCTCGCCATTGTCCTGCCAGTCGTGCCGGCCCTCATCGTGCAGCGGTACTTTCGACAGGATCGCGACGCCATGATGCATGCGCTGGCCGTTCAGTCTCTGATGGACGTAGCCGAGTTCACGGAAGAGCTCGACCGGGAAGACCTTGTCCTCGGCCTTGGTTTCCTGAAGGCACAGAACGTCCGGCGCTTCTTCACGCAGGAAACGCTCGACGATGGCGATCCGCGCGCGCACCGAATTGACGTTCCAGCTGGCGATGGTGAGGTTGGTCACTTGGGGGCCTTAGCGTCACACATGCGTCATTGCGAGGAGCCGAGCGACGAAGCAATCCACTTGCGAAAGGCTGGATTGCTTCGCTTCGCTCGCAATGACGCCGAACCTCAAACCAAAGGCCCCCGCTCCGGGGGCATTGGAGCGAGGGCCGACCAAGCGTTCGTCACGCAAGGTGACCGCTGCTACCCGGGTAACAGGGGGAAACCCCGGCAAAATGCAGCGATCTCAATCCCTTTACGCCTGGCTTGCTGACCCGGGCATGAACAGTTGCGGATCGCTACGCGTTTTGCGCTCAACTGCTTAAGCGCGCTCCAGGCTGAGCTAGTCCTCCTCAGCCTTTCGCACGCTTCTTCGGTTCGGGATAAGTGAAGGCGCTTTCGGGGACCGCGACATTGTAGCGCTGGCCGTCGAGCTTGACGGTCGTGCGCTTGTTCTGGGCGTCGATCGCCGTCCAGCCTTCCAGCCTCAGGCCGCCCGGTGCGCCTGGCGCCTTGACGAAGGCGAGGATCATCGTCCCGAACTCCGGCCGCCGGCTATCGCGGGCGCGGACCAGCAGGACTCGCGAATCTTCGGTCGGCAGGATGCGGGCGATACGGGTGAGATCGGGATTGCTCGACAGCAGCACCGACAGAGGCGACTTCGCGATCGCCCAGCTCGATTTCTGGCCGACCTCATAATCGATGAAGGTCAGGGTCTTGCCATTGCCGACCAGCAGCATGTTGGCGCCCCGGCCATATTCGAAGCGGATCCGGCCAGGGCGCTTCAATTGCATGGTGCCGATCAGCTGGCGGTTCTTGCTGTCAGTCTGGACGAAATTGGCGGTCATCGACTGCGAGGCGGCGAGATGCGCTTCGACCAAGGCGAGCTGACCGGTCGACGCGGCAAGCGCTGGAGCGGCCAGCACCGCTACGGCGGCGGCCGGCGCCAGGGCGCGGGCGAACAGTGTCGGAAACGTCATATGCTCAATTCTCCCGGAATTTGCAGCGATGTCTGGCGCTCCGGCCTTGAATGCGGTCTGAACCCTCCGGTTCCCGCCTGTTCAGGCTCGGAGAGTCTCAGATCGGATGCCCGTCGGTGTCGATCAGCACTTCGCGGCGGCCGACATGGTCGGGCTGGCCAACCAGCCCGTCCTTCTCCATTCGCTCGATGAGCCGCGCGGCGCTGTTGTAGCCGACCCGAAGCTGGCGCTGGAGGTAGGAGGTCGAGGCCTTCTGGCTTTCGGCGACGATCTGGATCGCCTTGCGGTAGAGCTGGGTCTCGGCATCGTCCTCGCCGGTCGGCTGGCCGTCGAACATGTAGCCGCCGTCCTCGGGCTCCTCGGTGACCGCCTGGACGTAATCGGGAACGCCCTGCTTGCGCCAATGCTCGGCGACCAGCCGCACTTCCTCGTCGGCGACAAAGGGGCCGTGGACGCGGATGATCTGCTTGCCGCCGGGCATATAAAGCATGTCGCCCTTGCCCAGCAGCTGCTCGGCGCCTTGCTCGCCGAGGATGGTGCGCGAATCGATCTTGCTCGTCACCTGGAAACTGATCCGGGTCGGCAGATTGGCCTTGATGACGCCGGTGATAACGTCGACCGACGGGCGCTGCGTTGCCATGATCAAATGGATGCCCGCCGCGCGAGCCTTCTGCGCCAGCCGCTGGACGAGAAACTCGACTTCCTTGCCGGCAGTCATCATCAAATCTGCAAGCTCGTCGATGATCACGACGATCTGCGGCAGTACCTCGTAATCCAGCTCCTCGGTCTCATAGATCGGCTGGCCGGTGTCGGCATTGTAGCCGGTCTGCACCCGCCGCCCGAGCTGGGCGCCCTTGGCCTTGGAATCGCGCACCTTGGCGTTGAAGCTGGCCAGCTGGCGGACGCCGAGGCTGGCCATCATCCGGTATCGCTCCTCCATCTGCTCGACGGTCCATTTCAGCGCCCGGATTGCCTTGCCGGGCTCGGTGACGACCGGCGCCAGGAGGTGCGGAATATCCTCGTAGACGCTGAGCTCCAGCATCTTCGGGTCGATCAGGATCAGCTTACATTCGTCCGGGTTCATCCGGTACAGAAGCGACAGGATCATGCAGTTGAGACCGACCGACTTGCCCGAACCGGTCGTGCCCGCCACCAGCAAATGCGGCATTGGCGCCAGATCGGCGATGACGGGATCGCCGGAGATATTCTTCCCCAGGATCAGCGGCAGGGCCATGTTCTGGTCCTCGTAAGCCTGGCTGCCGATCAGCTCGGACAGCGCCACCGCCTCGCGTTTGGGGTTGGGCAATTCGATGCCGATGACGCTGCGGCCGGGGATGGTGGCGACGCGCGCCGATAGCGCCGACATGTTGCGGGCGATGTCGTCGGCAAGCGCGATCACCCGGCTCGACTTGACGCCGCTCGCGGGTTCGAGCTCGTACATCGTGACGACCGGCCCGGGACGCACTTCGACGATGTCACCCCGGACCTTGAAATCCTCCAGCACCGATTCCAGCAGTCGGGCGTTGCGCTCGAGCCCGGCGCGATCGACCTGGACTTTGCCGTGGGGCGGCGGGGGACGGAGCAAATCGAGCGAGGGCAGGACATAATCGTCGCCCAGCGCCAGGCTGGCCTGGCCGGGCAGACGCCGTCGGCCGTCGGCCTTGCGCGCCGAAGCTGGCGTGACTGGCCGGGCGGGCTCGGCAACGGCGACGGCCGGGCGGGAACGCGGGGGAGCGGCGGCGCTGTCGCGGGCCTCGCGCTCCTCGACTGTCTTGCGCGGCGGTCGAGCGGGACGTTCGGGATTGCGGCGGAACAGGCCGCTGATCCAGCCCCTCTCTTCTTCCCTGAACGCGAGCGCGAACCAGGCGAGCAGCAGGCCGCTGACGGCGAACAGGGCCATCAGCGCCATGCGCACCGGCCCTTCGATATTGGCATCGCCGATCAGGTCGATGCCGGCATCCACGCCGTGCGCGCCGGCGAGGCCCAATGCTCCGCCCCAGCCTGCCGGCAAGCCGGACACCGCCGTGCCGCGCACCATCGCCAAGGCGATCCCGACCATCAGGATGCCGACGGCAGAGACGAGCAAGGATCGGCCGAGCCGGTCTGCGGACTCGCCACGCATCATCCTCAGGCCGGCGATTGCAAGCATCGGCAAAAATATGACGGCCGGGGGGCCGAACATCATCAGCAAAAGGTCGCTGGAATAAGCGCCGGGCGAGCCGACCCAATTGACCGGCGGGCCGCCGGCGGCAGTGCTGAAGCTGGGATCGACCGCATCATGGGTGGCAAGCGCGACGCCCAGCGCCAGGCTCGCCGCCACCAGCAGCGTCCCGATCGTGCGGATGGCCAGCAGCCGCACGGAATCGCGGAGCTTTTCCCTCCAGTCGGGCCCAAGGTCCCGCTTGCGGGCTCGCTCGGCGGCGGTCGCCATCGTCTTCCCCCGGTAAGTATTTGGCACACAATGCGCCCTGCTGGACTCGCGGGTCAAGCGTGACGGCTCTCGCCAAGGCCAAGTTTCGGGGCTAACCGCGGCTTCCATGACACGGTCGGATGTCATCATCCTTGGCGGAGGGCTGATCGGCCTGGCGCTGGCGGCCGCGCTGGACTCGAGCGGCCTTCATTGCGTCGTGGTCGATCCGGTCGACCCGGAAAGCTGGCGAGACGCGAAGTTCGACGGTCGCACGAGCGCCGTCTCCTCCTCTTCGCGGCGGATGCTCGACACTGTAGGCGTCGGCGCCTTCTTTGCCGAACAGGGGTGCCCGATCCGCACCATCCGCGTCGCCGATGGCCTCAAGCCCGGCAGCCTCGCCTTCGAGCCGCCCGAGGGCGACGACGAGCCGTTGGGCTGGATGCACGAGAACCGCCATTTGCGCGAGGCCCTGCGGGCGCGGGCCGAAGCGGGAATGAACATTCATCTCAGGTGGAGATCCCGCGCCGCCCATGTCGAGCGCGGCGGCCATGGCGTCATGGTGCGGCTCGAGGACGGCAGCGAGCTCCGCGCGCCTTTGCTGGCGATCGCCGAGGGGCGCAACTCGCCGAGCCGCGAGGCGGCCGGAATCCGCATCGCCCGCTGGCAATATGAGCATTCGGCGATCGTCTCGATCCTGCGCCACGAGCGCCCGCACGATCATATCGCCTGGGAGATCTTTTATCCGACCGGGCCCTTCGCGCTGCTGCCGATGACCGATGATGACGGCGGCCATCGCTCGGCCATCGTCTGGTCGGTGCAGAAGGACGACGCGCCGGGTTTCCTGGCCTTGAGCGACGAGCAGTTCGCGGCGGAAGCGGAGGCGGCGATGGGCGGCTTCCTTGGGCGTATTGGCCTGCTTGCCCCCCGCTCCACCTATCCACTCGGTTTCCACCACGCGGCGCGGATCACCGACAAGCGCATGGTGCTGGTCGGCGATTCCGCCCACGCCATCCACCCTATCGCCGGCCAGGGCCTTAACCTCGGCTTCCGCGACGCCGCGGCGCTGGCGCAAGTGCTGGTCGAAGGTGCGCGGCTCGGCCTCGATCTCGGCGACCGGCAGGTCATGGACCGGTACCAGCGCTGGCGCAGCCTCGACACGTTGATGGTGGCGATGGCGACCGATGGCTTGACCCGCCTCTACGGCATCCCCGGCAAGCTGCCCTCGGCGATCCGGCGCTTCGGCATGGCGGTGACGTCGCGGATCGGGCCTCTGAAAGACCGGCTGATGAACGAGGCGCGCGGCACCAGCGGGGATTTGCCGCTGCTGCTTAGGGGCTTGCCGATTTGACTCGTCACCCGGCGAAGGCCGGGGTCCCAGCGAGCCGCGCCGTGTCTACCTGTCCTGAGATCCCGGCCTACGCCGGGATGACGCGATCACTGCAGCGTCTGGCCCATGTCCGCCCCGCCGGGGGAAAGGCGCTGGAACTGCATTAGCTGGACCACCAGGTCGGCGCGGCCGGCCAGGCTGGCTTCCTCGAGCAACGCCTGCTTGGCGCCGATGTCGAACGGCGCGACCTGGGCGATGGCGTTGACCAGCATTTCGTCGTCGAGCCGGCTGACCGCTTCCCAGTCGACGGCCAGCCCCAAGGCATCGCCGAAGCGCCGCGCTTCGCGTTCGACTTCGGCCCGCTGGGCGATCGACAATGGCGGGGGTTCCCCGTCGTCGAAGGCGGCCAGGTCGACGTCGGCCTGGCGATAGGCCGTGCCGGTGTCCGCCTCGGCGATCAGCCGGAAGCGATTCGAGCCCATCAGCATGATGTTGAAGCGACCGTCCTCCAACTCCTCGACACCGACCAGCTCGCCGACGCAGCCGACCTTGTAGAGGCTCGGGTTCTCGCTCTCGTCCAGCGGCTGGATCATGGCGATCCGGCCGCTGCCGGCCAGCGCGTCCTCGACCATTTCCCGGTAGCGGTCCTCGAAGATGTGCAGCGGCAGTTGCGCGCGCGGGAAGAGAATCGCCCCGGCCAGCGGAAACAAAGGCACGCGCGCCGGCTTTGCGTCGATCATGTAAACAGAACGGCCGACAGCCGGCGCCGTTGCGCTCGCGCCCAGGGGTCCTCGAGCCCGGCGGCCTCGAGCAACTGCAGGAAGCGGCTGCGCGCCGCGCCATTGTTCCAGTCCTTATCGCGGCTGACGATCTCCAGCAGCGCATCGGCGGCCGCGTCGCGGTCGCCGGCGGCCATGCGGGCATTGGCGATGGCGAAGCGCGCTTCATGGTCGTCCGGGTCGGCCTGCACGCGGGCTTCCTCGGCCGAGACATCGGCGGCAGGCGCGGCGGCGACATCAAGCGCGGCCCGGGCGCGGCTGACGGCCGGATGCTTCGCCACCTCGGCGGGCAACGAATCGAGCAGGGCGCGGGCCTCGCCGGCGCGATCGTCCGCGACCAGCGCGCGGGCGAGCCCGCCGGCCGCCTGCGGGTCATCGGACGCCATGTCGCGGATCTGGCTGAAGATACTGGCGGCGCGGGCCGCATCGCCAGTCCCCAGCACCTCTTCGCCCATCGCCAGCAGGGGTTCGATCTGGGCCTGCAGGTCCTGCGCCTCGCCAGTGACGGGAAGCTGGGCGAGAAGCTGGTCGAGGGCCCGCTTCAATTGGCCTTCGGTCCGGTAGTTGGTGAGATCGGCAACCGGCTGGCCCTGGAAGAGAGCATAGACCGTCGGCACCGACTGAATTCGGAACTGGGCGGCGATCAATTTGTCCTGGTCGACGTCGATCCGCGCCAGGGTCACGCCCTTGGCGGCATAATCCTCGGCGACCTTGTCGAGGATCGGATTGAGCTGCTTGCACGGCCCGCACCAGGTCGCCGTGAACTGAAGGATGACCAGCCCCGACATCGACGGGTTGATGACGTCGCGCTCGAACCGCGCGATTGCCTCGCGTTCCGCGTCGCTCATGCCCAGGGTCGCCAAGCTGCTTTGTCTCCGGCTCGATGGAGCCTGCCCTATGTCCCCTCGGCCCCTGCTTGTCGAGGGTCGCCAATGCGGGGCTTGCCCCTCTATGGGGCGGATGCTAAGCGCCCGCTCCACCCTTCCGGGAGCCTCCCGGATTCGGCGCCGAGCGGGCGTAGCTCAGGGGTAGAGCACAACCTTGCCAAGGTTGGGGTCGAGGGTTCGAATCCCTTCGCCCGCTCCAGTTTTCGAACCTGCCTAGGGACATGTCGAAAATGGAGCGCACCGGGCGCCAGTGGGTGGCGACAGCCAGCGCAACCCAATAAAGACGCTATTTGCTGGTCCTGAGCGCGGCGACTTCGGCCGGGCTGAGCTTGCGCATGTCGTAGACCGGGCAATAAATGGAGCCGATCGCGTCGGGCACGTAGATCTCCGCGTCATAACCCGAGCAGACGAAGTTGCCCGTGTGCGATCTCAGCGCGATCGTCTGCCGCCAGTCGAGCCGGTCGGCGCAGAAGCGTTGGGTCGTGAACTCGTAATAGTCGCGGGCATTGGTATTGATGACGATCGTGTCGCCGGGCCCACGGCGGAAGCCGGAAATGTTGGGCGTATAGATGCACTGACGGCCGCCGGCGGCGGAAGCGGTCGCGCCGGCGGGCGGCTCGCCATAGGCATTGCAAGCCCCGACCAGAGCAATGGTGGCGGCGGCGATCGACGCCGGGACCAAAAACCGCATCATTTTGTCTCCTCTCAAGAGACCTGCTTCGCCGGAGCAACGCCTGAAGCCGAGCGCCGGTTGCCCCGAGCGCTATCAGTGGGCTGCTGCACGCTCCCTGAACCATTTGGTGAGGATATATTTGGTGCCCTTGCGCACCTTCATCCCCTGATGAAGCGTCGCCGGGTTGGGGCGGCCGTCGGGCAGCAGATTGTTCCAGGCCAGCAATTTGCCAGTCTCGGGCTGGACGATCTTGCCGATGGTCTTGAAGCGGGTGGCGCCGCCGTCGCCTGGCTGGTTCAGGTAGACCATCGCCGTCCAGGTACGGTTCCCCCGCTCGGCGCAATGTTGGTAATAATCGGCGCCCATCGGCTCGAAGGTGTCGGTGTGCGGCTTGAACTCCTGCCCCGGCGCATAGCGCTGGCCTTGCAGCGGCTCGCCGAACTCGGGCGTCAGGCCCAGCAGCTCGCAAATCGCATCATCGACCTTCGCCACGACTGGATCGGGGTCGATCAGGTCGCAAGTCTCGCTGGTGCGAAAATAGGCATCGCCGATATCGTCGGCGATCTCGCTCGGCCGCCGCTTGGCATCGATGCGCTCGATCAGCTGGCGGCAGAGATCGGCGTCGAGAAAGCGCTTGACGATGAACAGGTCGAGCTGGGGCGTCGGCACACGCTGCACGCCCGGCCTTAGGCGCAGCTTGTCGCTTGGGCTTACCAACTCAGAGAGTATAGGCCGCCCCCTGGCTCGCCTCGTGATTGTCGATCACGGCGCGCACGACATTGTTCATCAGCGCCATGCGCGTCGGCAAAGGCGTCGAGGTGCGCTTGATCATCACCGCCACCGCATAGCTGCGACCGTCGGGGGCCGTCAAAATGCCGATGTCGTTATAGCCCGCCTGGACGCTGCCGAGCACCTGGCCAGTGCCGGTCTTGTGGCTCAGCGACCAGCCGGGCCTCAGGCCCCCCTTCAGCCGGTTGGCGCCGGTCTTGGTGTTGCCCATGATCGACAATAAGCGCGCGGTCGAGGCGGGCGACAGCAACTCGCCGCGCTTCAGGCGGGCGAGCGCGCCGACGATCGCGCTGGGCGCAGCGCCGTCATAGGGGTCGTCGACATAGCGGTCGAAGGCTGCCTTGCGGACCGCATAGGGAAGCGCGTTGCGCGCTTTGTAGAAAGCATCGCCGACCGAATAGCTCTGGCTCCAGATGAGGCCGGCGATCTTCGACTGCAGCGCCCGCTCGCCATTATAGAAGCGCACTGCGCCGATATTATTGCGGGCAATGAAGCTGCGCACCGCATCAGGGCCACCGACGGCACGCATCAATTTGTCATTAGCAGTATTGTCGCTGGTGGTAATGGCCTTGAACATCAAGTCGCCGAGCGAAGTCGTGTAGCCGCCGCCGAGGATCTGCGCGGCGATCGGCTGGTGGAAGAGGGTGAGATCGTCGCGGCCGAGCGTCACCCGGTCATCGAGCGACACGCGTCTGCGATCGACCGCATCCATGGCAGTGAGCGCCACCCAGAATTTGGAGACACTCTGCTGCGGATAGAGCTCGTCGGCCTTCCAGCCGGTGCGCCAGCCTTCGTCAACCGACTGGACGGCAATGCCGACGCGGCCGTCGAATCCAGCGCCAAGCCCTCGGATACGTGCGGCGAGCCCCGCCGGGACGGCGGAGCGAACAGCCGGCAACGGCCTGGCGATTGCCGGCTGAGCTACGGCGGGCACGGAAAAAGCTGCCGCCCCCGGCGCCAGGCAAAGCAGGATAGCGGCCGACTTCAAGCCGACTGACGTCATGGATGCACACCCCCGCGCTCGCGATTCCAATCACTTATCATGCCGCAACGAAGCTGAACGGAAGCTTCACTGCGACGAAGCGAGTCGATGGAGCGATGAACCGAATCCCTGGCTAGCGGCCGCCAGCGAGCAATGCGGCGCTCTCGACCTCGTCGAGCGCACGGTGTGCGATGACGTAGCGCCGCGCCTTGGCGGTCCAGTCGGCGGCCCGCGGGGCGCCCGGCAGGCGCATCGTCTCCGCCAACGCGGCATCGACGTGGCCGCCCTCCAGCTCGGCCTTGGCGCGTTCGTAGCGCGCCTGCGGCTTGCCCGACGGCGTGTTCGCCCGGCGAATGGCGACCAGCGACCCCAGTTCGCGCCTGAAGCCCGCCCACAGGCCCTCGTCCGGAGCGCCGCGGCGAAGCACCGGGCCGAGCTGCTCGTAGTCGGCGATCAGCTGGTCGAGCGTGACGGGATCGCGCGAGGCGGTGATGATCGCCGCCACGGCGCGCGGGTTCTGGTCGCCGAATCGGTCGGCAAGGAGGGTCTCGAGATAGCCCAATGGCACGCCGCGATCGATCGCCCGCCGGCTGGCGAAGGTGACCAGCAAGGCGTCGGCGCGGCCAGCGGATCCCGCCGCTCGCCGGCTCGTATTCTCGACTGCGCGCAGCCGCGCCTCCAACTCTGCGACCCTGGCAGCGCCGACGGCATCTGCCGGCGCGGCTGGTTGGGGGACAGAGGCGGCGGGTACGGTGCGGATGGCGACCGGCGCTGACGGTGGCGTGGCGACGCCCAGGAAGCGCGCCGCCGACCCCCAACGGCTCAGCCCCCAGGTGGCGAGCGCTGCGCCGGTAATGAGCAGGAGCAGGATCCAGGCGAGGGTCGCCGTCCAGGTCCGGACCCGTCGTGGAGGCGTGCTGCTCATGGGCCAGGACTGTCGCACAGCCGGGCGGCGAGGGCCAGCAGCGCCGAATCAGTCGGTTCGGCGGCAACTCCGACGATTTGCCAGCCGTCGCCGCACGCCTCGGCCGCGGCCGGGCTGATGGCGGCTATGGCGATGGCGGAGCGCTCGGCAACCAGCTCGCCGAGGCGGTGACCGGCGCGCGGCGAATGGACCGCCGCGACGCAGCCACCGAGCGCGTCGAGCCCGGTCGGGCGCGCGATGGGCCTCGCTTCATAAACGGCGATGGTCATGGCCGCGCCGCTGGAAAGATGATCTCGCCCGGCGAGGTGCAGCAGCCTCTGGTCCGATGGCAGCCGCATCGCCGCCGCGCCGCCCTCGCCAGTCGCGGCGACGATGAAGCCGGCGTCGCGTGCCGCTGCCGCCGTCGCCGCGCCGACGGCATGCACCGGCAGGTCCTTCAATCGATCGAGCGCTGGGCCGCCGTGGCGGACGGTATTGGCGCTGGTGATGACAATGCCGTCGAACTCGGCCGGGTCGGGCGCCGACCAGGGCAGCGGCACGACTTCGAAAAGAGGGAGGGTCCGCACGTCCAGGCCGAGGTCGCGTGCCAGGCTGGCCGTGGCGCTGGCGCCCGGCTCCGGCCGCAAAACCACCAGCCGCCTCACTTCGGCGCGAACAGCCGGCGGATTTCCTCGGGCGCGCGCCCGAGCATCGCTCGCGCCAGCTCTGCCGGCGCCTCCTCGTCACCGAAGTCGAAGTGCGCTTCGTCCGCGACATGGGCCTGGCCGTCCTCGCTCAGGATCTCGGCGCGCAGATGCACCCGGCCGTCATGGACCTCGGCCAGCGCGCCCACGGGCGAATGGCAGCTGCCGCCCAGGGCTCGCGCAAACGCGCGCTCGGCGCGGACGGCGGCGGAGGTGATGTCATGATCGACGCGCGCCAGCTCGCCTCGGGTCTCATTGTCGTCGGCGCGGCACTCGAGTCCGATCGCCCCCTGGCCGGGCGCCGGCAACATGACTTCAAGCGGCAGCGGGCTGCCGACATGCGGCTGGCCGATCCGATCGAGGCCGGCGGCGGCAAGCAGAGTGGCGTCGACCTCGCCCGCTTCGACCTTGGCGAGGCGCGTCTCAAGATTGCCACGGATCGGCACGATCTCGAGGTCTGGCCGGGCTCGCAGCAGTTGAGCAGCGCGGCGCGGGGAGGAAGTGCCAACTTTCGCGCCCTTGGGCAAAGCATCGAGCGAATCGGCGCCGATCAACCGGTCGCGGACGTCGGCGCGGGGCAGCATGGCGCCGATCGCCAGACTGTCCGGCCGTTCGCTTTCGACGTCCTTCATCGAATGGACCGACGCGTCGGTTTCGCCCTTCAGCAGCGCCTGATCGAGCTCCTTGGTCCACAGGGCTTTGCCGCCGAGTTCCGCCAGCGGCCGGTCGGCGATCCTGTCGCCGCTGGTGGTGATCGGGACGATTGCTACCCGCCCGTCAATCCAGTGATGCGCGGCTTCCAGCGTTGTCCCCGCCATTCGCGCCTGGGCCAGCGCCAGCGGCGAACCGCGCGTGCCGAGCTTCAGGAAGCTGTCCATATCCGCCGCACTAGCCGAGCGCCGCCCCTTGAGGCAAAGGACTTCGCTGTGTCGTTAATTCTCGGCCTTGAATCTTCCTGCGACGACAGCGCGGCGGCGCTCGTCACCGGCGACCGCCAGGTCCTCGCCCAGGCGATCGTCGGCCAGAACGAGGCGCACCGGCCGTTCGGCGGCGTCGTCCCGGAAATCGCCGCCCGCGCTCATGTTGAGATCCTGCCGCACCTGATCCGCCAGGTGCTGGCCGAGGCCGACGTTGCGATTGGCGAGGTAGACGCCATCGCCGCCACGGCCGGTCCGGGGCTGATCGGCGGGGTGATGGTGGCCTTGCTTGCGGGCAAGGGCCTCGCCCTCGCCACCGGCAAGCCGTTGATCGCCGTCAACCATCTCGAAGGGCATGCCCTGTCGCCGCGGCTGGTCGATCCGGATCTGGACTTTCCATACCTGCTTCTGCTCGCCAGCGGCGGCCATTGCCAATTGCTCGAAGTGCGCGGGGTCGGCGATTACCGGCGGCTGGCGACGACCATCGACGATGCCGCCGGCGAGGCGTTCGACAAAGCGGCCAAATTGATCGGACTGCCTTACCCCGGTGGACCGGCGATCGAGGAGCTGGCGGCCCGGGGAGACCCGCAGGCCGTCCCGCTGCCCCGGCCGCTGGTCGGCAGCGGCGAGCCGCATTTCTCCTTCGCTGGCTTGAAGAGCGCCGTGCAGCGCGCGGTTGCAGCCGGCAAGCACAAGCCCGAGGACATTGCGGCCAGCTTCATGACTGCGATGGTCGACTGCATGGTCGACCGTACGGCGATGGCGCTGGAGCTGTCAGATTCGCCGAGCCTGGTCGTTGCCGGAGGCGTCGCCGCCAACCGCGCGCTGCGCTCGGCGCTCGCCGCTTTGGCGGAGGCCAAGGGCAGGGCCTTCAGTGTGCCGCCCGGGTGGCTGTGCACCGACAATGCGGCGATGATCGGCTGGGCGGGCGCGGAGCGCTTCGCCGCCGGCCTTATCGACGGGCTCGACGCGCCGGCGCGGGCGCGCTGGCCGCTCGACGAGGCGGCCGAAAAGGTGCGCGGCGCCGGGGTGAAAGGGTGAAGGTCGACAGTCTCGCCGTGATTGGCGCCGGGGCCTGGGGGACAGCGCTCGCCCAGGTCGCCGCCGGCGCGGGCCGCCCCACCTTGCTTTGGGCGCTGGAAGATGACGTCGTGGCGGCGGTCAATGAAAGCCACGAAAACACGCTCTATCTGCCCGGCGTGCCGCTCTCGCCGGTGATCCGCGCCACCGCCGATCTCGCCGACCTCGACAGCTGCGACGCCTGGCTGGTGGTCACGCCCGCCCAGCACATGCGCTCGGTGCTCGAGCGCGCGCCGCATTCGGGCCATCCGTTGATCCTCTGCTCAAAGGGCATCGAAGAGCGCTCGGGCGAGTTGCTCCATCTTGTCGCGCGCCAGGCCTGCCCGGACACGCCGGTGGCGGTGCTGTCCGGCCCGACTTTCGCCCACGAGGTCGCCGCCGCGATGCCGACCGCCGTCACTCTGGCCTGCGAGGATTGGGATCTTGGCGAGGCGCTGCGCGAGCGCATCGGCCTGCCGACCTTCCGCATCTATCTGACCGATGACGTCACCGGCGCCGAGATCGGCGGCGCGGTCAAGAATGTCCTCGCCATCGCCTGCGGCGTGGTCGAAGGCTGCCA
>JBKPSK010000121.1:0-3343 GCA_046734995.1 Pseudomonadota bacterium
GCCGCGGGCTGCTCACAGGCATCCGGCCGACACTGCGACCCACCAGCCTGCCTGGCGCCTGGAGGTTTGCGATCCACATCAATCTGACGTCCAGCCTGGCAAGCGCATGGAGTCCGATTGCGCGCCTGGTTATCGGCGGCCTGCTGGGTCCGACCGGTGCGGCGCTTTTCCGGGTCGCCTCAAGCCTTACCGAAAGCGCCCAAAAGCCGGCCGACATGCTCGGCAAGGCGTTTTACCCGGAAATTGTCCGCATGGACCCCGCCAGCAAGCACCCGTGGAGATTCATGCTGCGCGGAATGGCCTTGGCCGGCGGAATTGCGCTGCTCGCCGTCCTCCTCCTGCTGGTCGGAGGCCGACCGATCGTGGTCGCTCTTTTCGGCAAGGAATTCGTCGGCGCCTATCCGATCCTGATGGTGATGATCATTGCGCCGTTGATCGGCATCTTCACATTTCCGCTGCCGTCGATGTTGTACCGGCTGGAACGACCGGATGCTCCGCTGAAGGCACGTCTCGCGGGGATTTTCGTCTATTTCGTCGCCGTCGCGCCATTGTCGATGAGATTCGGCGTGGTTGGCGCGGCGGTCGCCTACGTCATGGCTTACGCCTCGACAGCGCTCTGGCTCGTCATCCAACTTTTTTCCGAGTATCGCCGCTTTAGGTCGGTATGATCAGCCAATACCCGCGTACCTGGGCGCTCCTGGGTCACCGCAAGGGTGACAACAACCAAGTCCTCGCGCTGGCCGAGGAACTCGGCTGGCCATTCGAAACTCGCAGCCTGCGCTACAACCTGCTGCGGGCGCTGAAAGCCGATTTGATTGGACCGAGCCTCGCCTCGGTCGAGCGGCAGGCTAGGCGGTTCATTCGGCCACCTTGGCCTGATCTGCTGATCGCCATCGGTCGCCGCAGCGTGCCGGTGGCACGTTACGTCCGCAGGAAAAGCCGGGGGCGAACCAAGCTCGTTCTTATCGGCCATCCAAGAGTGGATCCCCGAGACTTCGACCTGGTCATTACCACCCGCCAATACCCTGTGCCGCCACACCCCAACGTGCTGCTTCTGCCGATGGCGATGAGCCGGCTCCAGGTCGCCGTCGACCCCTCGCCAGCCGAGCGAGCTTGGCTCGCCGCTTTGCCGCGGCCGCACCTGCTCATGGCGATCGGTGGCTCGACCAAATATTACGATCTCGCCCCCGCCGAAGTTGCGCGTGCCGCGACGAGCCTGATCACGCGTGCGGAGCGGCAAGGTGGAACCTTCATCGCGATCGGATCGCCGCGGACCGAGCCAGACGTGTTGCTTTCTGCAGAAGAAGCCCTCGCCGGCACTCGGCATGTGCTGGTGAAAGAACAGATGCCTCGCTTCCCCGTATTGATGGGCGATGCCGATGAGATTTTCGTGACCGCCGATAGTCTGTCGATGATGTCGGAAGCCATGCAGACCGGCCATCCAGTCGGCATGATCCCGGTTGCCCTGAATGAGGTCGGTCGCAAATGGCTCGGCGCGGAGGGAGTTCCAGGCAAGGGTAAGGGCAAGCGGCGGGACATGAGCCGGATTTGGGACGACCTGCACGAGAAGCGCCTGATCGGCAGCGTCGAAACGCCGATTGCCAGCAATGTAGAAAATCCCGTCGTCACCGCCGCGGCTACGGTCCGGCGGCTCTTCGAAGGTGATCAGCGCTCCGCTTAGAGAGCCATCTCCTCGAAGCCCGCCTCCTTTACCGTCCGGTCGAGGTCGACCAGCGTCGTCAGCAAGCTTTCCATGCGATCGAGCGGCCAGGCGTTGGGCCCGTCGCTCAGCGCCTTGGCTGGTTCGGGGTGCGTCTCCATGAACAGGCCGCTGATGCCCGAGGCGACGGCGGCGCGCGCCAGCACCGGCACATGCTCACGCTGGCCGCCCGAGCTGGTGCCCTGCCCGCCCGGCAATTGCACGCTATGGGTGGCATCGAACACTACGGGGCAGCCGGTCTCGCGCATGATGGCGAGACCGCGCATGTCGGAAACGAGGTTGTTGTAGCCGAACGAGGCGCCGCGCTCGCAGACCATGATTGTCTCTTCGTTGATGCCCGCCGCCTGCGCGGCATTGCGCGCCTTTTCGACGACATTCTTCATGTCGTGCGGCGCCATGAACTGCGCCTTCTTGATGTTGACCGGCTTGCCGGTGGCGGCGACGGCATGGATGAAGTCGGTCTGGCGAGCGAGGAATGCGGGCGTTTGCAGCACGTCGACGACCTCGGCGACCGGCGCGATCTGCGGGATGTCATGGACGTCGGTCAGCACCGGAACGCCGACTTCGTCGCGGACCTTGGCGAGGATCCTCAAACCCTCGTCCATGCCCGGCCCGCGGAAGCTTTTGTCGGACGAGCGATTGGCCTTGTCGAAGCTCGACTTGAAGAAGAACAAGATGCCGAGCCTGTCCGTGATGCCCTTCAGCCGCTCCGCGGTGCGCAGTTGCAGCTCCTCGCTCTCGATCACGCAGGGGCCTGCGATGAGGAAAATGGGCTGGTCGATCCCGACCTTACGTCCGTTGAGTTGCATGGGGCGCCTTTAGCCGAGTGAGTCAACGACGGCCACCGGTGACCAGTCGCCAAGGCCATATTGTGATGCGAAGCCGTCAGGAAAAGGCTCGCCGGCGTGGATTCCGCCTTGGAGGAAGATGGCGTCGAAGCCCTGGGTGGCGGCGCCGAGCATGTCCGTTATCAACGCGTCGCCGACCACCAGCACCGCCTCGCGGGGCGGGTTGCCCGCGAGTTGGAGCGCATAATCGTAAATGCCGTGGTGCGGCTTGCCATACCATTCGACCCGGCCACCCATGCCTTCGTAGATGTCGGCGAGCGCGCCGGCGCATGGCTCCGGGACGCCGCCGCGGACGACGACGCGGTCGGGATTGAAGCAATGGAAGAGGACATTGCGGTCGGCGAGCGTTTCGAGTTGCGGCCGATAGTCGTCGGCAGTTGTCCGGACACCATCGAGGCCGGTGACGGCGATGTCGGTGAAACCGTCCTCGACGAACCTTAGCCCATGCTCCTCGAGGATCGCGCGGTCCTGCTCGGTGCCGAGGAAGCCCGTCGGGTGCTCAAGCGCCTTGATGGCGGCGATGCCCGCCTCGCCGCTCGTCGCAATGCCGTCCCAGCATTCGCGCGCCAGGCCGATACGACCAAGCTGGGCTTCGACCGCTTCGGCGGTGCGAGGCGCGTTGGTGATCAAGATTACTCGTCGCCCCTGCTCCCGCCATTGGCGCAATCGTTCGGCTGCGTTGGGATAGAGGTGCACGCCATCATGAACAACACCCCAGATGTCGCACAGGATTACCGAATATTGGGGGTCGAGGGTGTCCCAAAAGGTCATTTTT
>JBKPSK010000122.1:0-4471 GCA_046734995.1 Pseudomonadota bacterium
AGTTCATCGCCATGCCGATGACAAGCGCGAACAGCATCACCGGACCGTTGGTGTAAAAGGCGATCAGGCTTGCCGCACCGGCGATGACGGCGGACACAATGAACCCGGGGCCAACGCCGCGAAGCGGCGCCGGCATCACCATTGTTTGTCCGATCATGCGGTTCTTGGGCTTAGTTCAGGCTCGGCGCTGCGCGAGGCGGCGAAGAACACAAGCGCCGCCGCAATGCTTGCGGCCGGCAGCAACTGCAGCGCGCCGAGCAGGCCGACGCGGTCGGCCAGCCAGCCCGTGACGATTGGTCCGGGTGCCAGGCCGATGGCATTGTTGGCTAATGTCAGCACGGCAAAGGCGGTGCCGTGGAGCGCCGCCGGCGTCAAGTTCGCGACCATCGCCCCGGCCGGACCGGCGGTGGCCGCCGCAAGGAACATGGCGAACCCAAGCAGCACCAGCTGCGGCAGGCCCGGGCCGACGCTTAGGGCCGCTACGGTTAGCAATGCGGAGCCGATGCAAAATCCGGTTGACAGCAATGCGCGATGGTTCGCGTTGCGCACGAGGCGGTCGCTGGCCATGCCGCAAATCACCATGCCTGCCCCGCCCAGCAACAGGAAGATCGCTGCCAGCGGTGCCGCCTTGCCAAGCGGCAAATCGTAATAGCGCACGAAATAAGTCGGCAGCCAGGCGGTTAGTGCGCCGGCAACGAACAGCTGCAGGCCGCTGCCGACGTAAGCGCATTTGAGACTGCGTCCCGCAAACAGCGATTTGACGTTCGCCAGCGTTACCTGGTTCCGCTCCGCGTTGCTTTCCTGCTTCAGGCGCGAATCGCGGACAAACCACGCATAAACTGCGGCGAGCAAGAGCCCCATGGCGCCAATTCCCGCAAAGGCCGTGCGCCAGCCATGAGCCTCGGCAACGACTCCGCCGATTCCGACTCCAAGGACCTGGCCCGCAAGTCCGCCGGCCATGAAGGCGCCCGTCAATGTCGCGCGCAAATGCTTCGGAAAGACGCTGATGATGACGGCGATGCCGACGCTGCCATAGGCGGCCTCGCCGACGCCGATCAGCACGCGCGCCGCCAGCATTTGATCGTAATTCTTGGCAAGGCTGCAAAGCAGGGTCGCGGCGCTCCACAACGCGGCCATGGCGGCGATGCTTTTGGCCCTGCCGAAACGGTCGGCGAGCCAGGAGATGGGAACGGTGAGGATTCCGACCATCAGCGGCACGATGCCGGCCAGGAAGCCGAGCTGCCCGTCGCTCAGGCCCCATTCGGCCTTGAGCAACGGGAAGACGGCATTCAGCACCTGCCGCGCCATGTAGTCGGATATCAGCAGGCCGAAGGTGAGCGCGAACACCACCCAGGCGTAAGCCGGGATGGCTGGCTTGGCGGTGCTCGCGGTCGTCACGCGGCCTGGCGTTGCGCCACCGCCGCGGGCTTGCGGTTGGGTAACCACCCGTTCTGCTCCAGCGTCTCGTCGATGCTCGAATAGAAAGTGCCGATCTTGTAGATCTCGCGGGCTTGGTCGGCCGACGCGATCGGCCGCCACAGCTCGTTCGAGATCTTCACCATCTTCTCGATCTGCTGGACCGAGGTCGCGCGTTCGCCGCGACGGCCCCAGAGGTTGTCCTCCTGGCCGACGCGCACGTGCAGGCCCATGGCGATGCCCATGGCGTTGAGCGGATAGACATGGCGCATCAGTCCCTCGACGGTCAGCACCGCGTTCTGCGGAACGCGGTTGATGAACTCCATCAGGTTGCGCGGATTGGGTCCATCATGGCCACCACCGATTGAGACCCAGTTCAATATGTAGGGACCCATGTACTGGCCCTGGCGGACGATGCGCTCGACGGTCTCCAGGTCCTTGATCGATCCGATCATGAAATGCGGCTGGATGCCGGCGGCGGTGAGGCGCTTCAGATGCTCCTTCACGAAGGCCGGGCCGGACTCGTAATACATCTCCGTATAGGCATGCTTGTAGTCTGGCTCGCCCATCGACGTGCCGGCGCAATCCTCATCCGTGATCAGCTCCATCACGTTCATCTGGTTGGTGTTGATGGCGAGGGTCACCTGGTCGGGCGCGGGATTGAGCTCGGCCAGCATGTGGCGCGTGTCGTCGGTCAGCCACTTGGCGGCTTCGCCCTCGTCCTTCGGCGCGAAGCTGATCGATCCGCCGACCTGCAGGATCATCTTCGGCACGGCGGTGCGCAGCCGGTCGAGCATCTCGTTGAACATCTCGAGCCGCTTGGAGCCCTTGCCGTCCGGCTCACGGACGTGGACGTGCAGCACGGTCGCGCCCGCATTGTAGCAGTCGACTGCTTTCTGGACCTGGTCCTTCATCGACACCGCAATGTCGTCGGAATCACGCGGCAGGAAGCTCGGCGCATAAGGCGCGACCTGGATGATCAGCGGATCCTGGTTTTCGGGCAGCAGGCTATCGTCCATGAACTGCATGGTTCTTCTCCTCTTAGTAGGGCTTGTCGCCGGCGATACCGGCGCGTTCCATCTTCCGGACTGCGGGCCAGTAATCCATCACCGCGTAATGTTGGGTCGAACGGTTGTCCCAGATGGCAACGCTGCCTGGCGTCCAGCGCCAGCGGACCTGGTATTCGGGAATGCACGCGCGTGAGATCAGGTAATTGAGAAGGTTCGATCCGCCGGGCGCGAAGTCCTGCCCATAGCGCACGTTTTCCGATGTGTGGAAATTGGTGAAGTGCGTCGTGAAGCCGTTGACGAAGAGCACGCGCTCCTTCGTCTCCGGATGGGTCCGAACGACGGGGTGCTCGGGGTCCGGATATTGCGCCTTCAATGCATGTCGCTGCGCGATCGGCATGCGCGCTCCGAAGCTCGCCTCGATCGAGTGGCGGGCATAGAGGCCGGCGATTCGCTCCTGGATATCGTCCGACAGGTCGTCATAGGCGCGGGCCATGTTCGCCCAGACCGTGTCGCCGCCGACCGGCGGGCAATCGATGCAGCGCAACACCGCGCCCATCGGCGGCTTCTCCCGCCAGGTCGCATCGCAATGCCAGGCATTCTCATAATGGTCGGGCGGCGAGTCTAGGTCCTTGTAGATGCACACGAGGCCTGGATGGTCGGGATCGCTGCCGAGTACCGGGTGGTCCTCAAGCTCACCGAAGCGGGACGCGAAGGCGACATGATCGGCCTTGCTGATGTCCTGGTCGCGCAGGAACAGGACCTTGTGCTCGAGCAGCGCCGCCTTGATGGCGCCGAACAGGTCGTCATTGGTGGCGGCCTCGGCGAGGTCCGCGCCGACCAGCTCCGCACCGATGTGCGTCGTGAGCTTCTCGACCTTCATGGGATGACGAAAATCGACGAGCCCGTCGTCTTCCCTGCCTCGAGATCGCGATGCGCCTGGACGGCATCGGCGAGATCGTAGCGCTGGTTGATGTTGATCTTGATCCGGCCGCTGGCGACGTGGTCGAACAAGGCCTTGGCAAGTTCCGCTTTCTCCGCCGGATCGGCGATGTAGTCGGCGAGCGCCGGCCGGGTGAAATAGACCGAGCCCTGGATCGCCAGCTGCAGTGCATCGATCGGCGGGAAAGGCCCGGAAGCGGTGCCGCAGCCAACCAGCACGCCGCGCCGCTTCAGGGATTTCAGCGAGCCCTCGAACGTGTCCTTGCCGACCGTGTCATAGACAGTGGTGACGCCCTCGCCGCCGGTCAGTTCACGAACGCGCGTCGGGACGTCCTCACGACGGTAGAAGATGATTTCGTCGCAGCCGTGCGCCATCGCCAGCTCGGCTTTGGCCTCGCTCGACACGGTGCCGATGACCTTGAGACCGAGCAGCTTCGCCCATTGCGAGGCGATCAGCCCGACGCCGCCGGCCGCGGCATGGATCAGGATTGTGTCGCCCGACTTCATCCACGGATTGGTCTTCAGGAGCCAGTAAGCGGCGCTGAGGCCGCGCATGGTCATCGCCGCCGCGGTCTGGTGGTCGATGTCGACAGGCAGGCGAATGAGCGCGCCCGTGGGCATGACCCGCTCGGTCGCATAGGCACCCAGCGGGCTGCCGGTATAGGTGACGCGGTCGCCGACGGTGAAACCGTTTACGCCCGGCCCGACCGCTTCGATGACTCCGGAGGCTTCAACCCCCATGCCATTGGGCAGGGGGACGGGATAATAACCCAGCCGGAAATAAGTGTCGGCGAAGTTCAGCCCGACCGCGTGATGACGCAGGCGAACCTCGCCCTCGCCGGGATCGCCGACGGCAACATCTTCAAGGCGGAGCACTTCGGGCCCGCCCGTTTCGTAAAAGCGGACTGCTTTCGCCACGGGAACTTTCCGGATTGAATTTCCCCGCCGAAATATCAGTGATAGGCGACGAGAATTGCACGAATCACGACATTTTTTGCCGAGGTCGTGACTCGAGGGGAGGTCCGATGGAGCTTGTTCGCGCCGCCTCGCTGACTGGTTACTTCACGGTTGCGCGCCAGTTTCGCCTCGATGTGACTCCCTTGCTG
>JBKPSK010000123.1:0-7567 GCA_046734995.1 Pseudomonadota bacterium
CAACCTACGTGGGGGTGGTTTGCGCCCGCGAACCAGTGACGCATCCGGGAGGGGGCGTCCGATTCGGGAGATTGAAATGAGGAAATCCAATTTGCGTGCGACTGCCGCATGGCAGGCTCTCGCGCTTCTTGGCGCTGGCGTTCTCGCCTCACCGGCGATCGCGCAGGACGCGCCGCCGGCATCGAATGAGACTGCGCCGCCGGCCGAAGAGCAACCCGCTCTGAGCCCGGAAGGGCAGGCTGAAGCCAGCGACGAAGCAATCGTCGTTACCGGTTCGCGCCTGGTCCGTCCCGAGCTTGACGCGCCCAGCCCCGTTACCACCGTCGATTCAGAGACCTTCGATTTGACCGGCACGGTCACCGTCGAAACCCTCCTGAACGAACTTCCTCAGCTGGTTCCGGGCAACACCCGCACGTCGAACAACCAGGGTGGTGAAGACTTCTCGACCCTCGACCTTCGCGGCCTCGGTCCGAACCGCACGTTGATCCTGATCGACGGTGAGCGCGTTCCGGCCTCCTCGACCACGGGCGTGGTCGACATCGGCACCATCCCGGCCGGCCTCATCGAGCGTGTCGACGTCGTCACCGGCGGCGCCTCGGCCGTGTACGGTTCGGACGCCATGGCCGGCGTCATCAACTTCATCCTCAAGGACAATTACGAGGGGATGGAAGTCACCGGCCAGTACGGCATTTCCGATCACGGCGACGGCGACCAGTTCAACATCCAGGGACTGCTCGGCGGCAATTTCGGCGACGACCGCGGCAACCTGACCTTCTTCGCGAGCTACTTTACTCGTGATCCCGTCGGCCAGGGCGACCGCAATGTCACCCGCGATGCCGGCGTCCTCTATTACGACTATGACACGGGCCAGCTCTTCGTTGCGGGTCATCTGCAGCCGACCGGCCCGAACCAGGGCCTGGCGCGTTCGGGTGGTTCGGGCACCCCGCCCTGGGGCTGGATCGCCAACAACCCGTCGAACCCGTTCGTGGGCCTGTCGACAGTCGTCACCACAGGTCCTGGCGGCGTGGTCAACAACAACTTCGACGCCGGGGTTACCGACACGAACTGCGACGGCATTCCCGGTGGCAACGTCAACTCGGGCAATATCTCGTTCGACGACAATGGCCTTCTCCAACCGCGCAACGTGGCGGGCCTATGCGCCTTTGCCGATCGTTCGGTCGGTTCGAGCCGGTTCAACTTCAACCCGCTCAACTACCTGATCACGCCGTACAACCGCTGGAACATGGCGCTGACCGGGCGCTATGACATCAGCGATGCGATCCGGCTGAAGTTGGTCGCCAACTACACCGACTCGGAGCAGGAGGTGAACCTGGCGCCGACCCCGGCGACCGGCATCGTCGTCGACCCGACGCTCAACCCGTTCATCGTTGCTGGCGGGGCTTGCGACGATCCGGCTACGCTCGCCGGCGAATCGTGCCACCCGGACCTGCTGGCGGCGCTTAACAGCCGTACCTTCTTCACCGGTACGCTGTCGAACGGCACTGAATTCGGAAGCCTGACCGTCTGCCAGAACTTCGATGGTCCTGATCCGGGCACTGCGCCGGACGGCAATACGTGCACCGCGCAGTCAGGCGCAGCCCGGCCGTTCACGATCGACCGTCGCTTCGCGGAGACCGGCCCGCGCGTCGGCATCTTCGAGAACAAGACGGCGACGCTGCGCGGCACGCTGTCTGGCCCGCTGGCGCACGGCTTCAACTGGGATGCGACTCTCAGCTACGGCCGCACCGACGAGCTCGTCTCGGCCAACGGCAACATCAACCGGACGGCGGTAGCCCAGGGCCTCGCCGGATGCACCGGCATCGGCATCCTGCCGGGCTGCGTACCGATCGATATCTTCGGTGCGGGCACGCTTGATGAGGCCATGATCAGCTTCGTCAGGGTCGACACCAAGGAAAAGAGGTTCTTCGACCAGGCGCGTGTTGCCGCCAACATCACCGGCAACCTGGTTGACCTGCCGGCAGGTCCGGTCGGGATCGCGGTGGGTGCGGAAGCCCGCACGGACCGCGGCGAAGTCCGGGTGGATGATGCCCAGCGTAACGGTGACATCTACGGCTTCAACGCCGTGCAGGACCAGAAGGGCAAGATCAACGTCAGGGAAATTTACGGCGAAGTCCGTGTCCCGATCCTTGCCGACTTGCCGTTCGTCCATGAATTCTCGGTCGAGGCGGGTGCCCGCTACTCCGATTATTCGTCGGTCAAGGGCCTGTTCAACTGGAAGGCCGGCGCGCAATGGGCTCCGGTCGACTGGCTGAAGTTCCGGGCGATTTACAACAAGGCGGCCCGCGCGCCGTCGGTGTTCGAATTGTTCCAGAACGGCGACCAGGGCTTCCCGTCCTACACCGACCCCTGCGCGAGCGGTGCGTTCCAGGATCCAGGTGCGGTGGCGATCTGCCAGGCGCAATTGCCTGCCATCGACTTCAGCTCCTTGGTGCAGAACAACCAGCAGGTTCAGGCCTTCGCCTTCGGCAACCCGAACCTGGCGGAAGAGACTGCGAATACGTACACGATCGGTGCGGTGCTGACGCCAAACCTGGGACTTGGCCGCTTCTCGGCGACCATCGACTATTACAACATCAAGATTAAGGATGTTGTGACCGCCCAGGGCGCCCAGTTCTGGATCGACGCGTGCTACATCAACGGCATCGCAGATGCCTGCGATCGCATCGTGCGCAGTACGGAGACCGGCGAGATTGTTTCGGTCGACACCGCGCGCGTCAACGGCGGGACCTTCAAGACCTCGGGTGTTGACGGAGGCCTTAATTTCTCGGTTCCGTTCAACGACATCGGCCTGGGTATCGGCGGACGCCTGCGGGTGCAGGAGGTCATCTCCTGGCTCGACAAGATCGACTTCGGCACGGGCGTCAACCTTGCCGGCGCCACGGGTGGCGGCATCGGCGGGGCGTTCCCCGAATGGAAGTCGACGTTGACGGTTGCATACGACAGCGACGACTTCACGGCCCAGGGCCGCTGGAACTGGCAGTCGGATCTCGAGGATGCCGTTTTCTGCAACCCCGGGGACGATTGCGCCCCCAAGGTACCAGGGCTCAGCTACTTCGACCTGTCGCTGCGCAAGTCGATCGGCAACAACTTCGAGCTGACGGGTATCGTCCAGAACCTGTTCAACCAGAAGGCTCGGAAGACGGTTGGCGGCGCTCCGGCGGAGGGCGGTGTCGACGTGGCTTACTGGAACCCGGTCATCCTGGGCCGCTACTTCACGCTCCAGGGCAAGGTGAAGCTCTAAGCTTCATCCGAATAAGGACCAAAAATTGGCGGCGGGAGAGCAATCTCCCGCCGCTTTTTCTTCGCCTGTTGGAGACGTGGCGTCGGCCTAGCGATCCCTGGCCCAGCCGGTGACGGCGTAGCGAGCCAGCGGCGCGCTGGCGGCGACCTCGGACACGCTGTGCCATTGCGGAACCCGGAACAGGTTCAGGCAATTGAACCGCGGGCGGAACGCCTGCTCAATTTCCCAATCGCCATCGAAGAAATTGAGATAGCCGCCCCATTGCGGCTTCCATTCGCCCAGGGTCAGGTTGAGCACGTAGGCAACGCGCCTGCCACGCTCGCTCTCGGCATCGCTGTGAGGCCACAGGAAATGGCCGGGACCATAGAGGGTCGCCTGGCCGTCCATCTTGACGATCTCGTCGATGCCCGTGATCGCGCGCATGAAATCGAGCAATTGCGGACTGTTCAATTCCTCGAGCAACCGCTCCTGCGGCGATCCTGGCCGCCAGCGCTCGAGATAAGCGGTGACAAGCGGATAGGAATAATATGCGAAGGCGTAATCCTGACCGTCGGTGCCGGCGGCGCGTGCGGCGATCGACGCCTGCTCTTCGTCATCCAGGCCACGCAGTTCATCGGCACGAATAAGGTTCGCGCTCGCCGCCGATCCCGCCTGCCAGGCGAGACCCCACGGCGTCTCTTCCGCGAGGGTCCGGCGCACCGCCAAAGCGCTTTCGTCGGTAAGCACGTCGCGGACCTGTAGCCGCCCCGCCCGGACGAACTCGGCGGCAAGGGTCGAGCGGTCGAGCCGCGGGTTGAGCTGCAGCAGTGGCATCATCGCGCCGCAAGGTGCCGCAACGCGCGCAGCCTGGCTAGAGCGGTTGATAATCGAACGCGGCTGTGAGCCTGTCGCCGGTCCCGAAGGGGATGGTGCCGTGCCACATGTATGAAGGGAAGAGGACCAGCCGTCCTTCCTTCGGCTCGACAATCCGGCGAGGCCCCAGATCGAGGTTGAACATCGCCGGCGGCTCGCCGAAGTGAATCCACCCCTCCTGGCGCTCGCGCGCCGCAAGATCGGCCGCCGGCAGCCGTGCATAATAAGCAGAGCTCATCCAGCCAAGCGCATGGAAATGCGGCACATGGTGCCCGCCGTCGCCCCTCAGGCGAACGGACCAGCTGCCGGAAAAATCGAGATTCGCTGATTTCCTGCGAAGGAACGGATGTTCCGGATCGTCGGGAAGCTTCGCGACCTCATTCTCAGCCGCCATGCGCACGGCATCCCTGAATCTTTGGATCGCCGGTATCGGCCAGTCGAACAGCTGCCCGCTGGTTTGCGTCCCTTCGCGCAGCGACTGGTTGCCGGGCGCGGCGTTGGTCTGGTGAAGCGGGTCAAGCGCGGCGGCAACTTCCCGCGCAAAGTCGGCTGGGGACAGCGAGCCGTCGGGAGAGGGGACTTCCGTGACCATCACCAGCCTGTCGTAATCGCACAGCCATTGCTCTCTCGGATCGCCGAGTACACGCCAGGCGACGCCAAGCAGCGACCAGCCTATCTGGCTGCCTGGATCGCTTTTCACGAAACGCTCGGCCATTTCCGCGGCAAGCTCAGGCCTGCCTGCGCGCAATGCCAGTTGGGCCCTCGCGATCATCATCAGCGGCGATGCCAGCTCGGCAGGAGGCAATGCATCGATCTTGTCGAGCGCGGATCCGGCATCGCCGGACATGCCGGCGCCGAAGGCGGTGATGGCGGTGATGGCGGCATTCCCCGGGAAGCGCTCCAGCGCCTGTGCGCCGACGGCGGCAGCTTCTTCGAACCTCTTGTTGCTTGCCACCTCCTGGATCCACTCGCTCCAGGCCTCCACCGTGCCGCGCCGAGCCGCCGATTCCGCATAATGAGCGAAAGCGTCCTGGCCGCCGCGATATTCGATCTGGAGGCGAGTCAGGGCCTTGAGCGCCTCTTGATTACCAGCGTCTTCGGCGAGCGCCTTGCGATACAGGTCGGCAGCCTCGTCCACTTGCCCCGCCTCAAGCGCCGCCGCCGCCCAATTGGCATGGAATTGCGCGCCCTTCATGCCCAAACGCTCGCTCGCCTTATAGGCCTCGCAGGCCTCGTCGAAGCGGCATGCCGCGCGCAGGGCGACGGCCTGGTTGTGGCGGGTCAGGGCCCGATCCGGGTCGGCGGCGACGGCGAGCTCGAACAGCGCGACCGACTCTTCTATCCGGCCGAGGTTCTTGAGCGCCATCGCCTTGGTGGCGGTCAGCCGGGCATGGCCGGGAAAGCGCTTGAGGCCGGCGTCAGCGGCCTCCAGGGACAGGTCCGGCCTGCCGGCATTGGCCGCTGTCACGGCCCGGTTGAGATGCGCGTCGGCGATCGCCGGATGGCTGCCGACCAGCCGGCCCCACTGGTCTAGCGCCTCCTCGTGGCGCCCGGCCTTGCCGAGCATATCGGCCAGCGCTCCGATGATTTCGGGCGGGCCGCGTTCGAGGGTGATGATGCGTTCCAATGCCGCGATGGCCTCGTCGAGCCGCCCGGCTGATTGGGCGACCAGCGCGTACAGCCGCAGCGCCTGTCCGTGGCTGTCGATTGCCATCCGGATCGGCGCCAGCGTTGTCCAGGCTTCGCCGATGCGTCCCTGCTGGTGCAGCATCTGCGCGTGCTGCAACTGCGGCATGATGGAGGAAAGGGCGATGGCCACGGGCGGGCGCCAGACTCTCAGTGGTCGGTGTTGATGCGCTCGACGCGAAAGCCCGACCTGCCGTTGATGCTCGCCATGTAGCTGCCGAGCGCGGCCTTCTTGATCTTGATCTTCGCGCCGATCTTGGGCTTGTCCATGTAGCGTTTGTCGGTCTGCGCCCAGCGGGCACCGTCGGAAAGCGTGAAAATATAACCGCGCTGGCCTGAGCCGACGCCGGCGACGGTGGCGTCAAGCTCATCAAGGTCGCCGAGATCCTCGTCGCCGAATATCTTCAGGTTGGGCAGCGAGAAGCCGAACAGGCCCTTGCGCGCTTCCTTCATCGCCGCCTTGTCGGCGACATAGAGTTCGTTGCTCTTCTGCGCCGTGTCGAGCGCACCGACGGCGCGGTCGTAGCAGGCCAGCCGCTCGGCCGAATCCTGGATCGACCGGCAATGGACGACGTCCTCGAACAATTTCGGGGTCGCCGCCCTCGGCATTCTTTGCGCCGCTGCCGGTGCCGCGGCGACAAGTCCTAGAGCAACAATCCCGACCAGCGAATGTGCAACGCGCGACATGTCCACCCCTCAGAATATCCAACTGCGCAGACCATGCCGCGATTGCCGTAGCCCGTCAAAGGGTTCGATACCCTTGCCGCACAGCTAAATCGGAACAAAGTCGAACGCCGCCGAAAGGCGGTCGCCGCTGCTAAATGGAAAAGTGCCGTGCCAGATATAGGACGGAAAAAGCACAAGCCGTCCAGGCTTCGGTTCCACGATGCGCCTCGGCTCAAGCGCCAGTCCGAACATTGGAGGCGCCGCACCAAAGTGAATCCATCCTTCGTTGGCGGCTCGTGCCTTTTCATCAGCCTTCGGAAGCCGGGCATAATAGGCTGAACTCATCCAGCCCAGGCTGTGGAAATGGGGCACATGATGGCCGCTTTCCCGCAACCGCACGGACCAGCTTCCGGAAAATCCCAATCGGTCGGATTTCATGGCCAAGAATGGATGAGAGCTGTCCGCAGGGAGCGAATCCAGCATCTTTTCGGCGGCAAGATGCACAGCCTCGCGAAAACCTCGAATTGTCGGGTCGAGGGTGTCGAACAGATTGCCGCCTGTCTGCGTACCGTTTCTCAGGGACTGGTTTCCGGGCGCCGCCTGGCTCCGGTGCAGCGGATCCAGCGCAGCACTGATCTTTGCCGCGTAATCGCCGGCGGATAGAGTCCCGTCCGCAGACGGAACGTCGGTCACCATGACGAGTCGGTCATAGTCGCAGAGCCATTTCTCGCGAGGATCGCCTGTCAGTCGCCAAGCCAGCCCCAAGACCGCCCAGCCGATCTGGGAGCCTGGCTCCAGGCGCGTGTATTCTTCGGCCAAAGTTGCAGCAAGCGCCGGTTCGCCGGCGCGCAGGGCTATCTGAGCACGGCCAATCCTGGTCGCTGGCGACTGCAAGACATGCGGCGGCAGTTTGTCGATGCGTGCCAATGCTGAACAGGCGTCTCCACTCATGCCTTCGGCAAAGGTGGTGAACGCAAGCAAGGCGGGCTCTTCCGGATATTGGGCCAGGCTAAGACGGCCGACTTTTACTGCCTCTTCAAACCGATAGTTTGAGCTGAGCGCACTTATCCAGTCGATCCAGGATTCAATGCTTCCGCTGCG
>JBKPSK010000124.1:0-17792 GCA_046734995.1 Pseudomonadota bacterium
CCATAGGGCAGAGCGAAGCCCTCGAGGGCGGTGGAATAGGCGCTTTTGACGACCTCGACGCTGGTCCGGTCCTTGAACGGCAGCGCGGATCCGTCGACCGCCTCGGCGCGGGCAAGGTCGGCCTTGAGGGTCGCTGCAATCCGTTCCTGCCCGGCCGCGGACTTGTCGCTCAGCATGTAGCGCAGGTGCGCTTCGCGTCCGACGTCGATTCCAAGCGAGGTTGCGCCGGGCTCTCCGTCCGGGACGAGACGTACAAGGTTCGTCCCGATCGACTTGAGCAGGGTGGATGCCGGAGTCTCGCTCGCCGGCCCGGCCCCGCCGAGGAAGGGAGCGGCAGCGGTTGCTGCGAGCGCCGTCAGGGTCTGGCGGCGGGAAAGCTCGAATGAAGACAAGGCGAACTCCGGTTACGCTTGGGGAAGGGCGCGCTCGGCTTCCACCTTGAGACAATTGCCGTCGATGCCGGTGATTCGAACGCGCTCGCCGGCAGCGGCGGGCCCGCCGCGCGCGCTCCATTCGCTGTCGCCGACCCGCACCCGCCCGCCATGGTCGTCGACTGCGGAAACAACCTCCACCGTGCGGCCGATCAGGCGCCCGGCCGGCTCGTTGATCACCCCCCCGGAGGGGCTGTCCGGTTCGGCGTACCAGCGGCGGCCGGCAAGCACGGCGAGGGTCGCATAAATGGCGAACAGCCCCAGCTGCGGGGCGGGGCCGAGATCGAACAGCAAAGTGAACAGGCCGGTGGCAACGGCCGCGGCACCGATGAAAACCAGGAAGAATCCCGGCGCGATCACTTCGGCGATCAGCAGTAGGACACCGCCGATCGCCCACAGCCAGCCCGGATCGATGTCGTTGAACATTATTTACTCGTCTCCGGGACGCCGGGCTCGGCGCGCAGCTTGCGGGCCGGCAATGAGGTCTTCACGCCGCCTTCCTTGCCCAGCACTTCTCTGGCCAGCTCGCCGATGCCGCCAAGCGTGCCCATCAGCTGCGTCGCCTCTACCGGGAAAAGGATGGTCTTGGCGTTGGGCGAAGTGGCGAACTTGCCGATCGCCTCGACATATTTCTGGGCGATGAAATAGTTGATCGCCTGGGAACTCCCGCCGGCGATGGCGTCGCTGACCGATGTGGTCGCGTTGGCCTCAGCCTGCGCCGAGCGCTCGCGGGCTTCGGCATCGCGAAAGGCGGCTTCCTTCATGCCCTCGGCCTGCAGGATCCTCGCAGCCTTCTCGCCCTCGGCGCGAAGGATTTCGGACTGCCGCATGCCTTCCGATTCGAGGATCGCCGCACGCTTCTCGCGCTCGGCCTTCATCTGTCGGGTCATGGCGTTGACGATGTCGGAGGGGGGCCGGATGTCCTTCAATTCGACGCGGGTGATCTTGACGCCCCACGGCTCGGTCGCGTGGTCAACGACCGCCAGCAGCCGGGCATTGATTTCGTCGCGCTTCGACAAGGTCTCATCGAGGTCCATCGAGCCCATGACCGTGCGCAAATTTGTGGTCGAAAGCGCCATGAGGGCGGAGTAAAGATCGCTCACCTCATAGGCCGCCTTCGCCGCGTCGATCACCTGGAAGAAGACGACCCCATCGACCGCGACCATGGCATTGTCCTTGGTGATGATCTCCTGGCCGGGAATGTCGACCACCTGCTCCATCATGTTGATCTTGCGCCCGACGCGATAGACGAACGGTGTCACGAGGTTCAGCCCCGGTTCGGCGACGCGGACGAAGCGGCCGAAACGCTCGATCGTGTAGCGATAACCCTGGCTGACGATCTTGACGCTCATCATGACGACGAGCAGCACCAGGACGGCAACCGCAATCAGAAAATATTCAAGCATGGCTCTTCCCCATAAGTGGCGACATGATGCAGTCGCTTGGATTGCGTTGGAAGGGAAATCGGCATGAGCATCGATTGGCTGCGCGGCGCGGTCCTGTTCCTGCCGGCGTCCGATCCGCGCAAAATCGACCGGGCCCGCGAGTCCGGCGCCGACCTCGTCATCCTCGACCTCGAAGATGCGGTGAAGCCGGAAGACAAGGACCTGGCCCGCGAGACGGCGATCGAAGCCATTGGCCAGCCATGGCAAATGCCGGTCGGGATCCGGATCAATGGACCGAAGACCGAATGGCATCCGAACGACATCGTCGCGATCATGTCCGCCAAACCGGATTTCATTGTCGTCCCGAGGGCGGAGGGGAAAGAAGAGATTGCCTTCGTCCGCAACCAGACCGGCAAGCCGGTCGCCGCCATGATTGAAACGGCCAAGGGACTGGTTGAAATCCATCAGTCAGCGCGAGAGGCCTCAGCCCTGATTGCCGGAACGAACGACCTGGCAGCGGACCTCCGCCTGCCCGGCGACGCGGGGCGCGGTCCGCTGCAAATGGCGCTTCAGTCGATCGTGGTGGCGGCCCGGGCCGCCGACATTGCGGTAATCGACGGGGTCTTCAACCGGCTCGACGATCCGGACGGCTTCGCCGGCGAATGCGCCGAAAGCCGGCGGCTGGGATTCGACGGCAAAAGCCTAATCCATCCCGACCAGGTCGGGCCCTGCCGCACTGCCTTCGCGCCCAGTGCTGAGGAGATTGCGCGCGCCGAGCGGCTGGTCGCCGCCGCGACCGGCGGCGCCGAGCGGTTCGAAGGCGCGATGATCGAGCGCATGCATGTCGAGTCTGCCGAGCGATTGCTGCAGCGTCGATGAAACGCCTGCTGTGGCTGTTCCTGCTGCTCAGCGCATGCGCGACGCCGCATATCGCGCCAGCGCCGTCGCCCGTGACCGACGCCGAGATGCGCACGACCATCGGCATCCTGGCAAGCGATGAAATGCAGGGCCGGATGGCGGGGACGCCGGGCGCCGGCAAGGCGGCTGACTACATTGCCGGCCGGTTTCGCGCCGCCGGCCTGCAACCCCTGCCGGGCGGCTTCCTGCAAGCTTTCAAGGTCGACCGCAAGCCGACGCCGATGCCTGCTGATTCGGTCAAGCTTCCATCCGGACAGCGCTATTTCATCGAGCAGATGAACAAGCACGGCACGTTCACGACTTATAATATTGTCGGCAAGGCGCCCGGCCGCGCGCCGGACGGCCGCATTGTGGTCGTGATGGCCCATTACGACCACCTCGGCATTTGCATGCCGGAGGGCACGGCCGACCGGATCTGTAACGGCGCCAATGACAATGCCAGTGGGGTTGCGGCACTGATCGCCATTGCCGAGCGCGTTGCCAAGATGGGCCTCGACCGCGATGTCTGGTTCGTCGCCACCAGCGCCGAGGAATGGGGGCTTCTTGGCGCCAGGGCGTTCGCCGACAGCCCGCCGGTGCCACTCACGAGCATAATCGCCGGCTTCAATTTGGACATGATCGCTGTCGCGCCGAAGGGGGCACCTGTGGCGATGGTCGCGCCCAAGGGTTCGCCCCTGGAGAGACTGGTGCACGATGCGGCGGCTGCCATGGGCCGAGCGCGGGGTGGCGACGACGAGGCGGCTTCGTTCCTGCAGCGCCAGGACGGTTGGGCGCTCGCCCGGCGCGGTGTGCCGATGATCATGGCCGGCGGCAGCTTCAGCGATTTGAAGCTGCTCAATGCCCGTATCGACAAGGATTATCACTCGCCGGCCGACGAACTGCATGCCGACACGGAGTTGGGCGGTGCCGTCGATGACGCAAACCTGCATGTCGAGCTGGTCCGCCGCGCCGCCTCGCGTGGCATCCTGCCCTCGTTCGCTGCGGTGCCGAACCTCGGTCGCCAATAGCGCGGCACTTGGCGAATCGGACGATTGTTGGCATGGGCCGATATGGCCGATCTCCTCGATAGCTCTTCCCTTGGCCCTGACATCCCGTTGGGCCTGACCTTCGACGACGTGCTGCTACAGCCTTGCGAATCGAGCGTTCTTCCAAGCCAGGCCGACACCCGCAGCCTGCTGACTCGGGAAATCCCGCTCAACATTCCCATACTGTCTTCGGCGATGGACACGGTCACCGACGCCGACATGGCCATCGCCATGGCGCACCTCGGCGGGATTGGTGTGCTTCATCGCAACATGAACCTGGAGGCACAGGTGGCCGCGGTCCGCGCCGTCAAGCGCTTCGAATCGGGCATGGTCGTCAATCCGATCACCATGCGGCCCGACCAGTCGCTGGCCGAGGCGCTGGAGCTGATGAAGGCCAACCGCATCAGCGGCATTCCGATCGTCGAGGCGTCGGGCAAACTGGCAGGCATCCTCACCAACCGTGACGTTCGCTTCGCGGAGAACACGAAGCAACCGGTCAGCGAGCTGATGACAAGGGACAATCTCGCCAAAGTGGCGGTTGGTACCAGCCAGGAAGATGCCCGCCGCATCCTCCACCAGCGCCGGATCGAGAAATTGCTGGTGGTTGACGAGGCCGACCATTGCGTCGGCCTGATCACCGTCAAGGATATCGAGAAATCGGTGGCCTCGCCGTTGGCCACCAAGGACGGGGAAGGCCGCCTGCGCGTGGCAGCGGCGAGCACGGTCGGCGATACCGGATTCGAACGCTCACAGGCGCTGATCGACGCGGGCTGCGACTGCATCGTCATCGACACCGCCCACGGGCATAACCGCGACGTCGCCAAGGCGGTCGAGCGGGTCAAGGGCCTGTCGAATAGCGTCCAGATCATTGCCGGCAATGTCGCCACGGCCGAAGCAACCAAGGCGCTGGCCGACGCCGGCGCCGATGCCGTCAAGGTCGGTATCGGCCCCGGTTCCATCTGCACGACGCGGATCGTGGCGGGCGTCGGCGTGCCGCAGCTGACGGCGATCATGGCGGCGGCAAGCGCGGCGGCGAAATCCGGCGTGCCGATTATCGCCGACGGCGGCATTCGCACCAGCGGCGATATTGCCAAAGCGCTGGCCGCCGGCGCCTCGACCGCGATGGTCGGCTCGCTGCTGGCCGGGACCGAGGAAGCGCCGGGAGAGACGTTCCTCTATCAGGGGCGCGCCTACAAGAGCTACCGGGGCATGGGCTCCGTCGGGGCGATGGCCCGCGGATCCGCCGACCGCTATTTCCAGCAGGACATCCAGGACCAGATGAAGCTGGTTCCGGAAGGCATCGAAGGGAGGGTGCCGTACAAGGGGCCGGTGCGCGACATCATCCATCAGCTGGTCGGCGGCGTGAAGGCGGCGATGGGCTATACCGGATCGGCAACCATTGAAGAACTGCAGCGCCGTGCGCGTTTCGTGCGGATCACCAACGCCGGCCTAAGCGAAAGCCATGTCCACGACGTCGCCATCACTCGCGAAGCGCCCAATTATCCGACGCGGTGACGTGGGCGGGGCTGAGCTTGAACCTTCCCCCTTGATTGGGGACGGCACGGTGGGGGTGACCATGCCACCGGCACAGCCTCATTTCGAACATCACCCAACCCCAACCCCTCCCCATCGAGGGGAGGGGCTCCCGATATGACACCTGCGGCCCGCGTCCAGGCGGCGATCGAGATTCTCGACGAGGTGATTGCCTCGGCGCGCGACGATGGGCCGCCGGCGGATTCGATCGTCAGCCATTATTTCAAGGCGCGGCGCTACGCGGGATCCAAGGACCGGCGGGCGGTGCGCGAGCTCGTGTTCCGCGTCATCCGCCGATCGGGCGAGCGGCCTGAAAACGGCCGCGTGGCTATGGTCGGTCTGGCCGGCGACGCACCCGAACTCGCGGCCTTGTTCGATGGGTCCCCGCATGGGCCTACGGCGATCGAGGAGAATGAGACAGGCGCCGAAGCGCGGCTATTGCCGCAATGGCTGGAACCCGAGCTGTCACCGCTCGTCACCGTGGACGAATGGCCGGCACTGCTCGATCGCGCGCCGCTGGACCTTCGGGTCAACATTGCGCGAACCAGCCGCGATGCCATGCTTGGCGAGTTCGAGGGGTCGGCCGCTACCCCGCTCAGTCCCTGGGGAATTCGACTATCCGCAGACAGCAGGATCGACCAGAGTCCCGCCTTCCTGGAAGGATTGGTGGAAGTTCAGGACGAGGGCAGCCAGCTGATTGCGCTCGCCTGCGAGCCCAAAGGCGGCATGCGGATCGCCGACCTGTGTGCGGGCGCCGGCGGCAAGGCGCTGGCGCTGGCCGCAGCGGCACCTGAAGCCGAAATTCTTGCCTGCGATACCAACAAGGCTCGCTTGTCGAAGCTGGGACCGCGCGCCGGGCGGGCAGGGGCGACGGTCGCCACGCGTCTCCTCGACGGTGGTCGTGAAGTGGATCAAATGCTCGACTGGAACGGCGAGGCGGATATCGTCCTGGTCGACGCGCCCTGCTCGGGCAGCGGCACCTGGCGGCGCAATCCGGAGGGGCGCTGGCGGCTCACTCCGGAACGGCTGCAGCGCATTGTCAAACTACAGGCGCGGCTGCTGGATATTGCGGCGCCGCTGGTGAAGCCAGGCGGAACCCTCGTCTACGCCGTCTGTTCGATCCTTCGGCGCGAAGGCGCTGTCCAGGTGGATGACTTCTTAGGGCGCCATTCATCTTGGGCGGTGCAAAATGCGTTCGGCTCGTTCGGGCGGAAGGACGGTGGCGGGCGGTTGCTGACGCCGCACCGCGATGGCACGGACGGCTTTTTCGTCGCACGGTTTCAGCGCTCATGCTAAGGCCGCCGACTGAGTTGGAGATGTTAATGCGCCTGTCACCGCTGGTTCTCGCCTTTGGCCTTGCGACCTCGTCGCTGGCTGTTCCTGTCATCGGGCAGAAGCCGGACGACCAGATCGCCGCCAAGTCGCTGGAATTCCAGAAGCAGGGTGAAGCGGCGCTGGCCGCCGGTCGGCTTCTGGAGGCTGACGACGCAATGGAAACGGCCCTGGCTGTCGATCCGCGCAACCGCGCCGCGTTCGTCGGCATGGCCAGGGTGGCGATGAAGCAGAAGCTGTTCGGCCAGGCCATTCGCCTGACCAACAAGGCGCTGGCGCTGGAGCCGACCGACAAGGACGCGCTGGCGGTCCAGGGCGCGGCGATGGTCGAGCAGGGCGCCGCGGCGCGCGCCAGAGACGTGCTCGCCAAGTTGCAGAAATTGTGCGCGCAGGGCTGCCCGCAGGCCGCCGAGCTGAGCGCCGCCATCGCCCGCGGCCCGACATTGGCCCAGGCCAAGCCGCCGGCTACCGCGCCGAAGAAGAACTGAGCCCTTCGACTTCGCTCAGCACAGGCTCCGCGCCACCGCAACAAAATCTCCAATGGCGAGCGTCTCGGCTCGCCTTTGCGGATCGATTCCCAGCTTTTCCAGCGCCTCGAGCGCCCCCGGTAGCCCCTTGAGGCTTTGCCGGAGCATCTTGCGCCGCTGGCCGAAGGCGGCGGCGGTCAGGCGTTCCATGACCCTGGCGCTAACGCCGGCCGGCATGGACTCGGGCTTGAGATGCACGACGGCCGAAGCGACCTTGGGCGGCGGCACGAAGGCGGAGCGGTGCACCGCCATGGCGATTCGCGCGCTGCTGCGCCACTGGGCGGCGACCGACAGCCGCCCGTAATGCTCGCTGTCAGGGGCTGCGACGATCCGCTCCGCCACCTCGCGCTGGAACATCAGCGTCAGCGAACGCCACCACGGCGGCCAGCTTTCGCCGCTCAGCCAGCGCAGGAGCAAGGCGGTGCCGACATTAAAGGGCAGGTTGGCGACGACATGCGCGCCATCGCCGGCCTCGGCGCGCTCGTCGATTTTCATCGCATCGCCGTCGATCACCCGCAGCCGGCTCGGAAATTCGGCTTGCAGCTCCGCCAGTGCCGGCAGACAGCGCCGGTCGCGCTCAACTGCGACAACGTTCGCTCCGGCATCGAGCAGGGCACGTGTCAGGCCGCCCGGACCAGGCCCAACCTCATAAACGGTCTGCCCCTCCAGCGGCCCGGGAATGGCGGCGATGCGCGCCAACAGCTGCCGGTCGAGGATGAAATTCTGCCCCAGCGCCTTGGTCGCCTGCAGCCCGTGGCGGGCAATGACGTCGCGCAGCGGCTCCGCCGGCGCTGCGCTCATACGGCGAGTGCCCGGTGCGCCGCGCAACTCGCAGCCATGCGGATCGCCGCCGCCATGGCGCGCGGGTCGGCGCGATCCTCGCCGGCAATGTCGAAGGCCGTGCCGTGGTCGGGAGCAGTGCGGATGATCGGCAGCCCGAGCGTGATGTTGACGCCTTCCTCGAAGTGCAGGGCCTTGAGCGGGATGAGCGCCTGGTCATGGTACATGCACAAAGCCGCGTCATACTGCGAGCGCGCGCCTTCATGGAACATGGTGTCGGCCGGCAGCGGCCCGGTAACATGCCAGCCTTCGGCCCGCAGCGCATCGATCGCGGGGCGGATCAGGTCGATCTCCTCCCTGCCGAGCGTTCCGCCCTCGCCGGCATGGGGGTTCAAACCCGCTACCGCCAGGCGCGGCTCGGCCAGGCCAAAGTTGCGCTGCAGTCCGCGCATCGTCGCGCGGCCGCGCGCCTCGATCAGTGAAGGGGTCAGGCGCTCGGGGACCTGAGCAAAGGGCAAATGCGTGGTCACAGGCACCGTCCGCAGCGTCGGCCCGGCCAGCATCATGGCGACATTTTCAGAGGCAATGCCGCAGCGTTCAGCGACGAACTCCGTCTGGCCGGGATGCGAGAAGCCGATTGCGTAAAGTTGCTGCTTGCTGACCGGGCCGGTGACGACCGCTGACGCTGAGCCCGAACGCGCCAGGCCGACAGCGAGCTCCAGCGCATCGAGCGAGCAATGGGCGCCAGCGACGCTCGGCTGGCCGGGGATGTCGGCGGACGGGGCCGAAATGTGCAGCAGGGGTATCCCGACGTCGAAGGCCGAATCGGCATCGCGCGGATCGTCGATCGTGACGATCGGACCATCCCAGACCGCGCTCAGCGACCGGCCGTCGCCGACTGCGACGAATACCGGCAGATTGAAGGCCGAGCGATGGTCCCAGCACTTGGCGACGACTTCCGGTCCAATTCCGGCCGGGTCGCCGAGCGAGACGGCGATCGGAGCGATGGGGGCGGGAACCATTGTTCCACCCTCTAGCCCGCCCGCTTAGCGGAAGTCGATAACCGCGTCGCGGCGCAGGTCGCGCAGATAGCGGCGGGCGCGCATGTTGACTCGTTCCTCGTTCATCTGTGCCAGCACCTGATCATAGGTCGGCATGCTCGGGTCGACCTCGTCGCGGCCGCAGATGACCAGCACCCGAACGCCGTCCTGCAGCGATCCGAACGGCCGCGTTGCCTGGCCGACCTGCATCGGCAGCATCATTTCCTGGAGCGCCGGGGGCAGCTCGCGCAGCTTGACGCCGTCCGACTGGACGACCTCGCCGTTGAACTCAGCCGCCATTTTCTCCGCACCGCCGCATCCATCGATGGTCTGGGCGGCCTGGGCGAAGCGGGCAACGATCGGCTCCGCGATCGCCTGCGTAGCGCCGGCCGGGAAGCCGACCGTAATCTGCTTGAGGCTAAGCTCGGCGTTGCGCGGATCGGCGGTCAGCACCTTGCGCTTGTCCTGAACGGCGACGATCGAAACGCCGCCCGGCACCCTAATGGGGAGTGACACCTGGCCCGGTTGCAGCGATCGCATAGCCACCGCCAATGGTTCTGGCAGCTGCTCGGGGCGAACCCAGCCGAGGTCGCCGCCGACCGCCGCGGTCGAGGCTTCCGAAAACTGGCGGGCATAACCGACGAAGGAGGCGCCCTGACGCAGCTGCTGAATGATGCGGTCGGCATTGGCCATGACCTGGGCTTCGTTGCCCGGCGTGATCGACAAATAGATTTCGCCGACGCGATATTCCTCAGTGCCCTTCGACGCCTCGAGGCGGGCGATGACCGCCTTCACTTCTTCATCGCCGACACTGACGCCGCTTTCGATCTTCGCGCTCTGCAGGCGGCGCCAGCTGATTTCCCCGAGAATCTGGCGGCGAATGGAGCGAATCGATGAGCCATTGGCCTTCAGATATTCGGCCATTTGATCCGGAGTCTGCTTCACGTTCGCGGCGACGCGGGCGACGGTCTTGTCGATGTCGGCGTCGGTGACACTGATCTCGGCAGCTTTGGCGGCCTGAATCTGGAGCGTCTCGTCGATCAGGTTGCGAAGCACCTGCTGGCGAAGGCGATCGACCTCTTCGGGTGCGATCTTCCCGCCATTGGCGATCGCCAGCAATGCGAGGCGCTGGTCGATGTCGGTCTGCGTGATCACCTCGCCGTTGATGATCGCGGTTGCCTTCACGACCGACGGCATGGAGTTCCCGAACAGGGTGGGGTTGCTGGGCAGGTTCAGCGCGGCCGCGCCGCTGCCGGGCTGGTCCTGAGCCACGGCGGCACCGGCGAGAATTGCTGTAATCGCGGCGAGCGCCGTCAGCGGCCTCGCCATGGTCATCTTCCTATTCACTGCCACCCCTCAAATTTCCTTTGCTCATCAATCGATTATAGGAAGCGCCGTTAGGTGCAAGCCGCTGAACGCAGGATTAGCGGCCGATGCCCTTCAGCGCGAATCGGAGCGCGAAGGTGCTGCCCTTCTTGAACTCGCCGAGGCGCTCATAGTCGCGCTTCCAGGAGACGCCAAGCTCCAGGCATTCATCTTCGTATGTAATGCCGAGGCGATGCCGCACGGGCTCATAGCCGTCGGCCTGTGAGAGGGGATCCTCATCCTTGCCGGTGAGGTCGAGCACCGTCGTCCCGAACAGCGACCAATAGCGGGCAAACTTCAGCCGGCCGGCCAGCCGCAGCTCCTCCTTGTCGCGCAAATCCTCGACCGCGGCACTGATGTTCCGGTTGAGGCGCAAATAGCCGATCTGGACATAGGTCTCGATCCCGCCGAGCGTCAGGTCGAGCTCGTTGCGCCGCGGTGCCAGATTGTCCTTGTCGAATCGGTAGCGGTGGGTGAGGTCGATGAAGCGGCCGAAGCGGATCCGGGTCCGGCCGACGATATCCGACCAGCGATCGGTAAGGCCAGTGCCGTCCGGGAAGATACCTGGGTTGCGGGTGATCCGGTAGCTTTGTCCAATGACGGCGTCGATTGCGACATTTGGCCGGTCGAGCGACCATTCGACGCCGTAAGTGACGCGCGAACCGTCTTCCCACCGGTCGTATCCGGGGAAGCGGTTGAGGGCGAAGAGATTGCTGTCCTCAAGGTCGACGGCGCGCGCGTCCTCATTGGGAATCTCGAGGTTCGGGGTTGCCGGGGTCAGCACCAGCTGGGCCCGAGGGGTGAGACGCTGGGTGCCGCCGAACGCCGGGCCGACAAAGGCCCACTTCATGTCTGCCGCAAGGGCGGCGATGCCGCGGAATTGCCAGCCTTCGTCGCCGCGGTAGAGGATGATGTCGGTCTCGTCATTTTCGTCACTGTGATAGGCGTCGCCGCGAGCAAAGGCGGTCAGCGTCAGTTCCTGGCCCATGCGGGTAAGGGTCCTGAGGTCCCAGCGGGCGCTGGCGAAGGCGCGCTGCGTGTCCTGGCCGTCGATGCGCAGGATTGCGAGGCTGTTGGCCTGCAACTCGACCTGGCCGCCGAAAACGCGGTTGTCGAGCAGGAAGCGGGCATCGATCGCGGGCAAGGCAATCGGAATTTCCTGTTGGACGTCGTCGACGCGCATTCCCTGGAAAGCCCAGCCGCTTAGCGACACATAGCTGCTGGTGGAGATGCGTTCGACCTCGACGAAATTGCGAAGCACGTCGTCCCGAGCAATGTCGTATTGCCGCAAGACCGTCTTATCGGTCGCTGCGCGCAGCGAGCTGGTCACGCTCCAATAGGGGTCGAGCTGGAATCTGCCATTGGCTTCAAAATAGCCGCGAACGCGGTGATCGCTGTTCGGATCGACGGCGTCGGGATCCGGATCGGCGGCCTCGCCATAGGTCAGGAACGCACCGACCTGGAAAGCGCCAAGGCTGTTCAGGCCGCGGTATCGCCCTTCGATCGCAGGCAAGGACTTGGTGTAGATGTGGGGGGTTAATGTCAGATCGCGATTGGGCGCGAGCCGCCAATAATAAGGGGTCGACAGTTCCAGCCCGTTCGAGTTGGAATAGCCGATGTTCGGAATCAGCGCGCCGGTCATGCCGTCGCCCTCGGTGCCGATGCTGAAGATCGGCAGCAGCGGCAAGGTGAGACCGAAAATGCTGAGGCGCCCGCCCTGGAAACGGATGCGCTTGGTGGCCGGGTCCTGGACGACGCGCGCGGCGACGATCTTCCAGCTTGGGTCCTTCGGACAGCCGGTTTCGGTCACGACCGGGCAGGGCGAATAGACGGCCCGTTCAAGGATCGTCTGGCCGTTGGCCCGGGTCGCGCGCTCGGCAGCGATACGGCCGCCGCTTTCCAGCACGACCAGCAAATTTTCGATCGTGCCGTCGCGCAGCGAGTCGGAGAGCATCACGCGGTCACTGACCAATTTGTCGCCTTCAGGCGTAATGACGACGACATTGCCCTCGGCGCGCACTTCGCCGGTCTTGCGGGTCCAGGTTACCTGGTCGGCGGCGAGGAAATTGCCCTCGCGCTGCATTCGCACCCGGCCGGTCGCGGTGACGATATCGGCTTCGCTGTCGTAGGTGACAGTGTCGGCGCTGAATTCGATGGTCTGCTCTTCCGCTGCCGGCAGGGCCGCTTCGGCGGCCGGCGGCATGGCCTCCTGCGCTGCGGCGGCGGCGGGAAGCACGAGCATCAGGGGAAGCGCCGTCCAGCAAAGACCAATTGCTCGCACGCTTGGAAACACCCCATCAGACCCGTGACGTAGCGGACCTATCGCACCTCGCTGGTCTAGCGGCAATCCGGCTTGGCGCCGCGCCGGCCCGAAAGGCTTTGCTTGCGCGCCCTCGCGGCCTAAAGGGCCGTCAGCCTAATTCTGCCAGCTTCAAGGAATCCCCCAGCCAATGAAGATCAGCTTCGCCGCGACGCGCCCGGCCGGTGACTACGCGCTTGTCATCCCATCCGCCGGCAAGGAGCGGCCCGCCCTCAAGTCGCTTGGTTCGGCTAGCGCATCGCTCGAGGCGGCGATCAAGCGCCAGCGGTTCGACGGCGACGCAAATTCGGTCGTCGAACACATTATCGACGGCGACCATCCGCACCGGCTTTTGGTCGTCGGCACCGGCGCCGGCGTCCCTCCGGCCGATGCCGCCGAAAAGCTTGGCGGCGTCGCGGCGGCGCGGCTGCTGATTTCGGGCGAAACACATGCCGTCATCGACTTGACCGGCCTCGATTATGACGCGGATTCGGCGGCGCGCGTCGCCCTGGCCGCGGCGCTCAGAAGCTGGCGCTACGACCGCTACAAGACGCGGCTCAAGGACAAGCAGAAGCCGACGCTGAAGAAGGTGACGGTGGTCGGCGGCGGCGAGGGCGCTGCCAAGCGCTGGGACAGCCGCTACGGCCCGGTGTACGAAGGCGTGCTGCTAACGCGCGAGCTGGTCACCGAGCCGGCCAACGTCATTTATCCGCAAAGCTTCGTCGAACGGGTGCTGGCGAGCATCGATGGAAGCGGCCTTGACGTGCAGGTGCTCGACGGGCCGGCGATGGCCAAGCTCGGCATGGGCGCGCTGCTGGGCGTCAACCAGGGCTCGGTCCGCGAGCCGCGCATGCTGGTCCTCAGATGGAACGGCGGTGCCAAGGGAACGGCGCCGGTTGCATTCCTCGGCAAGGGCGTCACCTTCGATACCGGCGGCATCTCGATCAAGCCGGCCGCCAACATGGAAGCGATGAAGTGGGACATGGGCGGCGCCGGTGCCGTGGTCGGTGCGATGAAGGCGCTGGCGCTGAGGAAGTCCAAAGCCAATGTCATCGGCGTCTGCGGCCTGGTCGAGAACATGCCCGACGGCAATGCCCAGCGCCCGGGCGACGTCGTCACCACCATGTCCGGCCAGACCGTCGAGGTTATCAACACCGACGCCGAAGGCCGGCTGGTGCTGAGCGATGTCATGACCTGGACGCAGAAAATCGCCAAGCCCGAGGTGATGATCGACCTTGCCACCTTGACGGGGGCGATGGTCGTCAGCCTCGGCCACGAGATGGCTGGCATTTTCTCGAACGACGACGAGTTGGCGGGCCAGCTGATCGTCGCCGGGACAACCACATGCGACCTGCTGTGGCGCCAGCCGCTCGGCGAGGCGTACGACCGGCTGATCGATTCGCAGATTGCCGACATGAAGAACGTCGGCCCGCGCGAAGGCGGATCGATCACCGCCGCCCAGTTCCTGCAGCGTTTTGTCGACGATGGCGTCAAATGGGCCCACCTCGACATCGCCGGCATGGCTTGGTCGGACAAGCCAAAGCCGACCTACGACAAGGGCGCGACCGGCTTCGGGGTGCGGCTGCTCGACGAATATATCGCCGCCAACGTAGAAGGCTGATTACCTTGTCCGTTCGGGCTGAGCTTATCGAAGCCCTGTCTTTCCTTTCAAGCAAGGGCAGCCCGTCGACAAGCTCGGGGCGAACGGCTTTTGGGGCTGGCAGATGCGTGTAGACTTCTACCAGCTTGGCTCCCCTGCCCAGGAAAGCATCATCGCCGCCATTGCCGGGCGCCTGCTCGGCGAGGAGCAAAGGCTCGTCATTGTCGCCGAGGATGAGGGACTGCTGGCACGGCTCGATCGCCAGCTCTGGGACCAGGGCGCGACCAGCTTCCTGCCGCACGGAATCGCCGGCGGCAGCGACGATGCCCGTCAGCCGATCCTGTTGTCACAGGCCGTCGATGCGCCCAACTTGGCGCGCAACCTGCTGATTGCTGACGGCGAATGGCGCGACGCCGCGCTCGGCTTCGACCGCGCCTTCTTCCTGTTCGATGCCGACACGCTCGAAGCGGCCCGGCTGGCGTGGAAATTGCTGTCGGGGCGGGAAGGCGTCGAGCGCCATTACTGGGCGCAGGAAGGCGGGAAGTGGACTGAAAAGGCCTAGGGTTGCCCTTCCGCGCCCGCCCCGCTAGGCGCCGCCGCAGATTTCCAATCCCTCAATTCACGGAGACGCCCGGCCATGGCCGCTACGCGCACCTTTTCGATCATCAAGCCCGATGCCACCCGCCGCAACCTGACCGGCGCCGTCACCAAGATGCTGGAGGAGGCCGGCCTGCGCGTCGTTGCGTCGAAGCGCATCCGCATGACCCGCGACCAGGCCGAGGGCTTCTACGCCGTCCATAAGGAACGGCCCTTCTTCAACGATCTGTGTACCTTCATGACTTCCGGCCCGGTCGTCGTGCAAGTCCTGGAGGGCGAGAATGCCGTCCAGCGCAACCGGGACGTCATGGGCGCGACCAACCCGGCAAATGCCGAAGAGGGCACGATCCGCAAGGCTTATGCCGAATCGATCGAGGCAAATTCGGTCCACGGTTCGGACAGCGACGAGAATGCCGCGATCGAGATCGCTTTCTTTTTCAATGAGGACGAAATCGTCGGCTAATCGCTAGAGGATCGGGCTGACCATCGCGACGCTGTTCTGCCACAGGCGGGCGCCGAAGCTGAAATTGTCGACGTCGGCCTGTGTCACCCGGTTCGAGTCAGCGATGAACTCGTTCTGCCGGGCACGGACCGCTTCGGCAAAGCCCTTGTCTGCAAACAGGATGTTGTTCTCGAAATTGAGCTCGAAGCTTCGCCGGTCGAAATTGGCAGAGCCGATCAGGCCGATGGTCCCATCCACCACCAAGGTCTTGGCGTGGAGCAGGCCGCAGCGATACTCGAACAGCTTCACGCCGGCGTCGATCAGGTCACCGTAATAGCTGCGGCTGGTGGCCGCGACGATCATGCTGTCGTTGCGCTTGGGCAGGGCCAGGATAGTCTCGACTCCGCGCCGGGCCGCCGAGGTCAAGGCGTAGAGGACCTGCTCGTCGGGGACGAAATATGGGGTCGTGACGACGATCTCGCCCCGGGCCGAGTGGATCAGCTCGGCGAAGCAGGCCGGCATCGCATCGAAGCGGACGGTTGGCCCGGTGCCGAGTACCTGAGCGATAATCATGCCGGACCCGGGCGCCGCGGGTTCCGTCAGGATGGAACTGATATCGCTGCCGCCTTCGCCCATCCAGTCCGAGACGAACAAATATTGGCAATGGCGCGCGACGGGGCCTTCCCACCGGGTCATGATGTCGACCCAAGGCGCATAGCGCGGCTTGATGCGGAATTCAGGGTCGGCAACATTCTGGCTTCCGCACCAGGCTATTCGGTTGTCGATAATCACAAGTTTGCGATGATTGCGCAAATCGACCCGGCCACGGATCATCGTCCAGAGGAGATTGCCGACCGGCAGGGCCACGCGCACTTCGGCGCCGCTGGCGGCGAGCTCGCGCCAGTGGCCTGAGCGAATGAACTGCCGCGAGCCGAGCGCGTCGGCTAGGGCCCGGACGGCGACCCCGCGCCTGGCGGCGCGCAAGCAGGCGTCCTTGACCTTGCAGCCATTGTGATCCGCCAGCCAGATATAGGCGCAGAGGTGAACGCTGCTCGACGCCGCGTCGATGTCCGCGACAATGGAGTCGATCGCAGCATTGCTGTCGGCCGCCAGGGTGGCGCTGTTACCACCGGTAGGGCCGAGCCCTTCGACCGTGTGGGCAAGGGCGAAGGGCGCGTCATAGGCTCCCCTAGTGAGCGTCCGCCTGCTCAAGGGATCGGCCTCGGGCCGCGGCAATTGACTGTCGATCTCGCGCCCAATCTGGCGGCGTTTGCGGCTGATGCGAGCCTCGCCCAGCAACAAATAGGCAAGGACACCGACGATGGGGACAATGAGGATGACGATGACCCAGGCGAGGCGCGATGCCGGCTCCCGATGAGGCCGGAGGATCGCGCGCATCAGAATCGCGGCTTCGGCGGCGAGGAGCAGCCCGGTCAGGAAAAGATTGAGAGGCGTCAGCCTTTCGACATCCCAGTAAAGCGGAGGGAGCGGCCGCCGAACAGCCCTCCGCCCTCCCATTTGTAGCTGAGCAAGTAGGACCCGGCGGCTTTCTTGTCCGACCCGGCCTCGACGTAGCGAGCCTCGATCCGCGCGCGCAGGCGATGGATACCCTTGCCCCGCTCGGCCTGACTGCCGAGCGCGTCCTCAATCGCCCCGGCGCTCAATTCGCCGTCGCTGCCGAGCTCGATGGCCGAACCGGCGACCGTGACGGTCAGCGACTGCAGCGCATGGCTGTCCTCGATCGCCGAAATCTCGATGAGGCGACCCTCGTTCCTCACCCTGCCGCGAAGCGCAAGCGGGATCGATGTCGGCTTCTCGATCACCACCTTGGGAGGTTCGTCCTTCTTGTTCCACTCGTGCCACAGCCCGAGGGCGGACAGGACCAGCGCGGCGATGGCGATCGCTTCGCCCAGGTTGATCCAGCGGAGCCGGGCGCGCCTGCGTGATTCGGTTTCGGAATTTTCGGTCATCGGCGCACGAACTCGCTCAGGGCCCTGGGATATAGCGCATGTTCCGCGTTCAGGACGCGCGCTGCAAGCCTTGCCGGATCGTCGCCCGGTTCGACCGGCACCTCCGCCTGGGCGATCACATCACCCGAATCCAACTCATCGCTGACCAGATGAACGGTGCAGCCGCTGGTCGTCTCGCCGGCGGCGAGCACGCGGGCATGAGTGTCGAGCCCCTTGTGCTTCGGAAGGAGGGATGGGTGAATGTTGACGATCCGTCCTTCCCACCGGCCGGTGAACGCGGGCGAGAGGATGCGCATGTAACCGGCGAGGGCGATGGTCCCGACGCCATGATCGCCAAGCGAGCGATCGAGCGCCGCCTCGAAGATTTCGCGTTTCGCCTCGAAGGCGAAGGTCGGCACGCCGAGCAACCGGGCCACATCGAGGCCGGGGGCGTGGAACTTGTTGGAGGCGACCAAAACAACGTCATAGCCGTAAGCACGGTCGATCAATGCGCGCATGTTGCTGCCGCGCCCCGAGATGAGCACGGCGACGCGGCGCCGGTCACGCAT
>JBKPSK010000125.1:0-5452 GCA_046734995.1 Pseudomonadota bacterium
CGCGCGGGCGATGTAATCGGAGAGCACATTGTCGAGGAAGCGCATGACGTCCTCGATGAAGCGCTTGTCGCCGTTCCATTCGTCCCAGGTCTCGAGGCTGAGCGACGAGAGGCAGCAGACCGCGGTGCGGTCGGCGCCGAGATGATCGCGGCCGGTCGGCAGGGTGATTTCGCTGCAGAGGTTCGAGGTCGTGACCTTGAGGCCCAAATCGCGGTGGTGCTTGGGCATCGACCGGTTCACCTGGTCGATGAAGATGATGTAGGGCTCGCCGGTCGCCAGGCGGGTCTCGACCAGCTTCTGGAACAAGGCGCGGGCGTCGACCTTGCCACGCTCCGAGCCGTCGCGTGGGCTGCGCAGGGTGAACTCGGCGCCGTCGCGCACCGCTTCCATGAACTCGTCGGTGACCAGCACGCCATGGTGCAGGTTCAGCGCCTTGCGGTTGAAGTCGCCCGAGGGTTTGCGGATCTCGAGGAACTCCTCGATCTCGGGGTGCGCAATGTCGAGGTAGCAAGCGGCCGAGCCGCGCCGCAGCGAGCCCTGGCTGATGGCGAGGGTCAGCGAGTCCATCACCCGCACGAAGGGGATGATGCCACTGGTCTTGCCGTTGAGGCCAACCGGTTCGCCGATGCCGCGCACCGATCCCCAGTAAGTGCCGATGCCGCCGCCCTTTGACGCCAGCCAGACGTTCTCGTTCCAGGTGCCGACGATGCCGTCGAGACTGTCGCTGACCGAGTTCAGATAGCAGCTGATCGGCAGGCCACGGCCGGTGCCGCCGTTCGAGAGGACCGGCGTCGCCGGCATGAACCAGAGCTTGGAGATATAGTCATAGACGCGCTGCGCATGCTCGGCATCGTCGGCATAGGCGCTGGCGACGCGGGCGAAGAGGTCCTGGTAGGTCTCGCCCGGCAGGAGGTAGCGGTCTTTCAGCGTCTCCTTGCCGAATTCGGTCAGTAGGTCGTCGCGCGACGGGTCGATCTCGACCTTGTACGCCTTGGGATCCACGGTCTTGCTGCTGCGCTTGCCTGACGTTTCCGTGACGTCCTCGGCGCCGACTTCGCTGCTGCTTGAAAAGTCCATGTCCTCACCCCGTGACTCAGGCGGCTCTGCGACCGCTTGTTCTACTAATGTTCGACTCGGCGCCATGGGCGCATCCTAGTCGATTCTGTCGCGTTCCGGGGGCTTTTCTGCCTCCCGTCCCCGATATCCACAGCCGGGACTCGGGCACGCAAAGGGTTACCCACCGGAATATAGTGACTCCGGCGTCAAAACACTAGGTTTTGCGCGTAACCCCCGTCTCGCTACAACCTATAGTGCCTCAACTGCGAATGGACGCAAGATCAAAATTTAATTTGGGGTAAAAAAAATTGTGGGCCCAGAGGGGGATGTGGCGGCTCGGACACGGCGCTGCATGTCCCGTTCTCGCAGTGGTTATTGGCTGATGCGCGTCAGCTGCGTCAGCACGCAAATCCAGCGTCCGCTGCGCCACACCCAGAAATCGGTCGCGCGCTCATCGAAGCGGTAGGTTTGGCCGGCATAGACGCCACTGCCCTGGGCGCGCATGGTCTGAACCGCGGCGTCGCCGATGATGCGGGTCTGCATCTCGCTCGAACGGATCGCATCGTGCTTGAGATCGCCACTGCTCATCGCCGCCAGGAAACGCTCGCGGGAGACCGGTCTCCCATCGGAATCGATGATCACCCAATCCAGGCTCAGCACATGCCCCAGAGAAGCGGCATCATTCTTCCCGAGCCATTCCGAGAATGCGGAGGTCGTCTGGGAAAGCAGCAGCGCCTTTTCCTCGGGCGTGGCGGCGGCCAGCATCGCGGCTGCGAACGGGACCAACATCTCAGCCGGCCGTCGCGCTCATGCGCCTTTGCATCTCTTCGACGCTGAGGTCCTCGCATTTGGCGGCGATGAACCAGCTGTGCCCGAAGGGATCGACGATCATCCCGGAGCGCGCGCCATAGAATTCGTTCTGGACCGGCCGGACCAGCATGGCGCCGGCGGCAACCGCCGCGTCGACGGACTGGTCGGGGCTGTCGACGATGAGGTGCAATTTGACTGGCGAGCCGCCGAGGCGCGCCGGCGACAGGGCGCCGAAGTCCGGATATTCGTCAGCCAGCACCAGCAGCGAATCGCCGATGCGAAGCTCGGCATGCCCGATCCGTCCGTCGGTGTCGTTCAGCCGATAGACCTCTTCGGCGCCGAATGCCTTGATGTAAAAAGCGATCGCGGCCGCCGCATCGCTCACCGTCAGATATGGAGTCAGGGCGGGCATGGAAATTCTCCTTGTCGACTCGAATTAATTACGTTACGTAGCGTTTCATATATGAGTCATGGAGTCAATACCGGTGCCAAAACCCCAAGCCGCAAAGCCGGCAGGCCGCGGAGCGAGGCCGCCCGGCGCTCGATCCTGAAGGCCGCCCATGCCCTGCTCGAAGCCGGGGGCCTTCCCGCGGTCACGATGGAGGGCGTCGCGGCGCGCGCCAAAGTCGGCAAGCCGACGGTCTACCGTCATTTCAACAATCGCCATGAGCTGGCGATGGCGGCGCTGATGCAGGTCAGCGGCGGTGAGGTTCCACCCGGACCGGACTCCGACCCATTGCGCGCGCTCGAGCGGCAGCTGTTCGGCATTGCGGCTCTATTCGAAAGCCCCACCGGCCGTTTCGTGACCAGCGTTCTTGCGTCGGGCTATGGGGAGACGGAGATTTCCAAGGCCTTTCGAAGCCATTTCGTGCAGGCGCGCCGCGATTATGGCCGGGATTTGCTGCAGCAGGCGGTGGAGCTGGGCGAGATCAGGCCGGACACCGATCTGGATGCGACGGTCGACCAGCTTTACGGCGCGATCTTCTATCGCCTGCTGATGGGGCATGCGCCGGTCACCAGGCCGTTCATCGCGACCTTGTTCGACCAGGTGATGCTTGGCGTCCGGTTCGGCGGGCCTCAGCGCTGACGCGCGGCAAGATCACGCGCAGCGACTTGGGGCGGATTCGGAAGGTGAGGGGCGGGGCAAGGGCCACGGTTTCGCCGTCGATGGCCAGGGTGAGGCGCGAGCGACGGCTGTCGACCTTGATTTGCCGGACCTCATCGAGGCGGACCATGTCGTTCTCGCGGCTGAGGCCAAGCAAGGCTCGTCCAGTTGCGGCGAGGAAGCCGGGCAGCGACTTGCTGCGCATGACCATGACGCTGAGCTCGCCGCGGTCAAGGGAGTCGCGGCGGCCGGCCCCCGGCAAGGCGAGCCGGTAATGGTTGTTGCCGACGAACAGCAAAGGCGTATCGAGCCGGGCCTCATCGCCGCCGGTGCTGAGCCGCAGCCGGCGGGCATGGAAGCGGGCCATCGTTCGCATGGAAGCAACCAGCATCGCCAGGCGCTTCGAGCGGCCGAGGCGATGGCGTTGGGCATCGCGGTCCATCACCATCAGCGGATAAAGGCCGATCGAGGCATTGTTGACGAAGGCGCGGCCATTGACCTCGGCAATGTCGACGCGCCGTTTGCGGCCGGTGGCGATCGCCTTTGCAGCTTCATCCAGATCGAGGGGAATGCCGAGGTCGCGCGCGAAATGATTGAGCGTGCCGAGCGGCAGGATGCCCATTGTCGTCTTGCTGCCGGCGAGCTCACCGGCGACGGCGCCCATCGTCCCGTCGCCGCCGGCGGCAATCAGCAGCTCGACGCCATTCTTGACATGATCGGCGGCCAGCGCGGCGCAATCCTTGCCCGCGACCAGCAGCACCTCGCCGTCGATGCCGGCCGCGGTGAGGGCTTCGCCGATGCGCGCTGCGACGCCCCTGGCGACGCTGCCGCCCTTCTTGTTGACCAATGTGACCGCGCGCATGGCCCGCAAACGCTGCGGGGCCGCGCCTGTTCAACCCTCAGGCTTGCGGCGAGATATTGTACACCGCGAACTTGTGGCCGTCAGGGTCGCGGAAATAGCCGAAATAATAGCCGAACTTGGGGTCGCCGCGGAAACCGGGATCGCCCTCGTTGGTGCCGCCCAGTTCGAGCGCTTTGGCGTGGAAGTCGTTGACCTTGTCGCGGCTGTCCACGACCAAGGCGACCATATTGCCGTTGCCATGGTGCGCGGGCTCCTTGTCATAAGGCCGGGTAACGACCAGCGCCGGCTTGTCGCGGCCGACGCCGTACATGGTGAAGCCGCCGTCCTCGTCGGCGAATTGCATGACGCGCTTGGCTCCAATCGTGCCGAGCAGGGCGTCGAAATAAGCGCGCGACCGCTCGAGGTCGTCGGTGCCGAGAGTCACGTAGCCGATCATGACTTCTTTTCCTGGCGAGCGGCATCGCAGTCGCCGATCCGCTTCGCGTCGACCCGCATGACCATGTGCATATTGCCCATGCTCGTGCGCTCGCTCTGCGTGCGCATGTCCATCCGCATTGTATAATGGTCGGGCGAATAATCGCCGCTTAGCTCCATCTTTTGGTTCATGCCGTTATGGCTACAGCGCATGACCCCATCGATTTTGCCGCCTTGCATCGAAAACCGCTCGTAACGGCAATTATTGTCCTTGCCGGCGAAGAAGTCCTCGCTTGGCCGTTTGGTTTCGGCCTGGGTCAGACACATTTCGTGGCCGCTGGTGGCCGAGGCCATGGTCTGGCGGACACTCGCCTGCGCCGATTCAGGCATGCCCGGGATGTCGAACGCGTCCATCTTGACCTGCTGCACCCATTTGCCGGGGCGGATGATCAGTTCATCGCCGCGCTCCTTGGCGACCTTTTCGGCGACCTCGGCGACCGACGCATCCTTCATCTTGACCTTCGGCTCGGAATCGCAAGCGGCGAGCAGGCTCGACAAGGCGAGTGCTGCCAAGGCGGTGATCGGCTTCATGCAAAGCTCCCTTGTTTTGCGTCGCCGGCGCAGCTTAGGCACGATCAAGCCCGACGCAAACCGCTCATTGTGCCGGGCAGTGGCCGGCGCCGGGCCCGCGGACAGCTCGACCTGGGCGGGCCGCGGTCATTGCGCCATTCAGCAGCACAGCCTTCCCATTGACGAAAACATGACGCATGCCGACCGCGAACTGTTGTGGCTCGGCAAAGGTTGCCTCGTCGGCAATGGTGGCCGGATCGAAGATGGCGAGGTCGGCCTTCATGCCCGGCTTCACCAATCCGCGGTCCTTGATGCCGAGGTTGCCGGTTGGAAAGCTGGTCAGCCGGCGGACCGCTTCCTGAAGACTCGTGCGCTTCTCCTCGCGGACATATTTGCCGAGCAGCCGGGCGAAATTGCCATATGCGCGCGGGTGCGTGTTCGACTTCAGGAAGACGCCGCGCGGCGCCTGGGCGCTCTCGTCACTGTCGAACGCCATCCACGGCAGGGCCACCTGGCGAGCGACATTCGCCTCGCTCATCAGGAAGTAAGCGACGCCGACGCGGGTGCCATCCTCGATGACCAGGTCCATGGCGGTGTCCTCGGGCGACTTGCCGCGCAGCTTGGCAACCTCGGCG
>JBKPSK010000126.1:0-13404 GCA_046734995.1 Pseudomonadota bacterium
ACCTTCCTGCAGCGGGCGCTGACCGCGCTCAATCGCAACGGCGAGGACTATCCCGACCTGGTCCCCGACGGGCGCATTGGCCCGCGGACCCTGGCCGCGCTCGACGCTTTCCTTAGCGGCCGAGGCGCCAGCGGCGAGACCGTCCTGCTGCGGGCGCTCGAAGCGCTGCAGGGCGAGCGCTATTTGCGCCTCGCCGAGCGGCGACCCGCGCAGGAAGCGTTTCTGTACGGCTGGCTAGCTAACCGTATTGGCTAAGAGAGAGCGCACGAGATGAACCGATTCACTTTTCCGTCGCCGACTACGTTCGCCGAGGGCCAGCGGCTCGCCTACGGCTGGCTCGCGGCCGCGGCCGGCATGTTCTGCGGCGCCGCCGGCGTGGCGATGATCGCTTTGCTGATGTGGGGTGGCTGGAGCCGGGCGGAAGAGCATTCGATCGTCATCATCTTCGGCTGCGCATTGGGCGGCTTTATCGCCTGCATGGCGGCGGTGATGATCGGCCTGCTGGTCGGCGGTCCGGTCGGCCGCTTCAAGGGCAGCGCCGGCCGCGAGGGCGTTAGCCTGGAAGCGGAGGCCGACTAATGATTCCGGGCCTCGACCGGCTGACGCTGAAGCTGATCTTCGGCATCGCCTGCGCGCTGGCGCTGGCGCTGCTGGTCCATGACCGTAGCCGCTGGAAAGCGAAAACCGCCCATTATGTGGAGATGCTCTCCGCCGAACGGGCCGCGCATGCTGCGGCCGTCGCCAATGTCCGCGCCGCCACAGAGCAGGCCCGTCAGGCCGACCGGGCCAATGTCGAGCGAATCAAGGCGCTGCAGTCCGCGATCAACCAAAGGAGCGAAAGTGATTATGAGAGACGTATTGCCGATGCTCGCGCTGCTGCTGCTGGGCGGATGCGCGGTGAACAACCGCATGCCCCAGCCGATCCCGGTGGTCGCGGAGCAGCGCCAATGCCCGGCCTTTCCACTGCCGCCGGCCGGCCTGTTGAAGCCGCCTACCAAGACCGACTTCCTGAATCCGACAAACTAATTGCCACCGAGCAGGCCATCCAGCTCGACGAGCTGATTCAATGGGTCGAGCGCCAGCAAGCGGTTGATCTGGCGGGCACGGCGTCCGATTGATCAGTGGCGGAAGCGAATGCGCCCGGTCGCCATGAGGGAATGGCTGCGGGCGTGGCCATTGGCAGCCGTGCTGTCGTCGGCGACGCCGATTCGGCTGTACTGATAGGTCGCGCTGAGCTCAAACGGCCCGACGCGCCGTTCGACGCCGGCGCCATAGACCCGGACGCTGTCCATCTTGCGGCTGGCGAGCGGGGTTGGGCCTTCGACCGGGTCGGGCATTGTCGAGCCGGTGTGTCTAGTCAATTTGCCACTGAGCGCGAAGACGGTGGTCTCTCCGACGGGTACGCTCACTTTCGCGCGCTTGCCGGTGACGAGATCGCCGTCGCGCTCCAATTGCCAGCCGGGCTCCTCGATCAGGCCGGCGCGATCGGCGTCGATGATCGACAGGCGAAGGGAGGGCTCGGCGCGCTTTTCCTCGATTGCCGACAAGAGGCCGCGGGCCTCGATTGCCTCGATGGCGACCGACGGCCGCTTGGGCGGATCCTTGGCGTCGGCAGGCGCGGCCGAGACAGCGCCCGCAGCTGCCAAAAGCAGCAGGCTGGTGAGCTCCCTGTTCACGGTGGAGTCAACCATTCGCCGCGGATTTAGCTCCATCGGGCCGGTCCATCCGTCCCGCTTTGGGCCGGACAGCTTTGCGGATAGAGTGCTGGCGAACAATCGGGGGGAACCATGACGCCGAGCAGACTGAATGCCTTGACTGACGGCGTCGTCGCGATCGTGCTGACGATCATGGTCCTTGAGCTGAAGTTTCCAGCAGAAGGGACATTGGGCGCCGTCTTGGCGGTGCTGCCGCTGATCGCCGCCTATTTGCTCGCATTCATCTACGTCGCGATCTACTGGAACAATCATCATCACATGATGCAGGCGGCGCACAAGGTCACAGGTGCCGTGCTGTGGGCCAATCACTCGCTGCTCTTCTGGCTCACCCTCTTCCCGCTGATGTTCCGCTGGATCGACGAAGCCGGTGTCACGCCCTGGCCGGTCGCATTCTTCGGCCTTGTCCTCATCGGCGCGTCAACATCCTATTGGTTGCTTGAGCGTGCGCTGATCGCGGCGGAAGGCGACGCATCGAGAATGAAGAAAGCATTGGGCCACGGGACCAAGGAATGGTTGAGCGTTGCGCTCTATTTCTCGGCGGTAGCCGCGGCTTTTTTCTCGCCGTCCCTTTCGGTGGCGATTTATGTCGGTGTCGCAACCATGTGGCTAATCCCCGACCGCCGCTTCGAGCGGGGCCTCAACTTGCAGCGCTAGAGGGCGCTTCCCACATCGCCGCCATGGAAACATATCACGGCACCACGATTCTCGGGGTCAGGAAGAACGGGCGGACCGTCATCGCCGGCGACGGCCAGGTCAGCCTCGGCAATACGGTCATCAAGCCCAATGCCAAGAAGGTCCGACGGCTCGGCGCCGACGGCAAGGTCATCGGCGGCTTTGCCGGCGCCACCGCCGATGCCTTCACTTTGTTCGAGCGGCTGGAAAAGAAGCTCGAGCAGTATAACGGCCAGCTGATGCGGGCGGCGGTCGAGCTGGCCAAGGACTGGCGGACAGACAAATACCTTCGGAACCTCGAGGCGATGATGATTGTCGCCGATGACGAAGTCTTGCTGATCCTGACCGGCAACGGCGACGTGCTGGAGCCCGAGGGCGGCATCGCCGCCATTGGCTCGGGCGGCAATTACGCGCTCGCCGCGGCCAAGGCTCTCGCCGACTATGTAGCCGACCCGGAGGTGCTCGCACGAAGAGCGATGCAGATCGCCTCGGAAGTCTGCGTCTTCACCAATGACCGGCTGACAGTGGAGACCATTGGGGAATAGCAACCGATTGGGCTGAGCATAGTCGAAGCCCTGTCTTTCTCCTGGAAAACAGGAGAAAAGGACAGCTCTTCGACGTTGACTGAAACGCACTGTCCCCCAGACAGTGCTGGTTTCAGACAACAGGGCGGACGGATGTTTTTGGATCGCAGGACATTTGCTGCCGGGTCTGCTGCACTGCTTTCCGGTTGCGCCACAGTCGGCACAAGACCTTTCGGTGTCTCGACCTGCTCGCCGCTTACTCCAGTTCACGTCGACGAACGGCGAATCATCCGCACCGTCGCCGGCCTGAGGCCATACCGCGACTCCGGTTTCGTCGTCCGCGCCGAGGCGCTCGGCGACAAGAAGCTGGTGCACAATTACGGCCATGGCGGCTCGGGCATCACCCTGAGCTGGGGCACTTCGAAGCTCGCGGCCGATCTTGGCCTGCAGGGGCACAGCGGCGCGGTGGCTGTGCTCGGAGCGGGCGTGATGGGGCTGTCGACCGCACGCCTGGTGCAGGAAGCGGGCTTTTCCGTCACCATTTATGCCGCAGCGTTGCCGCCCGACACCACCTCGAACATCGCGGGCGGCCAGTTCCACCCGTTCGGCCATTACAACCAGGAGTCCGTGACGTCCGATTGGCGGGCGCAGTTCGCCAAGGCGCTCGACTATAGCTGGCGGCGCTTCCAGATCATCGTCGGCGAAGACTATGGCGTCCGCTGGCTGCCGACCTATGTCGAGGCCGGCGAGCCCGAGCGGCAGGTCATCGCCACCTTCCCGCCGCTTAACCGGATGCTGTCGCCGGCCGAGCATCCGTTCCCGCTCGACAGCCTGCTCCGTTTCGACACCTTGTACGTCGAAGCCGGGCGCTACCTGAGGCAGATGCTTCGCGATTTGCAGTTGGCCGGCGGCCGGATCGAAGTCCGGCGCTTCGCCTCGCCCGCAGACATTGCGGCACTCCAGGAGCCGCTGGTGTTCAATTGCACGGGGCTGGGCAGCCGTGAGCTCTTCGGCGACCAGGAGCTGTATCCGGTCCGCGGCCAGCTGGCGATCCTGGAGCCGCAGCCGGAGGTCCGCTACGCCTTCACCGGCGGCGCCGGCTACATGTTCCCGCGGCCCGATGGAATCATCCTCGGCGGCACGTTCGAGCGCAATGTCTGGGATACAAACCCCGACCCGGCGGCCATCCAACGCATCATCTCATCGCACAAACGCCTGTTCGACGGCTTCCGCTGCACGGCTTGAAGTGGCAGGACATGCCCCCAATCTACCGAGGCAATGAATTACCATGCCCCAATCTCCGAGAGCGGCGGGACGGTTGAATTGCTCAAGGACAAATTGACGCCGAAGGCGATCGTCGCGGCGTTGGACGAGCATATCGTCGGCCAGGAAGATGCGAAGAAGGCCGTCGCCGTCGCCCTTCGCAACCGCTGGCGGCGCCAGCGCCTGAAGCCCGAGCTGCGCGAAGAAGTCACACCCAAGAACATCCTGATGATCGGCCCGACCGGCTGCGGCAAGACCGAGATCAGCCGGCGGCTGGCGAAGCTCGCCGATGCGCCGTTCGTCAAGGTCGAGGCGACCAAGTTCACCGAGGTCGGCTATGTCGGCCGCGACGTCGAGCAGATCGCCCGCGACCTTGTCGAGGAGGCGGTGCGGCTGGAGCGCGAGCGCCGCCGCGAGAAGGTGCGCGAGGCTACGGAAGGCGCGGCGATGGACCGGCTGCTCGATGCGCTGACCGGCAAGGGCTCGTCGGAAGCGACCCGCGCCAGCTTCCGCCAGCGTTTTGGCGACGGCAGCCTCGATGCCGCCGAGGTCGAGGTCGAGGTGCAGGAAGCGCCGCCGATGCCCTTCGAGCTGCCCGGCATGGGCGCGCAGATGATCGACCTGGGCGCGATGATGGGCAAGGCCCTGGGCCGGGCGCCGACCAAGAAGCGCAAGCTGAAGGTGCCGCAGGCCTTCGAGCGGCTGGTCGAGGAGGAAGCCGACAAGCGACTCGACCAGGACGACGTCGCCCGGGTGGCTTTGGCCGACGCCGAAGCCAACGGCATCGTCTTCCTGGATGAGATCGACAAGATCGCGGTCAGCGACGTGCGCGGCGGCTCGGTCAGCCGCGAAGGGGTCCAGCGCGACCTGCTGCCTTTGATCGAGGGGACGACGGTCGCGACCAAATACGGGCCACTGAAGACCGACCATATCCTGTTCATCGCCAGCGGCGCCTTTCACATCGCCAAGCCTGCGGACCTCTTGCCCGAGCTGCAGGGCCGGCTGCCGATCCGGGTCGAGCTGAAGGCGCTGACGGAAGCGGACTTCGTTCGCATCCTGTCGGCGACCCGCGCGAGCCTGACCGAGCAATACCAGGCTTTGCTGGCGACCGAGGGCGTGACCGTCGATTTCGCCGAGGACGGTATCGAAGCGCTGGCACGGATCGCTGCCGAGGTGAACGAAGCGGTCGAGAACATCGGCGCGCGGCGGCTGCAGACGGTAATGGAGAAATTGCTCGAGGACGTCAGCTTCACCGCCGAGGACCGCCAGGGCCAGACCTTGTTGGTCGACAAGCCCTTCGTCGAATCGCAGCTGGCCAGCATTGCGCGCAATGCGGACCTTTCGCGCTACGTTCTTTAAGAAATCGTCGGGAAACACAGGGGGTCGGCAATGAAAGTGGATCTTGCGGCGGTGGTGCTTGGCTGGGGAAAGGCTCTCGGCACTGCCGACCATTTGCTTTCAAAGGGCGTTGAGTTCGCCGAGGCCAAGGGCACGCCGGAGGAGGAAATGCTCGGCTGGCAGCTTGCGCCCGACATGTTTCCCTTGCGGCGCCAGATGCGGGCCGTCTGTCATCTGGTCCAGCAGTGGGGGGCTCGCGCCGCGGGCATCGAGGCTCGGCCCGAACCCCAAGGCGAAACCGTGGCCGAGTTGAAAGCCGATATCGCAACGGCACGTGAAGTGCTGGAGAGCCTTGCCCTTGATCAGTTCGATGGTCGTGACGATGAGGTCGTCACCGTCGACCTGGGGACGATTTCCCCTACCATGCCGATTGGCCAATGGGTGCTTGGCTTCGCCCAGACCAATATCCTGTTTCACTTGAGCATCGCCTACGCGATCCTTCGCTCGCGCGGGGTCAGCCTGGGTAAGGTCGACTTGTTCGCGGGCGGGCTCTAGTCGCCGGCCTTCCGATATCGCCAGACGAGGCCCTGAGCGAATGGCGACCACAGGCTCGTCCTGACGCCGGCCAGGCGCAGGCGGTCGGAGGCCCAGCTATTGCAGGTCCTGAACGCCGTCGCCTTGCCGCGACCTTCGAAAAAGGCGTCGGCAGGGCCGTAGCCGGGATGGGCGATGCGGACCGGGCGGCCAGCCGCGTCCAGATCGAATTCGGCGCGGATCGATTGCCACAGGCGGCGATATTCCTCCGGCCGCAGGCGGATGGCGCGCGCCGCATAGGCGGGGTCGCGAACCCATTCGACATGCATCACCCGCTCGCCGCCGGTCAGTGCCGCCCATAGCGTCGGCAGGGTGATGTCGCGCCAGCGCGGCGTGTCCAGATAGACCCGCCGCTCGCCGGCGCCGAACGCGACCCAGCCAGCATCGGGGTCGGGGGCGGCGAAATCGCGCTTCGGAATCAGGGGACGCCAGTCGAGTCCCTGCGCCTGCGACGGCAGGATGAGGTCGGCGTGGACGCCGTTGTTGGCGAGATAGATGGTGACGCCCTGGCCCGGCTCGCTCCAGCCGCGATTGACAGGAACGAGCGAACCAATGATCGCGGCAAGCAGATAGAGCGCGGGAATCGCGCCAAACGCCAGCGCGACACGTCGTCCGAGACCCATCTTCCTGCGTTTTCGACGCGCCACCCGTCCTCCCGCGCTTGCCTTGGCTGGCCCGCCTGACTAGATGCCCCATCGCCGCTTTTCAAAGCGGCAAAAGGTCGGGGCGTAGCGCAGCCTGGTAGCGCATCACACTGGGGGTGTGGGGGTCGCTGGTTCGAATCCAGTCGCCCCGACCATCCATTTTTCGAAAAGAGTAATTTCCACTCATGTCCACCACTTCCTTTGCGCTGACCATGGCCTCGGCAGCCGCTCCATCGGGCGGCTTGGCGATGTTCGTTCAGCTGGCGCCGCTGCTCTTCGTCTTCATCATCTTCTATGTGCTGATGATCCGCCCCCAGCAACGTCGTGTGAAGGAGCATGCAGCAACGATCGCCGCTGTCCAAAAAGGCGACGAGGTCGTGACCGCCGGCGGCATTCGCGGCAAGGTCATCAAGGTTTCCGACGAGGAGGTCGAGGTGGAGATCGCCCAGGGGGTCAAGGTCCGCGTCGTCAAGTCGACTTTGAGCCACGTGCTCGGCAAGTCGAAGCCGGCAAACGACTAGGACCGCCGATCAATGCTCGATTTCCCGCGCTGGAAGGTCTGGTCGATCTGGCTGGTGATCCTTGTCGGCATCGCCTTCGCGGTGCCGAGCATGTTCCCCAAGTCCGAGGTGGCCAACTGGCCGAAATATGCGCCGCGCGCGCAGATCAATCTCGGTCTCGACCTGGCCGGCGGCAGCCAGTTGCTGCTCGAGGCCGATGCCCGCGACGCCGCCAAGCAAAGGCTGCAGGCGATGGAGGAGACGGTCACCACCGAGCTCCGGCGCGGCGAGCCGAAGATCGCGATCGGCGACGTCTCGACGCAGGGCAATCGGCTGGCCTTCATGGTCCGCGACCCGACCCAGCTCGACGCCGCGGTCGAACGCCTGCGCGAGCTGACCAGGCCGGTCGGGCTCACCGGCACGCGCGACTGGAACGTCGCCGTCGAAGATTCGACGCGCATCGTCCTCACCCCGACGGACGAAGGCGCCGCCAAGTCCCTGAAGGATTCGATGACAGTCGCCCGCGACGTCGTCCGACGCCGAATCGACCCCAGCGGCACCAAGGAAATCACCGTCATCAACCAGGGCCAGAAGCGCATCCTGGTCCAGGTACCGGGCGTCGAGGACCCCGATGCATTGAAGGCGCTGATCGGCCAGACCGCGCGCCTCGAGTTCAAGCTGGTCGACCTCAGCGCCGATCCCGCTTTGGTCGCGCAGGGCCGCGCGCCAGCCGGAAGCCAGGTGCTGCAGATGGCCGACGGCTCGGCCAAGATCGCCGTCAAGCGGCGCGTCATGGTCTCGGGCGAGCAATTGATCGACGCCAAGCAGAGCTTCGACCAGGACAATCGCCCGGTCGTCTCGATCACCTTCAACTCGGCCGGCGCCCGCCGTTTCGGGCGCGTGACCCAGGAAAACGTCAACAAGCCCTTCGCCATCATCCTGGACGACAAGGTCTTGTCCGCACCGAACATCAACGAGCCGATCCTCGGCGGCCAGGCTCAGATCAGCGGCAATTTCACCGTCGAGAGCGCCAACCAGCTGGCGATCGCGCTCGCCAGCGGCAAGCTGCCAGTGAAGCTGAACGTCATCGAGGAACGCACGGTCGGACCGGAGCTGGGCAAGGATTCGATCAACAAGGGCATGATCGCCAGCATCGTCGCGACTGTGGCGGTGATCCTCTTCATGCTCGTCACCTACGGACGCTTCGGAGTCTATGCGACGGCGGCCCTGGTCGTGAACGCGCTGCTGATCCTCGGCATCATGGCGATCTTCAATGCCTCGCTGACCTTGCCGGGCATCGCCGGCTTCGTTCTGACTATCGGCGCGGCGGTCGACGCCAACGTGCTGATCAATGAGCGCATCCGCGAAGAGCAGCGGCGCGGGCGGCGCATTCTTGACGCGCTCGAGACCGGCTACAAGGAAGCCTCGACGGCGATCTTCGACGCCAACATCACCAACGTCATCGCTGCGGCCTTGATGTATTATTTCGGCTCTGGCCCGATCCGCGGCTTCGCCGTTGTGCTGATGATCGGCATCATAACGTCGGTGTTCACGGCGGTGAACTTCACGCGGATGCTGGTGGCCGGCTGGGTCAAGCGCAAGCGCCCGCGCGCACTGCATATCTGACGGAAGCCGAAAGAGCGATGAAGCTGCTGAAACTCATTCCCGACAACACCAACCTCGATTTCATGAGGTGGCGGAACGTCGCTTTGATGATCTCGATCATCGCCACCATCGGCAGCCTGGCGCTGGTCGCGATCAGGGGCCTTAACCTCGGCGTCGACTTCGTCGGCGGGCAGGTGGTGCGCACCACCTTCGCCCAGCCGATCAATGTCGAGCAATTGCGTGGCCGCGTGAACGCGCTCCACATCGGCGAGGCGAGCATCCAGGAATTCGGCGGGCCGCGCACCTACCAGATCCGCCTGCCAAAGCCGCAAGGCGGCGATGCGGCGGCGAGCCACGCAGTCACCCGGGTTCGGACGATGATCATCAAGTCCTATCCCGGCGCGCGCGTCGATGCAGGCGAATCCGTGTCCGGCAAGGTCAGCGAGGAACTGGCGCGCGATGGCGCCCTTGCAATCGTCCTGGCGATGATCGGCATCGCGCTTTACATCTGGTTCCGCTTCGAATGGCAGTTCGGCATCGGCGCACTGGTCACTTTGTTCCACGACGTCTCGATGACCCTGGGCTTCTTTGCGCTGACGCAATTGCAGGTCGACCTCAATGTCGTCGCCGCCATCCTCACCATCGTCGGCTATTCGCTGAATGATACCGTCGTGGTTTATGACCGGATCCGCGAGAACCTGCGCAAGTTCCGCAAGATGGGTATCATCCCGCTCTTGAACCTGTCATTGAACGAGACCCTGTCGCGGACGATGGTCACCTCGCTGTCGATCCTGCTGGCGCTGTTCGCTCTGCTGATGCTCGGCCCGGAGGTCATTTTCGGCCTGACCATCGCCGTCTTCATCGGCATCTTCGTCGGCACCTATTCGTCGGTCTATATTTCCTCGCCGATCCTGGTCTGGCTGGGGGTCAAGCCGGACAGCTTTCTCAGGGTCGAGGACAGCGCCGGGCCGAAGCCGCAAGAGATCTGAAAACCGCAATCCGCCGTTCAGACGGCGCCTTACCATCTAAGGCGCTTGGCCTCCTCCAGACGCCACGCTAGAAGGCTCGCCATGTCGATATTGTCCCGTTTTGCAGTGCCGCTCGTCGCTGCCGCGCTGATCCTCCCCGTCGCCGGCTGCGCCAAGAACAAATTGAAGGACGACACGGCGTATGTCGCCCGCGACGTCAACACGCTTTATTCCCTGGCGAAGAAAAGGCTGGACCAGCGCAGCTATGTCGATGCGGCGAAGCTGTTCGACGAGGTCGAGCGCCAGCACCCCTATTCGGTCTGGGCACGCCGGGCGCAGCTGATGAGCGCCTTTTCCTATTACATGGCGCAGCAATATCCCGATGCCATCAGCTCGGCGCAGCGCTTCCTGACGATCCACCCCGGCAACAAGGACGCGCCCTACGCCAATTATTTGACGGCGATGAGCTATTATCAGCAGATCGAGGACGTCAACCGCGACCAGAAGATCACGCAGCAGGCGGCGGACTCCTTCGGCGAGCTGATCCGCCGCTACCCGCAGAGCCGCTACGCGGCCGACGCGCGGCTGAAGCTGGACCTTATCAACGACCACCTTGCCGGCAAGGAGATGGAGGTCGGCCGCTTCTACCAGCGCCAGGGCAATTGGCTGGCGGCGACGATCCGCTTCCGCACGGTCATCGATAAATATCAGACGACCTCGCACACGCCGGAAGCGCTTGAGCGGCTGGTTGAATCCTATCTCGCGCTGGGCATTCCCGACGAAGCGCGCAAGGCTGCCGCCGTTCTCGGCCGCAATTATCCGGGCAGCGAATGGTACCAGCGCAGCTACAGTCTCATCCAGCGGCACGCGCCGTCGCCGCAAAGCTGATCTTAGCGGGCGGGCACTGCCGATGCTGAGGCAGCTCGTCATCCACGACGTGGTGCTCATCGACCGGCTGACGCTCGAGTTCGAGCCAGGCCTCGGCGTTCTCACCGGCGAGACCGGCGCCGGCAAATCCATCCTGCTCGACGCGCTGGGGCTGGCCATGGGCAATCGGGCAGATGCCTCGCTAGTGCGCGGCGGGCAGAGCGCGGCGAGCGTCAGCGCCGAGATAGAGCTGCCCGAAGATCATGCAGCTTTGGCCATGCTCGCGGATCAGGGCATCAGCCATGAACCGGGCGAGTCACTGATTCTGCGGCGATCGCTGAAGGCCGACGGCGGCAGCCGCGCCTTTGCCGGCGCGGCCAGTGTCCCCGCCTCGCTGCTGCGCGACGCCGCTTCGCTCGCCATCGAGGTCCACGGCCAGCATGATGACCGCGGCCTGCTGAACTCGCGCGGCCACCGCGCCTTGTTAGATAATTTCGGACGGATCGATATTGCGCCGGTCGAGGCGACATGGGCCGAGGTCGAGCGGCTGACCGCAGAGTTGGCCGAGGCGCGCGCCCTGGCCGAGAGCGCCGAGCGCGATCGTGACTATCTCGACCATGCGGCGGCCGAGATTGCCGCCCTCAGCCCCGAGCCCGGCGAGGAGACGCGGCTGGCCGAGGAGCGGGCGGTCATGCAGGCCGGCGCCAAGGCGGGGGAATCGCTGACCGGCCTCGACGAATTGCTCGGCGGGTCGGAGGGAGCGCTCGCTTTGTTGAGGCTTGCCGCGCGGCGGATCGAGCGTGGCGCCGCCGATCATCCCTTGCTCGCCGAGGCACTGGCCTCGCTCGACCGGGCGGTGATCGAGGCGAGCGAGGCCGAGGACCGCATCGCTCGCGCCGCCGAGGCTTTGGCCTTCGATCCGGCGCGGCTCGAGGCGACTGAAGCGCGCCTGTTCGACATCCGCGCGCTCGCCCGCAAGCACCGGGTCGAGCCCGATGCGCTGGCCGCGCTCGGCGAGGAGATGCAGGCGAAGCTGCAAGCGATCGAGGCCGGGGGAGAGCGGATTGCCGAGCTCGAAAAGGAACTGGCCGAAGCGCGTGCAGCTTATGAGTTGGCAGCCGCGGCCCTTCGCGAACAACGCCGCGAGGCGGCCGAGCGGCTGGATGTGAAGGTTGCGCAGGAGCTGGCGCCGCTGAAGCTCGATGCGGCCCGCTTCCGGACCGCGCTGACCGACGCCGAACCTGGCCCGAAAGGCATCGACCGCGTTGAATTCCAAGTTTCGACGAACCCCGGCGCGCCGTTCGGACCGCTGACCCGCATCGCCAGTGGGGGCGAATTGTCGCGCTTCATCCTGGCGCTGAAGGTGGCGCTCGCCGAGGCCGGCAATGCCCGCACCATGATCTTCGACGAGGTCGACCGCGGCGTCGGCGGCGCAGTCGCGAGCGCCATCGGCGAGCGGCTGGCGCGGTTGGCCAGCGACGCACAGGTGCTCGTCGTCACCCACAGTCCCCAAGTGGCGGCTCGGGCGGCGCATCATTACCGGATCGAGAAGAGCCACGGCGCCGAGGGCACCCGCACGTCGGTCCGCAAGCTGTCGCCCGCGGAGCGTTGCGAGGAGATCGCCCGCATGCTGTCGGGCGCGGCAATCACCGACGAAGCCCGCGCCCAGGCGGCGCGGCTGATGGAGGCGGCATAGCGAACATCCTCCCCGGCATTTGCCGGGGAGGGGGACCATGTGGAACATGGTGGAGGGGTTCTTCTCGCGTCTAGAACCCCTCCACCGCCTTCGGCGGTACCCCTCCCCACGAAATCGTGGGGAGGATGCAAATTTTGGAGACGGCATGAAGAGCATCGACCAGAATCCTATCGGCCACGAGTTCAACGGCGAAAGCCTGGAGAGCGTGCTGGTCACCGACGGCTCGGGCCGGGCGCTGCCGGGCGTCATCCTGATCCCGACGGTGATGGGGGTCAGCAACCTGGAGATCGGCTTTGCCCGCGACATCGTCGGACACGGCTACAACGCGTTGGTCGCCGACATTTTCGGGAAAGAATTCCACGGCGCGCCCCGCGATGTCTGCTTTGGGGAGATGAATCGCCTGGGCAGCGATCGCGCCTCGTTGCGCCAGCGGCTGCTGTCGGTGCTGGAGGTTGCGCGCGGCCAGAATGAGATCGATGTCGGCCGCATCGCCGTCATCGGCTTCTGCTTCGGCGGCAAGTGCGCGCTCGACCTGGCACGCAGTGGCGCCGACATTGCCGGCGTCGCCAGCTTCCACGGCCTGTTCGACCCGCCCGGCCTGCCGCCGCAAAAGATCAAGGCGAAGGTCGCAGCCTATCACGGCTGGGACGATCCGATGGTGCCGCCCGAGGCCGTAGTTGCGCTGGCCAAGGAACTGACGGACGCCGAATGCGACTGGCAGATCCACGCCTATGGCCATACCGGGCACGGCTTCACCAACCCCAAGGCGCATGAACTGCAGATCGACGGCGTGTTTTATCAACGGGAGGCCGCGCGTCGGTCGTTCGCATCGCTCTATTTGTTCCTGGACGAGCTGTTCGGTTGACGGCCTATGTCGCGCTGATCCGCGCGGTGAACGTTGGCGGGACCGGAAAGCTGCCGAAGGAGGAGCTGGCTGCCATGGGAAAGGCCTGCGGCTTTGACAATGTCCGCACCTTCATCGCCAGCGGCAACCTGCTGCTCACGAGCAAACTATGCG
>JBKPSK010000127.1:0-5346 GCA_046734995.1 Pseudomonadota bacterium
TGCTTCGGTGAAGGAACTGCGCGAGCGCACCGGCGCCGGCATGATGGACTGCAAGAAGGCGCTGGCCGAAACCCAGGGCGAGATGGAGGCAGCGGTCGATTGGCTGCGCGCCAAGGGCCTGTCCGCCGCCGCCAAGAAGGCCGGCCGCACGGCCGCCGAAGGCCTCGTCGGTGTCGCCGTCGAGGGAAACAAGGGCGCGGTCGTCGAGGTCAATTCGGAAACCGACTTCGTCGCCAAGAACGAGCAGTTCCAGGAATTCGTCCGCAACGTTGCGAAGCTTGCGCTGCAGACCGGCGATGAGGTCGAAGCGCTGAAGGGCGCAACCTATCCGACCGGCGGCACCGTCGAGGAGAAGCTAACCGACAACATTGCCACCATCGGCGAGAACCAGTCGCTGCGCCGCACTGCGGTGCTCGAGGTCGCCGAGGGCGCCGTCGTCAGCTACGTCCACAGTGCTGCCGCGCCGAACATGGGCAAGATCGGCGTGCTGGTCGCGCTCGAGGGCTCGGCCCCGGCCGAGTCCCTGCAGGGCCTTGGTAAGCAGCTGGCGATGCACATCGCCGCCGCCAACCCTCTGGCGCTCAATGCTGACGACCTCGACGCCGGCCTGATCGAGCGCGAGCGCGCCATCGCCGAGGAGAAGGCGAAGGAGAGCGGCAAGCCGGCGAACATCGTCGAAAAGATGGTCGAAGGCAGCCTCGCCAAATTCCGCAAGGAACATGCCTTGGTGACGCAGCTGTTCGTCATGGACAACAAGACCCCGGTCGCCGACGTCGTCGCCGCCGCCGCCAAGGAGGCCGGCGCGCCGATCGCCCTCAAGGGCTTCGTCCGCTTCCAGCTCGGCGAAGGCATTGAGAAGAAACAGGACGATTTCGCCGCCGAAGTCGCCGCTGCCGCCGGCGTCAAGAAGGGCGAAGCGGTCGCGTAAGGCGCGTGAGCAATCTAAATGGGGAGGGCGGGGCGAAGGCTCCGCCCTTTTCGCATCAGCTTAGCTTCGCGGCCTCCGCCTTGCAGTCGTAGGGAAGATCCGGCTCGAAACAGAAGTCGGGCCAATTCCCGGTCTTTTGCCAATAGTCGACCAGCCCAAAGCGTTTTGCGACGAGCATGAAGCGCGGCTTTTGGCGGAACGTCCGGAACATCGGTCGAAACAGGACGCCGACAAATCGCTTTTGCTGTTCCTCGCCCCTCCAGTTCATCAAGTCTCGAAACAGTTCATCATGCCTGCCAAATATCGCGAGCGCCTGGGAATATGTGCCCATGGTGACGTGCCGAGCAGACCGGTAAACCGCGAGCGAATGGTCGATATTCTTCTGCGTCGGTTCCATGCGGGCGCGCAAGAAAGCTTCAATTTCGGAATTGCCATTTGTGTTGGCCAATTGCCGAAGGCCCTCCTTGGGATCACCTTCGATGACAGTGAGTCGGAATCGAGCATCCTTCATGCTGCTGGTGCCTGGCCAAAGCCGTTCGGCTGATTCGAGCTCCCGATGGGCGGCTTCGCGTTGCCCGGCGTGGAACAGTGCAAGAATATGGTCATTGCGGATGGCCGGCGACAAAGGATCCAGTTCGGCGGCCCGTTTCGTTGCGCGGACTGCGTCATTCATTCGGCCGACGGTCTCCAGAGCCTTGGAATGATGCGCGCGAACGATGGCACTGCCATCGTTGGCCTGGATGGCCCGGTCGAAGAGCTTTAGTTGGTCTGCGTATGCCGTGGCCGGCAACAGGATGGCTTCTGCATCGTAGGCCTCAGCAAGATCGGGGAAGCGGCCGCGCGCCGCGGCGAGATCTCCGCGCAATGCATCGGCCGCTGGCTTGCTATCAGGCTCGAAATACAGCGCCGCAATATAAGTTTCGTACACCAGCAGCTTCGCCCAGCCGCCCTCGAATTGCGGTGCCCGTCTGGTCACTTCGCGAAAGATTGGGATCACAGTCTGGACATCGACTCCCTTTAGCTCGGCAACACTCGCGCAGCCATTGAGGTAGAGCGTCACGAACTCGGGACTTAAACGGTTTGGCGCGCCAATGGCTTCGAGGGCGCAGTCCAGGACGCGTGCGGCGGTGAAGGCCAGTTGTTCGCGCAAGTCCGCGGCTCGATTGGCAGGTTGTTCAAAATCCTTGGACCAAAGGATGGCCCCGTTTTTTGGGATCATGAGGACCAGGCTGGCGCCTACGATTGGCGCACTCGACCTTGCCGACGCTTCGAACAGTAGGTCAGGCTCGCGTGTCGATGCGGCGCCGACCAGCTGCAGGGAGCCGCTCTTGGCCATCTCCAGGCTTCCGAGCTGGACAGTCAGGTCACGAGCCAAGACCGCCGCTGAACCGTCGGATGGCCGAACCGCTACAATAGGCACCGACGCATTTGCTTCCCACGGTTTGGAGATCGCCAGGCCAAGGAGGACGACGAGAATACCGATAATCAGCCACCAGTTCAGCAGAAGGCCGGACCAGTGGCAGAACCTCGGCGCAAATTTCCGGATCGGCCTGCGGGCCTCAGGCGAAGTTTGCTCGTCGCCGACAGCCTCGATAGCTGCGAGCAAGGTCGGCAGCTCCGGCGGTCTGCCCTTGCCGCGCCACCGGGATAGGTCGATTGTCTGATATTGCCGGAAGCCAAGAGGAGGTTCGGCTGAATCCAGGCTGACCGGCACGAACCGTCCACTATCGCGACCTGCGGTGGCCTCGTCGCGCACCCAGTCGCTTTCGACCGACCGCTCCGACCAAAGGACCACGACGGCGTCGGCCTGCTTCAGTGCCTTATCGATCTCCTTGCTGTACTTGGCGCCGCCCTTGATGTGCCGGTCCCACCAGACGTCGTGGCCGGCGTTCTCCAGCGCCGCCGCAATGGCCTGAGCCTTGCCAGCATCGCCGCGGTGGTAGCTCAGAAAGACTTTGGCCATATCTAACTATGAGCCCAGCTTCGCGGCTTCCGCCTTGCAGTCGTAGGGCAGGACTGGGTCCCCGCAAAAGTCAGGCCATTTCCCGGACTTGCGCCAGTAGTCGAGAAGCCCCATGCGCTTCGAGACGAGCATGAAGCGTGGATCGCGGCGGAACCCCTCGAGTGAAGGCCGGAACCAGATATCGCCAAGGACGGCAAGTTCGCGGCCAGGTCGCCATGGTAAAACGATCCGGAATAGTTCGTCATTCAGATTGAACTGACCAAATGCTTGTGTCGTGAACGACAAGGCTGCGATATCGGTGGTCCGCTTCGCGGCGTATTGCTTCAGAAACTCGATGTTCGCTGGGGTTGGTTCGGCGCGTGTCTTAAGAAAGAGCCGGCCTCCGGCTTGAATTCCAAATTGCGGACCGAGACGAAGTGCCTCTTTCGGGTCGCCGAACCGTAGATGAAAACGATACTGGATGTCGGCAAGGGAGGCGGTGCCCGGCCATAGACGTTCCGCTTTAGCAAGCTCTTCGCGTGCAGTTTCAATCCGCCCAGCGTAGGCCAGTGCCGAAATATAAGCGTTGACTGTCGCCGGCGACAGGGGATCGAGTTCCGCTGCGTGCTTGGCGTCGTTGACTGACTCGTCCATCCGGCCGATTGATCGGAGGCCGTTCGATCGAATGGTCAGCACGACTGGATTGTCCCGACTATCGACGTTGGCTTCGTCGACCAGACGCATACGCTCGGCATAGGCATCCATCGGCAACAGCGCGAGTTGCGCGAGCTTGATTTCGGGAATCTCGGGCTGGAATTTGCGGGCATCCGCGATGTCGTCTCCGAGAGTGGCAATAGCCAGGGGATCAGCAACTTCGCCGCCCACTCCCTCGGCAGATTCGGCCTCCACCATGAGCAACTTGCCCCACGCGGGGCCGAAGCGCGGCGTTACTTCTGTGACCTTCTTTAACGTTGGAATCAGCGAACGGGGATCGGTCCCGGCACGCTCGGCCAGCTCTGCGCAGGCATTGAGGTATAATTTAAGTGTTTGTTGGCCCAGCGAACGGCCATCGTATCTCAAACCTTCGAGTGCGCAGCCGAGGACCCGGGCGGCCGTAAACGCCAATTGCAACTTCAGATCCGCGATGCTCCCCGATTCCTGCGTAAAGTCCTTTGACCATAAAACCGAACGGTCGTTTCCATCCAGCAGGACCAGGCTTGCGCCTGGCTTGCCATTGTCATTGGCGCTCGCAGCTTCGAAAATCAGGTCGGACTTTCCGCCGACCTGCCCGGCAGCATTGACCAGACGGATCGACCCCGATTTGGCCGATTGCAGCCTCCCTAGATTAACGAGCAACTCGCGCGACAACGGCCTCGCATTCGCGTCGGCTGATGCCACTGCAACCGTGTGGACCTCATTTCGACCGCGATCTCGCTGCAGTAGGAAGACCAGCGCAACGAGCACAATCATCACCGCGCCGCCAATCAGCGACCATTTGAGGAGGGATGACATTGAAGGCTTGGGAGAGGACGGCGGGCCGCGGGTCCGCACCGGTCTGAGCGTCGCGTCCGACTTCTCGCCAAGTGCCTCGATCGATTCCAACAGCTCGGCGAGGTGCTGCGGCTTACGGCGGCCCTTCCGGGCGCTGAAATCGAGATTCTGGTACTGGCGGAAGCCCATCGGCGGGCTCACCGGCTCGATCAGGACGGGGATCAGGCGCCCGCTCTCGCGCCCGGCGGCCGCCTCGTCGCGTACCCATGCGGAATTGATCGAGCGGCTCGACCAGAGCACGACAACCGCGTCGGACTGCTCGAGGGCAACCTCAATCTCGCGGCCATATTCGGCGCCGCCTTTGATGTGCAGGTCCCACCAGACGAAATGCCCCGCGCGTTCGAGTGCCTGGGCAATCGGCCGCGCCTTGGCCCCATCTTCGCGGTCGTAGCTCAGGAAGACGCGCGCCATCGGCACCCCTTTGATCGGCGATGTGCGTCTAATTCGCCTCGGACACAAGCCAAGGGTAAACAGCGGTTGGCAATCCGCAGCACGGGCCATAGAAGCGCATCCGCCCGATTTTGACGGCCGTCTTACAAGGAATGCGAAACGAATGACCCGACCGCGCTTCAATCGCATCCTGCTGAAGCTGTCGGGCGAAGCGTTGATGGGGCAGGGCCAGTTCGGCATCGATCCAGAGACGGTCGCCGGCCTTGCCGCCGAGATCGCCGCTGCAAAAGCCGCGGGGCATGAAATGTGCGTGGTGGTCGGCGGCGGCAACATCTTCCGCGGCATGGCCGGCGCGGCCAAGGGCATGGATCGCGCGCAGGCCGATTATATCGGTATGCTGGCGACGGTGATGAACGCGCTGGCGATGCAGAACGCCCTCGAACAGCTCGGCGTCGAGACCCGTGTCCAGTCCGCCATCAAGATGGAGCAGGTGTGCGAGCCGGTCATCCGCCGGCGCGCCGAGCGACACCTCGCC
>JBKPSK010000128.1:0-11418 GCA_046734995.1 Pseudomonadota bacterium
GGACCAGCCGGTCCATTTGACCTTGAAGGACGCCCAGGTTCCGGTCACGGTTAACCTAGCTTTCTATGACGGACCCGAACGGCTTTACTGTCCGGCTGGCGTTTACGAATTCGTCGAGGAAGGCGGTTCACCCCGCCTTCAGATCAATGCGGCGAATTGCGTTCACTGCAAGACGTGCGACATCAAGGATCCGACCCAGAACATCAACTGGGTGACACCCGAAGGCGGAGGAGGTCCCAATTACCCGAATATGTAGGACGAAGGCGCTCGTTCTCGCCGGCCTCGCCGCCGCGGCCATGTCGGTTTCGGCCCTGGCTTCGGTCCCGACGCCCAATGACGGCCAACTTTCGACCTATGTGACAGCCAGGGCTGCCGATGCGCTCGGCGATCCGGCGCGCGCGGCGCAATTGTTCGCCAACCTGTCGCGCGAGCGGCCCGAGGACATGGGTCTGCGCCGGCGCGCCATCGTCGGCGCGATTTCCGCCGGTGACATGAAGCTGGCTCTGCAACTGAGCCGCGGCGTGCCGATCGCGCAGACGCCGCTCGATCTCAGGTTGCTGCTGGTCGCCGACGAGCTCCGCGCCGGGAGCGACAAGCGCGCACTCGAGATTCTCCGGACCAAGCAGGGGATCATCGATTCCTCCTTCATTGCGCCCTTCGTCGAGGCCTGGACTTTGGCCGAGCGCCGCAATCCCCGCGCACTCGACGCCCTTGCCGAAGTGACCGAGGGCAGCGCGCTCGGAACCCAGCTCAACGAGCAGCGCGCGCTCCTCTACTTGAAGCTGCGCCGGCCTGTTGAGGCGGCGCCGTTCGCCAAGGCCGCGGTCGAAGCCGCCGGTGGGCGAGCGGACCGGCTGCGGCTTGCCCTTGCCGACGGTTTTTTGTCCGCCGGCGATCGGGCCCAGGCGCAAGCGATGCTCGAGGGTGCGGGCCCCGCTCTGAGCGAAGGCCGCGCGCGAATCGCAGCCGGCAGGCCGACGGGCCAAGCCATTGATTCGAGCGAAAAGGCCTTTGGCGAATTGATGATCGGGCTGTCGCTGGCGCTCGGACGGATGCAAAACAAGTCCCTGCCGATCGCTTTCGCCCAGGTCGCGCGCTATGCCAATCCGTCGAACAGCGCCGGCGCCATCTTGCTGGCGCTGCTGCTGGAGGACGACGATCGCCCGACCGACGCGCTCGACATCCTTCACGCCATCGACCCGGCAGACCCGTTTGCAAGCCAGGCCGAGGATGCGGAGATCCGCCTGCTTATCGATACCAAGCGGCACCAGGAAGCGTTGCGTCGCGCCGAGGACATCATCGCCGCCAGGCCCGGGCCTGATGCCTATGCCCGACTTGGAGTGGTTCACATCGAGATGAAAAACTACTCAGCCGCCGCCGCCGCTTACGCACGTGCCATCGAGCTCTCGGCAAACTCGGCGGCCTCCGACGAACCCTGGATGCTGCGCCTTTATCGCGCGAGCGCGCTCGAGGAATCGGGCAAGTGGGATGAAGCGAAGGCGGAGCTGGCCCTGGCGTTGAAGCAGCAGCCGGAGAATCCCCTGCTTCTGAACTTCCTCGGCTACGGCAAGCTGGAGCGCGGCGAGGACATGGATTCGGCCGAGGCAATGGTCCGCAAGGCGAGCGCGCTTCGCCCAGATGACGCCTCGATCACCGATTCGCTCGGCTGGGCGGAGTTCAAGCGCGGCAGGCTGGCGCAGGCGATCGCGACTCTGCAACGTGCCGCCCAGGCCGAGCCATCGCAGGCGGAAATCCAGGAACATCTCGGCGACGCTTTGTTCACCGCCGGCCGCCATTACGAGGCGCGCTTCGCCTGGCGGGCGGCACTGGTCAACGCCGAGCCGGAGGACAAGGGTCGGATCCAGTCGAAGATAGACGTGGGGCTGACGCAGGCGACGGCGGCGCGTTGACCCGATACTCGGAACCGGCGCCAGCCAAGCTCAATCTGGCGCTGCACGTGCGCGGCAAGCTGCCTGACGGGCGGCATCGGATTGAGACCGTTTTCGCCTTCTGCACCGATGGGGACCTGCTCGAGGCGGAGGATGCCCGTGCGCTGTCGCTCAGCGTCGGTGGGCCCTTTGCCGGACAGCTTTCCGACGACAATCTGGTCGTGAAGGCCGGTCAGGCTCTGCGCGAACGAGCCGGCGTCAGCATGGGCGCTGCTCTGCATCTCAAGAAGAATTTGCCGGTCGCATCAGGCATCGGCGGCGGCTCGGCGGATGCGGCGGCGGCGCTGCGGCTGCTGACGCGGCTGTGGAAGATCGATCCCGCGCACGCGGCTGCAGTGGCGCCGGCGCTAGGGAGCGACGTGCCGGCCTGCCTGCTGAGCATGAGCGCGCGCGGCGACGGGGCGGGGGACGCACTGGAGCTGGTCGACGACTCTTCGATTGCCGGCACGCCGATACTGCTGGTCAACCCGCGCATTCCACTGTCAACCGCCGACGTATTCGCCAAATGGGATGGCGTAGACCTTGGTCCGCTCGGGGACTGGCGGAACGGACGCAATGATCTGGAGGCGCCAGCGATTTCCCTGGTCCCCGGTATCGGACAGGTTCTCGACTGGCTTCGCGTCCAGCCCGGTGCCGGCTTAACGCGCATGTCCGGATCGGGCGCGACCTGCTTCGCCTTGTTCTACGATGAAGCAGCGCGGGATGGCGCCGCGGCGGCTGTTCCCGAGCGTTGGTGGCATCTGGCGACGCATTTGCGCTAGACGCTTCGGCGATGGCCGCCCGCCCGATCCTGACCGCTCAAGCCATGCGCGCTGCCGAACAAGCGGCAATCGAGGCTGGCACGCCCGTCGAGACTTTGATGGAGCGGGCCGGAAGATCCCTTGCCGAGGCCGTGTTCCAATATTCTGGCTGCGGGCCGGCACTGGTCATCTGTGGTCCGGGCAACAATGGCGGCGACGGCTATGTCGCCGCGCGGCACCTTCAGACGCACGGCGTCGCAGTGCGCGTCGCCGCGCTGGCCGAACCGTCCAGCGGCGCGGCAAAATGGGCCCGCGGACTATGGGAGGGCCCGGTCGAAGAATTCGGAGCCGCAGAACCGTCGGCAGTGCTGGTCGATTGCCTGTTCGGCACGGGGCTGACCCGGGGGCTGGATGAGGCAGCTTCCGAACGCCTGCACGACCTTGCGGCTCGCTCGCGGATCACAGTCGCCAGCGACTTGCCCAGTGGAATCGAGACCGATGGCGGCGCCTTGCTATCACCGGTGCCTAGTTGCGACCTGACGGTCACATTCGGTGCCTTGAAGCCGGCGCACCGGCTGATGCCGGCCATGGTAAACATGGGGCGGATCGTGCTCGCCGACATCGGCATCGAAGCGTCCACCGACTGGTACGAAATCGGCCAGCCTCAGTTGCCAACTTTGCGGGCCGACGGCCACAAATACGACCGCGGACTGGTCCATGCCTTGTCCGGCAAGATGCCCGGGGCCATCGCGCTCGCTGCCAAGGCCGCCGCTCGCGCAGGTGCCGGCTATGTCCGCGTCAGCACGTCGCGGAGCATCGACAACCTTCCGGCAGCGGTCGTGCAAACGGACACAGCGACGCTCGACGACCCGCGCATCGGCGCGGTGCTGGTCGGGCCAGGCATGGGCGACATCCCGCAGTTGCTGACTCTGGCGCTGACGGCGAAGGCACCGGTCGTCATCGACGCCGACGCAATCGGGCAGGTCGGCGAGCCGGAGCGGCTGAAGGGCCACGACGCCGTCATCACGCCGCACGAAGGCGAGTTCGTCAGGCTGTTTGGCGAACTTCCCGGCAGCAAGGCCGAGCGGGCGCTGGCGGCGGCAGCAAGATCGGGCGCGGTCGTCGTCTACAAGGGCGCGGACACCCTGGTCGCTGCGCCGGACGGGCGGCTGGGATTCGCGCCGCCGGCGCCGGCCTGGCTGGCAAGCGCGGGAACGGGCGACGTCCTGGCGGGGATGATCGCGGCGCTGCGGGCACGGGGTATGGCCGGCTTCGATGCCGCTTGCGCCGCCGTTTGGTTCCACGGCTGCGCCGCCGAGATCGCCGGCCCGGCGATGATCGCCGATGACCTGATCGAAGCCTTGCCCCACGCGCTCGCGCTCTGCGATGGGTGAACCCATCGTCCGAATAGCGGCTCGCGGGGACGGGGTGACGGCCAGTGGCCGCTATGCCGCGATGGCCGCGCCCGGCGACCTGCTGCACGAGGACGGCATGGTCGAGCCTGGTCCCAACCACCAGCAGCCGCCCTGCCGCCATTTCCCCGAATGCGGCGGCTGCCAGCTGCAGCATGTCAGCGACGAGGCTTATCGAGCCTACCTCAAGGACCGTATCGCCGGCGCGCTGGCGCAGCATGGCCTCGAAACCGAGATCCGCGAACCGCACCTGTCGCCGCCGAACAGCCGCCGTCGGGCGACGCTGCGCGCGTTGAAGGCCGGCAATGGCGTCGTGCTTGGCTTCAATGCCGAGCGCTCTACCCGCATCGTCGACATGCGCGAGTGCCATGTTCTCACTTCTGAGCTGTTCGATTTGCTCGTCCCGTTGCGAGCTTTGCTGGCAAGCCTGCTGAAGCCGCGGCTGACCGCGCAGGTCCAGCTCACGCTGACAGACCAAGGCGTCGACGCCGCTTTATCCGGAGTCAAAGCGGAAGGCCTCGAGGCTGCCGAAGCGCTGACCGCGTTCGGCGCGGAGCATCGCCTGGCGCGGCTCAGCCTCGATGAAGGTCATGGCATCGAAGTCCGCTACGAGCCGCAACCGGCGACCGTGACCTTGTCGGGGATTGTAGTGCCGCTTCCGGTCGGCGCCTTCCTGCAGGCAACGCGGGATGGCGAGGCGGTCTTGGTTGAGGCGGTTTGCGAAGCGTTGGACCGCTTCGGATGGGCGGCCGACCTTTTTGCGGGCCTGGGCACGTTCACCTTCGCACTGAAAGGGCCAGTGACCGCCGCCGAAGCATCGCGCGACTCTGTGCTTGCCCTCCAATCGGCGGCCCGCTCGTCGGGACGCAAGGCCATCGCCGAGCATCGCGACCTCTATCGTCGGCCGTATGACTCGACCGAGCTTGCAGTTTTCGATGCGGCTGTGCTCGACCCGCCGCGTGCCGGCGCCGAGGAGCAGGTCAAACAACTCGCCGCTTCGCTCGTGCAGCGGATTGCCTACGTCAGTTGCAACCCCGCGACCTTCGCCCGCGACGCCGCTATCTTGACTAGCGGCGGCTACAAGCTCGAGTGGGCTCGCCCGGTCGGCCAATTCCGATGGTCGACGCACATCGAACTGGCCGCCTGCTTCAGCCGATGATCCCGCAGTCGTGCAACATGCGGAAGCCGGCGTGGACGGTCAGGCCGATCAGGCAGAGCGACGCGAGCAAAAATACAGGCAGCCGGTAGCGGACGATATTTGTCGTGCATTGAATCAGGCTGTGGACGATCCGCAGCCCGGCATAGCCCCACGCCAGCCAGTAATTGATGCCGCCACCGAAATCCATCAGCGCCAAGGTGATGGCGATGGCGTAGAAGAGCGTCGGTTGTTCCATCAAATGATTGTAATTGTGGGATTTCCACTGCGCCTCGTCTTCGCCTTTGCCGTCAAGGTCGACGCCGCGCGAACCCGGTGGGATTTTAGAGACGGTAACTCCCATGCGGCGAAACGCGGCGCCGCGGGAGGCGATCATCCACAGGAAGATGAGCAAACTCCAGGCCACCAGTGCGACGACCGGAATTAGGATTGGACTGTAAGTCATCGAAAACATCACCCCCGAAAGTCAGGGGAGATGCTGCGTCAGAATGAAGGCCAGGGCAAAAGGATTATTTCGTCCCTAGCACGAACGTATTGCCTTCGGTGTCTTTGAAGATCGCGTAGGTACCCCAAGGCTGCTTGGTCGGTTCCTCCTCGAACTCGACGCCGCGGCTCCTGAGCTGTTCATAGGTATAGTGAACGTCATCGCATGCGAACGAAGCGTTGAAGAATGTTCCGACGCGATCTTCCTGGCCCTCAGGCGTGAACAATACGACTCCGGTTTCCGCTCCGGGGATCGCAAGCTCGATCCACCTTTTGGTGTCACCCATGGGCTGGTCGGTGACAATGCGAAAGCCGACCTTCTCGGTCCAGAATGCCAAGGCCCGGTCCTGGTCTCCGGTCGGGATGCCGACGAATTTGAGTTTCTTGATCATGTGCCGTCTCCTTCGGCCCGCCCAATTAGAGGCTTGGCCGCCGCTCCGGGAGTATGGCATCAATTGCTATGGCAACGGCGACCACAGTCGAGCTCGATCTTTATGTGCTCGATACGCTGATGCGGGACCTGGTCGGGCACGACCGCAGTCCGTCAGCCTTCATTGTCTATCTGGCGATCCACGCGGCCGCCGCCGAGGGCAGGGCGCTATTCAGCTATCAGGCGATGGCGGATTTGACCGGCCTGTCGAAACGCAGCTGCCAAAATGCGGTCGCCCTGCTTCATCGCCGAAAACTTGTCGACATCAGCCGCAAAGGCGGAACCGACGCCGCCGAATACCTGCCGCTGCGTCCGTGGAACCGCAGCGGATCAGGGGGGACCTAAATCCGAAGCAGCGCCAACGCGTTCAAAGGTGAGGTTCACGCACCTCTCGCCTAACGGCCTTGTACGGTGGAGGATGCCGGCCGGAACGGTGACGAATTGTCCGGGCCTGACGACCAGCTGGCGATCGGGAAATTCGATGAGCAGGTCCCCGTCGACGCCGAAAAACGTTTCATCCGAGTCCGGATGCCGGCGCCAGGCGAACTGTTCGGTCATCACGCTCATGCGAATTTCGTGATCGTTCACGACGCCAAGCGAGACATTGCGATAGCTTTCGGTCACCGTGCGGCTCAACGCCAGAGGATCGACAAGCGCTGCCGACAAAGAGTTGCGGTCAGTCATGACACGTTCCTACGCACGCCAAAACGTCGCGGAAAATCAAATCCCGCTAGTGATCGATAAGTGAATTTTATTGGCCCAAGGGTGCGTAGCCGGTGCGAAACCTAGTCGAATAGCTTGGCAAAACGGCGCTTGGCGCGGCTCTTCCAATGGCCGCGATGATAAGCGTCCGAGGCCAGCAACGGCAGCACCGAAGTCGCCTCGGCAAAGACCATCTGTTCAAGCGCCGTCGAGACTTTGCCCCAGCTGGCGGCTTCCTGCAGCGTCGAGGATGAGCAGGCGCCGTCGCGAACGTCGGCCACAGTGATCTGCACCGCATATTTGTGAACTTCGACATCGGCATGGCCGAGGATTTCGGCGCAGACTACCGTGTCCTGCGCGAAATTCTTCGGCACGCCTCCGCCGATCATCAGCAAACCGGTGGTGCCGGCCTTGATCTTGATGTCGGTGAGCTCGCGAAAGTCGGCGACGCTATCCAGGGTCATGTAATGGCCGCCGCGCTTCATGGCGTCGACCTGGTGCTTGACGAGGCCGAAGCCGGCCGATGAATCGGTAAATGCGGGACAGAAAATCGGCACGTCATGCTCGTAGGCCAGCTTGACGAGGCTGTTGTTCTTCTTGCCGTTGCCCTCCGCCAGCCACTTGCCCATTTCCTTGATGAACTCGCGGCTCGAATAAGGGCGGGGCTCGAGGGCGTCGGCAATCTTGCCGACCGTATAGTCGCAATCCTGGAGCTGCTCTTCGTCGATGTACGTGTCGTAGATGCGGTCGATGTAGAGTGAACGCAGCGTATCGTCGTCGGGGATCTCGAGGGCTTGGTAATGCTTGTGGCCAAGCGCCTCGAAGAAATCCATGTCGACGATCGTCGCGCCGGTGGCGACGATCGCGTCGATCATGTTGGATCGCACTAGTTCAGCATAAAGATCCATGCAGCCGCCGGCGGAGGTCGAACCGGCGATGACCAGGATGATCGAGCATTCGGGATCGCTTAGCATTTGGTTGTAGATCCCAGCGGCGCGCGCCAGGTCACGGCTGGTGAAGCTCATCTTGCCCATCGCTTCGACGATCGGGCGTGCGTCGAAGCTGGTGATGTCGATATGTTCGACCTGGTTGGCGAGCAGCTCGGCCTTGCGCCTGTCGTTGATCAGGCCCTCGTCCTTGCCCTTATTCAGCGTGTCGGTGGTCATTTCCTACTCCAATGCAATGCTGAACCCCGGCGCAAGGGCCGGGGTTCAGTTTCATCTATTTGGGCTGCGTCCCGGTACGCCCGGGCGTTTACAATTTAAAGCTTCACGACGTTTGATCGCGCCGGAATGCTGCTGTCCGCGCCGTAAAGCGTGGCCATGGGCTCATCATCGACGATGACCCGGTCCTCGACCCCGAAGCCGTTGAAGCCGGTGCGCATGGCACAGCCATAGGCGCCGAGCATGCCGACCTCGATATAGTCGCCGGCCTTGACGTCCGACGGCAGCCCGAATGGCCCCGCCATATGGTCGAGGTCGTCGCAGGTCGGCCCGTAGAAGCTGAATTCCAGCGGCTTGGCCTTCGAGCCGGCTTCGCGAACCAGCTTCACCGGGTAGCGCCAGCCGATGTGAGCGGCGTCGAACAGGGCGCCATAAGCGCCGTCGTTGATGTAGAGCTCCGCCCCGCGGCGCTTCTCGACGCGGACCAGCACGCTCGCATATTCGGCGCACAAAGCGCGGCCTGGTTCGCACCACAGCTCCGCCGAATAGGAAATCGGCAGCGCCTCGAAGGCGTGATGGATGACGTCGAAATAGGTCTCGAGCGGCGGCGGCTCCATGCCTGGATAAGTCGATGGAAAGCCGCCGCCGACATCGAGGATGTCGACGGTTACGGCCGCATCGACGATCGCCTCGCGGACCCGGACCATGGCATCGGCATAGGCCGCCGGGCTCATCGCCTGGCTGCCGACATGGAAGCAGATGCCGAGAGCGTCCGACGCCTGGCGGGCGGCCTGGAGCAGCGAGCGCACCTCATCGGGCTCGGCGCCGAACTTGGCGGCGAGGCTGAGCTTGGAGTGATCGGAACTGACGCGCAGGCGGACGAGCAGGTTGAGATCGTTTGCCGGCAGTCCATCGGTCACGGTGGCGCGGATGATCTTGCCGAGCTCGTCGAGCGTGTCGAGGCTAAAGGTCCTCACCCCATGCTCGAAATAGGCCTCGGCGATGGCTTCCTCGGCCTTCACCGGGTGCATGAAGCACAAAGTCGCTTCGGGCAGGGTTTGCGCGACCAGACGCACTTCGCCGAGCGAGGCCACGTCATAATGGGTGATGCCCGATTCCCACAGGATCTGCATTAGTTCCGGCGAGGGATTCGCCTTCACGGCATAGAGCGACTTGCCCGGAAACTTCTCGACGAAGAATCGGGCCGCGCGCCGGGCGGCATGCGGACGAAGGAGCGTGACCGGTTCAACCGGGCGCTGGCGGGCGATGTCGGCAACAGTGACGCTGCCGGAAGGGGGCGTAGCTAGCCCCAGCGCGCGATGATGCTTGTGCAACTCAAGGGACCTCCAACTGGGTTAGTTTCAGACAAAGCTGCCTTGCGGTTGGAAGTCCCATGGGGCAGCGGGAGCGCGATATATGTGCAGGGGTCCCCCGTGTAAAGATTTTTTGGGTCTGGGGACGGCATTTGTCCCCAAATTGTACCGGAGCATCGAAATATTCATAATATCGAGGAAATGATCTTGCCGCCGACTGTAACCCGCGAAGACGTTGTTTCTGCTGCCGCTCGCATCGACGAAGAGGTCGAGCATACGCCCTTGATCGCCGCGTCTATTGGAGGGGCGCACGTCTGGCTGAAGTGCGAGTGCCTGCAGACCGGCGGCGCCTTCAAGCTGAGGGGTGCAACCAACCGCCTGATGCAGCTCACCGAGGAGCAGCGGAAAGCAGGCGTCGTTGCTTTCTCGTCGGGCAATCACGCCCAAGGGGTCGCAATCGCCGCCGAGCGGCTGGGGATTCCAGCAACCATCGTGATGCCCTCCGACGCGCCGGCGGTCAAAATCGATAATACACGCGCGCATGGCGCCGAAATCGTCTTCTACGACCGCCAAAACGAGAGCCGCGAAGAGATCGCGGCGCGGTTAGCGCGTGAGAAGGGTGCCGTCGTCGTCCCCAGCTTCGATGATGCCTATGTTATCGCTGGCCAGGGTACGGCTGGGCTGGAAATCCTGCAGCAGCTTTCCGACCTCGGTGAACCGCCGCCTGTCGCCATCGCCATTCCCGTCAGCGGTGGCGGACTGGCGTCGGGAATCGCGCTTGCCTGCCCGGATGCCGACATCATCGGCGCCGAGCCGGAGGGCTGGGATGACATGCGCCGCTCGCTCGAAGCGGGCCATATCATCCCGGTCGGTCCGGACGCACCGCCGACCCTTTGCGACGCGCTGCAGACGACCCATGTAGCGCCGATCACTTTTGGCATCCTGCGCGAGCGCGATGCGCAGGTCGTCGTAGTGTCGGACGCGGAAGTAACTGGGGCGGTGCGCTGGGCGTGGGTCCATCACCAGCTGGTGGTCGAGCCCGGCGGCGCGGCGGGGCTAGCCGCGGTGCTGGCCGGCAAGGCCGAGCCGCGGGACGGCATCGTCGTGATTCTGTCAGGCGGGAATGTGGACCCGGCGCTGCACGCGCGCCTGATCAGCTAATCAGGCGACGGCCGTCCGGTACTCGCCCGGTTCGACATGCGCCGGGCTGGACTTTTCGACCGCCTGGGTCAGCTCTTCGAGTTCCGCGGCAAGCGTCTGCAATTCGGCCGCCAGCGCCTTGGGGTCGGTTTTGGCAAGGCCTGCGGAGGCGTCGAGTAGGGTCTCCAGCATCATGGCGATGCATGGCAGGATCGTCTCTTCGATCCGCTCGAAGGCCTCTTCCAGGCGCGCCTGCTGCTGATCGGCTTTCATCGACGCCGATAGTGGCGCAATCCTGGTTAAGTTTGAGTGAAGGGTTGAACGACGATGGGAACCATTGCTTCGGCAGCGCTTGCCATGGCGATGATCGCCGCCTTCCTGCTGTTGGCGGGCGGGATCCGGCTAATCAAGCGCGGCGAACACCGCCAGCAGGGCTGGCTGATGTTGGTTGCCGCGCTTGTCCTGGTGGGCAACGTCCTCGTCTGGACGATCTAGCGCTTGAGGTCCTTTTCCAGGCGCATGTCGAGGTAGCCGTCGACGCTCTTCATGAGGAGATCGAGCTCGTTGGCGAAGAAGTGGTTGGCGCCGGGGATCGTATCGTGGTGAATGGTGATGTGGCGCTGGGTGCGGAGCTTGTCGACCAGCTTCTGCACCGCGCTCGGGGTGACCACCTCATCGGCTTCGCCCTGGATGATGATTCCGGATGAAGGGCACGGCGCGAGGAAGCTGAAGTCGTACATGTTCGCCGGCGGCGCGATCGAGATGAATCCCTTGATCTCCGGCCGCCGCATCAGGAGCTGCATGCCGATCCAGGCGCCGAAACTGACGCCGGCAACCCAGGTTGTTTGCGCCTCGGGGTGGATCTGCTGCACCCAGTCGAGGGCGCTTGCTGCGTCGCTTAGCTCGCCGATACCATTGTCGAACGTTCCC
>JBKPSK010000129.1:0-4392 GCA_046734995.1 Pseudomonadota bacterium
ATGTCGCATCGAGCCGATTCTCAACCATGTGGTTAAATAACGCGCTGGCAGCTAGATTGTCAACCGAATAGTTGAATGACGTTTGTCGACTTGTCGAGAAGCGGCTTGCCGCCGGCGCGCGAAAGGTGAATCGTGCGAACCTTCATCCGGAGGGGACTTACGTGACTTTGACCCGTATGCTTTCGCCGCTGGCGATCCTGTTCGCTGCGACCGCTTTCACCGCCCCTGCCCTCGCCGCGCCGGCCAACGCCCCCGATCCCCGGTTCACCGGCAGCGACCTGTTCAGCATCGCAGCCGCGTCCGATCCGCAGATCAGTCCCGATGGTCGCTGGGTCGCCTATGTGCGCCGGTCCAACGACGTCATGACCGACCGGGCCCGTTCCTCCATCTGGCTGATCGATGCGGCGTCCGGCGAACAAAGACCGCTGGTGGCCGGAACGGGCAATCATTTGAGCCCGCGCTGGTCGCCCGACGGCAAACGGCTGGCCTATGTTTCGACCGCCGAGGGCAGCGCCCCGCAATTGTTCGTGCGCTGGATGGATACCGGTCAGAACGCCCGCATCACCGGCCTCCCAGACAGCCCGCAAGGCATTGCATGGTCGCCCGACGGGCAGCGGATCGCCTATTTGATGACGGTTCCCGACGAAGGCACGAAGCTCGGCGCGGCACCGCCCAAGCCGGAAGGCGCGGAATGGGCCAAGCCGCTCGAGATCATCGACAAGGCCACCTACAGGACCGACGACGGCGGCTATGTGAAACCAGGTTTCGACCACATCTTCATGGTCGACGCGCTTGGCGGGGCGCCGCGCCAGCTGACCTTCGGCGCCTATCACGACGGCAATCCAGAATGGACGAAGGATGGCCGCGCTATCCTGTTCAGTGCGGTGCGCAAGCCAGACTGGGAGATGATCGCCAACGACAGCGAGATCTACCGGCTCGACATCGATAGCGGCACCGTCCGGGCGCTCACTGACCGCCGCGGTCCCGATGCGGCACCGACTGTCTCGCCTGACGGCCGGCTGATTGCCTATGTCGGCTTCGACGACCACAAGAAGGGCTTCGAGCAAGCCGACCTGTATGTGATGAACGTGGACGGCGGCGGCTCACGCCGGCTTGCGCCCGGCCTCGACCGCTCAATCAATGAACTCAAATGGTCGGCCGACAGCCATTCGCTCATCGCGTCCTACGAAGACGCCGGGTCGGTGGTCGTGTCACGCATCGGCCTTGATGGCCGGGTCACGCCGATTGTCAGGAACGTCGCCGGCGGAGGTCTCGATCGGCCTTATGCCGGAGGCGCATTCAGCATCGCCCGAAATGGGACCGTCGCCTTCACGACCGACAGCCCGGCGCGGCCGACCGACGTCGCAATCTCAAACGGCGGCAAGCTCCGGCAGCTGACCCGACTCAATGAACTGACTTTGTCCGGCAAGTCCCTCGGCACGCTGCGCCCGCTTTCCGTCAATGCACCGGACGGGTCCCCGGTCCCGGCGTGGATACTGCTGCCGCCCGGCTACCGGGACGGTTCGAGGGTGCCGACGATCCTGGAAATCCATGGGGGCCCCTATGCCGCTTACGGCCCCCATTTCTCGACCGATTACCAGCAATATGCGGCGGCCGGCTACGCCGTGCTCTACACCAACCCGCGCGGTTCCACCGGCTATGGCCAGGCCTTCGCCGACGGCATCGAGAAGACCTATCCGGACAGCGACACCGCCGACCTGCTGGCGGCGGTCGACGCGGCGGTGGCCAGTGGGATCGCCGACCCGCAAAATCTGTTCGTCACCGGAGGCTCGGGAGGCGGCATCCTCACCGCCTGGCTGATTGGGAAGACCGACCGCTTTCGTGCCGCGGCAGCGCAGAAACCAGTAATTAACTGGACCAGCATGGCACTGACCAGCGACGGGATTCAATTCTTCGGACCCTATTGGATGGGCGCTTTGCCGTGGGAGAATTACCAATCCTACTGGGCCCGCTCCCCGCTAAGCCTGATGGCCAACGTCAAGACGCCGACCTTGGTCGTGGTCGGCGCCGAAGATTACCGTACGCCGGTCAGCGAGGCGGAGCAGCTTTACTCGGCGCTCAAGCTGAAGGGCGTGCCGACGACTCTGGTCAAGGTGCCGGGCGCCAGCCATGGCGGCATCGCCGCGCGACCGTCGCAATCTGCAGCCAAGGCCGCGGCGATCATCGCCTGGTTCGACAAATACCGGAAGAAAACCGACGCGGCGGAGCCAGCCAGCGGGAACTGATCGCGGAATCATTGTTCAGCTTGTCAAATGCGCAACGGCGACGGCGTTACCAGAACCGGCTATAGGCCAGTGCCGGCGTAATCGACTTCGCCGTATTGTGCCCCTTTGGACTGATCCAGACGCCGACCAGAATACCTGACCGGTCGCTCCAATTGTATTCAATCGCCGGGGCAAAGCCGACGTTCCAGCTGGACGGGAATGTTTGATCAACAGGCACGCCGTTCACATCCCGACCCTCGACTCTCGTCTTTCGGGTGGACTCGCGAATGACGTCGAGCGCCAACACCCATTCGTCGGTCAGGCTGTATTCCACGGCGGCGATCAGCGTCGTCTTCGAACCGGGTTTCGCATGTCCGCGAAAGCCCGGCCCCGTCCCATAGACGCTCCGCCCGGTGACGCCGGTGCGCAGGGGGAAGGATTTCAGCACGTTGATCCGCCCCCGCAGCAACCGGCCATTTGGCAGCATGAAATAATGCTGCACGTTGATCCCGACCTCGGTGACGAAGGAGCCCGAGCCGTGGCCGTTCTTAAACTCGCCGAGATGATCGTGCTTGCCAACCGGAAATATTTCATTGAGCACCAGCGCGAGCGATGGAATTCGATGCTCCGGCGTGAAATGCGTGAGGCGCAGCTGCGATAACAGCTTGAGGTCGCCAAGCGCCATGCCGCGGTTGGCCTTGTCCGTGCCGAAGGCGAAGCTCGGCAGCAGCCCGACGGTCAATGAGTCGGTGAGCCCGTACTGATAAAAGCCGTTTGTTCCTGGACTGTGCTCGCCTCCCGAAATGAAATCGAAGAAATAGGGCTCGGTGTAAAAGTGGCCCTGGGGCAAGGCCTCCGCACTCGACGCGAGCATCGGCCCGGTCCAGCGCGCGGACTGCATGCTCGCCCGGAAAAGTTCTACTTTCACAGATCCGCGATCGGGCAATTGCCCCGCAATGGCCGGCAACGGCGATGAACAAACAAGCGCGGCCGCGAGGACCGGCAAGACTGGCTTCATCGGGCGGCCTCCGGAATCAATTCATCCAACAGCCGCAGTTAGGGTTCGATAGTTACTGTGGCTTCCTGAATTGACTCGTCAAACTTGGTTCGCCCAATCAATCGATGCCCTTTGTTCCCTGCCAATAAAATTCAAACATACTGTCATAAGGACAACTTGCAGCCGCCGGCCTGCTTGACCGGTGCGGAACGCGGTTCCAATGATCCGCCCGCTTTCGATCCCTTCAGGAGCTTAACCCTTGCCCAGATTCGGTCCTTTGTCGGCCTTGGCGCTACTTCTCGCCGGCGGCGCTGCGCTTGCCCAGACTGCCAACATCGACCCCCAAAAGCTGTCGCAGCACGTCCAAGTGCTCGGCTCAGACGCGTTCGAGGGCCGGGGGCCGGCAACTGCCGGCGAGACGAAGACCGTTGCCTATCTTTCCGACCAGTTCGCCAAGGCCGGCCTGCAGCCGGGCGGCGACCTGGTGAACGGCAAGCGTAGCTGGACCCAGGCGGTGCCGCTGCTGCGTTCCGAGTTCGTCGCCAATCCGAGCATCACCCTCAATCTCGCGGGCAAGCCGACGCCACTGACCCAGGGCGAACAGATCGCCGTGCGAGCGCCGACCAACGGCGACAAGGCGATGGCGATCGACGGCGCGCCCTTGGTGTTCGTCGGCTACGGCGTCAAGGCGCCCGAGCGGAACTGGGACGACTTCAAGGGCCAGGACCTGCGCGGCAAGATCTTGGTCATGCTGGTCAACGATCCCGATTTTGAGGGTGGCGAAGGGAGCTTTGGCGGCAAGGCGATGACCTATTACGGCCGCTGGACCTACAAATATGAGGAAGGCGCGCGGCAGGGCGCCAAGGGCGTTCTGGTGATCCACGAGACCGAGCCGGCCAGCTATGGCTGGGCGACGGTCAAGAACAGCAATACCAATGCGATGTTCGACATCGTCCGCCAGAATCCCGCGGCCGAGCATCCGCCGCTCGAAGCGTGGATCCAGCGCGACCTGGCGGCGCAATTGTTCGCCGCTTCGGGCACCAGCTTCGAGGCAATGAAGGAAGCGGCCAGGCGCAAGGACTTCAAGCCGGTCCCGCTGAAAGCCAGCCTGGACGTCCACGGCGATGCGAAAACCGAGGTCATCACCTCGCATAATGTCATCGGCATCCT
>JBKPSK010000130.1:0-4490 GCA_046734995.1 Pseudomonadota bacterium
AAACAGGATCAGGCCGTAGGTCGGGAAGACCAGTTGCCGGATCGTATTCTCCTTGAGCCACGACATGCCGACAGCGACGGCGAGGAAGACGAGGATGAGCAGCGACTGCTTCAGCGCCCAGGGTTGCATGGCGCCGCCCGCCGCCGAATAGAGCGTCAGGATGCCGATGCCGCTGATGGCGGCGATGAGGAAGATCAGCCGCCACGGTAATTTAGCGAGCGGCTGGGGAATGATCGATGAGAAGATCATGCCTGGGACGACGGGAGCCGCGGCAGGCCGTTGGCCGCGCGCCAGGCGGCGACCTTGCGCGCGATCCGCTGTTCGAGCGTGCCGCCGATGCTCTGCTCGAAGACATTCAGGGCGTCGATCGCCTTCGCCTTGTCGTAGAGATAGGTGAGCGTATCGCGGATCAGCGGCGCCGCAACGGCGGCGCCGAAGCCGCCATGCTCGACGATCGCGGCGGCGGCGTAGCGCGGATTATCGTACGGGACGAAGGCCATGAACAGCGAGTGGTCACGCAGCTTCCAAAGCGCGGCCGTGTAGTTGCCGCGCTCGCCTGCGCTGAGACGGTGAGTCTGGGCGGTTCCAGTCTTGCCCGCCATCTGTATCCCGTCGAGCGGCAGCTTGGCGCCCGCCGCGGTGCCATGATCGACGACGCCGGCCATGGCCTTGCGGATGAAATTCAGGTGATCGGCATCGACCGCGAGCTGTGTCTGCGGCACGACCGGCTGGTTCGCGAGCAGGCGCGGGACCACGCGTTTTCCGGTCGCGAGGCGACTCGCCATCACCGCCAGCTGCAACGGGTTAATCAGCACCATCCCCTGTCCGATTGACATGTTGATCGTATCGTAGGTCTGCCACTCGCGGTGATATTTGCGCATCATCCATTGCGGGTCGGGGACCGTGCCATAGCGCTGGTTGTCGAACGGCAGGTCGAACTTTTCGCCGAAACCCATCGAGCGGATCATCGGTGCCAGCTTTTCGGCGCCGACGCGACGGCACGTGTCGTAGAAATAGATGTCGCAGCTGTGGACCACGGCCGCATCCATATCGACCAGCCCGTGGCGCCTGTCGCAGTGGAAGACGTGATTGCCGAGCGGGTAGGAGCCGGTGCAGTTGACGCGCTGCTTGCGGTCAATTCCGGCATTCAGCAACGCCATCGCCATCGACGGTTTGATTGTCGAGCCCGACGGGTAGAGGCTTTCGAGTGTCTTATCGACCAGCGGCAGGTGGTCATCTCCGGAGAGCATTTTCCACTCGTTCTTGCTGATTCCGTCCGAAAAGTTGTTGGGGTCGAACGAAGGCATTGACGGCATCGCCAGAATGTCACCGTTGGTCACGTCGATGACGACGACTGCCGCCGACTGTTCGCCAATGCGGCGCGCCGTATATTCGTGGAGATCGGCGTCGATGGTCAGCTGCACCGAGCCGCCGCTGCGGTCCGGCTTGGGATCGAGCTCCTTGACCAGCTTGCCGCGGGCGGTGACTTCCACCCGCTGCCCGCCAGGCTGGCCGCGCAGAGTCTTTTCCAACGCCTTTTCAAGGCCCTCCTTGCCGATCTTGACGCCCGGGACGAGCAGCAGCGGGTTCTTGTCCTCCTTTTCATATTCCTTGGCGGAAGCGGTGCCGACATAGCCGACCAGCTGGCCTACAGCCGAACCGGCGGGATAAAAACGGCTGAAGCCGCGCGACGCCGCGACACCGGGGAGCTCGGGCATGCGCACCATGATGGCGGCATATTTCTCGTACGGGATGTTGTCGCCGACGGAGACCGGCTGGAACCCTTGCGAGGTCGCCAGCTCCTTGTGGATCCGGTCAACTTCGTCGGGCGGAAGCTCGAGGATCCTGGAAAGCGCGGCAACGATCCGTGGGGCGTCGGTCAGCTGTTGCGGAATGATGTCGACCCGGAAGCTCGAGCGGTTGATGGCGATCGGCTTGCCATTGCGGTCTATGATCCAGCCCCGGCGTGGCGGGACCGGAATCAGCTGGACCCGGTTGCTTTCGGCAAGCAGCTTGTAATGCTCGTTCTGGCTGACGGCGAGATAGCCAAGACGGCCGATGAGAAGCGTCCCAAGAGCGGCCTCAGCGCCGCCCAGCAGCAGCATGCGGCGGGAGAAGGCCAGCGACTGATGTGCGGATGTCAGCCTCATTGCCCAAGCCTCCACCGGTCGAGGCGCGAGGCAATGAAGGCGAACAGCGGGAAGGCGAGGATCGAGATGACGATCGAGGGCAGCATGTGCGTGAAGGGCACCGGCGCGCCCGACCAGGCCGCCACCTTCCACTCGGCCGCTTCGCCGGCGAGGATCAAAGCCGCGGCCAGCGCCCATTCGATCCAATAGTCGCGCCATTGCGTGCGCCGGTCGATCAAATCCATGACCAACATAACTGCAGTCCACAGGGCCACGGATAATCCCATCGGCATGCCTGTCAGAAGGTCATTGGCGAAGCCGAGTGGCGCCGCCCACCAGGCCGGCCAAGCGTCGGCACGCAGCAGCCGCCAGGCGATCAGCATCAGGAAGCCGAAATCCGGCCAGGCGCCGCGATCCGTGACGACCGGCAGGATTGCGAGCATCGAAGCGGCAACCACGCTAATCGCCGGAATCGCCGTGACGCCCCTGCGTGGTCCGCGGTTGAGCCGCCCGCGAGTCTGAAGAGCCGCGCGAACCATCAGGGGCCAACAACGCGAGTAGCGGCGACCGCCAGCGCCTCGGGTTCGAACGGCTGCTCGACGATGGCGAAGCTGGACTGGCTCGGATCGGCCACCGGCATGCCGATTGCGCCGTCGTCGTCGAGGCGAATGACGCGGGCGATCGGGACCAGCGGCGGATAGAGGCCGCCGGTCCCTGACGTAACAATGATGTCACCGCGCTTGAACGGATTGCGGCCGACCTCAAGCGGGCGGATATCCACCGTGCCGTCGCCGCGCCCAGTCGAGATGACCGGCGTTCCGGCGCGCAGGATGCGGGCCGGGACGATATTGGCGCGGTCCGAGACGAGCAGCACGCGGCTGGCGATTTCGCCGGCATCGATCACCCGGCCGACCAGCCCATCGGCCGTGCGGACGGGCATTCCCACGGCCACGCCATCGCTACGACCGACCGACAGGACCGCAAAACGGCGCGGGCTTTCGAAGCTGGAGCCGACGACGCGTCCGGCCGCCACCGCGACACGGCTGTGCTCGCGCAGAGCCAACGCCGCTTTCAACTGCCGGTTTTCCTGGAGGATCGCCTCGGCCTGGATGACCTGCCGGCGAAGAACGGCCCGCTCGCCCTTGAGCTTGCCGTTCTGATGCGCCGCGTCCCAATAATTGCCGGCGCCGCTGACCAGCCCTTTCGCGGTGGCGCCGATCTCCGAGAGAGCGCCGGTGATCGGCGAGGTGGCATCGAGTGCCGCGCCCCGGACGGCCGCATAGCTCGCCGGCGCGACCAGAGAGAGAACCAGCATGAACAGGCCGACGATTAGTCCCGCAACGGCGGCGAGGAAGCCGAAGAAGAGGCTATATTGCGCGCGCCTCGACCAGCCGGGGCGCGGACCAGCCGGCGCCGCCACCTCTCAGGGCCTCAGGCGGTCTGCAGGACGCCGCGGAACTGCTCTTCCTCGAGCGCCCGTCCGGTTCCGAGCGCCACACAGGTGAGCGGATCTTCGGCGACCGTCACTGGCAGGCCGGTCTCGTCGCGCAACACTTCATCGAGGCCCTGCAGCAGCGCGCCGCCACCGGTCAGGACGATGCCCTGATCGCAGATGTCGGCGGCCAGCTCGGGCGCCGTATTCTCGAGCGCGATGCGGACGCCCTCGACGATCGTGCCGACCGGCTCCGACAGCGCCTCAGCGATCTGGCCCTGGTTGATCGTGATTTCCTTGGGCACGCCGTTGACCAGGTCGCGGCCCTTGATGTGGATCGTCGCGCCGACGCCGTCGGCGGGGACGATCGCGGTGCCATAGTCCTTCTTGATCCGCTCGGCGGTCGCTTCGCCGATCAGCAGGTTGTGGTGACGGCGGACGTGGCTGACGATGGCCTCGTCCATCTTGTCGCCGCCGATCCGCACGCTGGTGGTGTAGGCGAGCCCGCGCAACGACAGCACCGCCACTTCGGTGGTACCGCCGCCGATGTCAACCACCATCGAGCCGACCGGCTCGGTCACCGGCATGTCGGCGCCGATCGCCGCCGCCATCGGCTCGAGGATCAGGTAGACCTGGCTCGCCCCGGCGTTGCTCGCAGCGTCGCGGATCGCGCGGCGCTCGACGCTGGTCGAGCCCGACGGCACGCAGATCACGATCTCCGGATAGCGCAGCAGGCTCTTCTTGCCGTGGACCTTCTGGATGAAATGCTTGATCATCGCCTCGGCGACCTCGATGTCGGCGATCACGCCGTCGCGCAGCGGGCGGATGGCCTCGATGCTGTCGGGGGTCTTGCCCATCATCAGCTTGGCATCGTCGCCCACGGCCTTGACGCGCTTGACTCCATTGATCGTCTCGATCGCGACCACCGA
>JBKPSK010000131.1:0-11278 GCA_046734995.1 Pseudomonadota bacterium
ACCGACAAGCGTGCGATTATAGCCCAGGCGCTGCTCGGCCGGGCTGATGTCAGGCAGAGGCTCGTCGAGGCAGGCGTCTCGTTCACCAATTTTCGCGAGGACAGCGACTTCAGCGCCGGCCATCCCGAGCCGTCGGTCTACTCGGTCGACTGAGGGCCTTGCCAAAGAGAGTCGCGGAGCGCAGCTTCAAATTCGGGGAGGGCCGCACATGCGTTGGGCATCCGATTGGCGAATCTATTATGTCGCCGCAGCTTTGTTCCTGATCGCTGCGGTGATTTCGTTCTTCAACGACGGCCTGGGCCTCAGGCCCGTACTCGGGCTGGTCATGGCCGGTACATTGGCCCTCATTGGCAACAAGGCGCGCAAGGAGAGCCGCGGCGAGCTGCCTCCCGGCTGATCAGTCGAGCCATTTGGGCAAGGGCATCGCCGAACAATCGGCGAGGTCGACGCGCCGCCGGACCAGTGCCCAGCGGTCGCCATCAACCAGTACCTCGGGAGTCAGCGGCCGGCTGTTGTAGCCGCTGGACATGGCCGCGCCGTATGCACCGGCGCTGCGGAAGGCGACAAGGTCACCGGCTTCGACCCGGTCCATCTCACGCGCCAGAGCGAAGGTGTCGCCGCTCTCGCACACCGGTCCGACGATATTGGCCGTCATCCGCTGACTATCCGGGCGGACCGCTTCGAGATGGTGATAGGCATCATAAAGAGCAGGCCGCATCAGATCGTTCATGGCCGCATCGACGATGATCCAGGGATGACGCGCGCCAGACTTCACGCGGATGACCCGGGTCAGCAGGATGCCGGCATTGGCGACGATCAACCGCCCGGGCTCGAACGCGAGCCGAATGCCCCAATGCTTTGCAACGCGCTCAACCATCGCGCCATAGTCGGCGGGCGTCGGCGGTCGCGGCTCATTCGGTTCGTAGGGTACGCCTAGCCCGCCGCCCAAATCCGCGAGGCTGATCTCGATGCCTTGCTGGCGCAGTTCGGAAATGAGCTCGCCCACCCGGACGAAGCTCGCCTCGAGCGGCGCCAGATCGGTCAGCTGGCTGCCGATATGGACCGTGATCCCCTGGACCTTGAGCCCCGGCAGCCCTGCGGCGATGCGGAACGCCGCCAGCGCGTCGGCGGCGGGAATTCCGAACTTGCTGTCGGCGGTGCCGGTGGTGATCTTGGCATGCGTGCCGGCTTCGACGTCCGGATTGATCCGCAGACCCACCCGCGCAATCAGTCCGGCCGCGACCGCCACATCCGATAAGGTCCTGGTCTCCTCGACCGATTCGACATTGAACTGGCAAAGCCCGCCGGCCAGCGCTTCCGCCATTTCCCCGGCTGTCTTGCCGACGCCGGAAAATAGAATGCGCTCCGTCGGCACGCCGGCGGCGCGCGCCTGGCGATATTCGCCGACCGAGACGATGTCGGCTCCCAGTCCCTCGGCCGCCAATATTGACAGCACGGCGGGGTTGGGATTGGCCTTGACCGCATAAGCGATCAGCGGCTCGCCGAGCCCCGCGAGCGCCTTTGTCATGACCCTGGCATGATGCCGGATGGTCGCGGAGGAATAGACATAGACCGGGGTCCCTGCTTCGCGGGCGATGTCGCTCAGCGGCACGCCCTCGCAGTGCAGCTCGCCGTCCTGGAAGTCGAAATGGTCCATGCGTCCTGGCCCTGGCTGGGTGCCGCCGGGGCACCAGCTTCAAGTCAACGGTTCGTCGTGCTAAATCAACCCTCGCCGAATCGCGTCGACAAAAGGGGGCCGTCGACATGCGGAACTTCGCGCTTCTTGCCATGGCGGCAATGCTGATGTCCTGCACCTCCAACGAGGCCGCGGACAATAGCATGAACGCCGACGAGAACCTCACGAGCGACAATGCCGTCAATGCCACCGATAACCTAGTCGTCGCCGAACCCGACAAGGAACCGTGCGCAGCAATCGAGGGCATGTTGGCGACCGTTGAGGATTGCGAAGACCTCACCGCGCTCCAGAAAGACGTGAAATCCGCTCCAGCCGCGCTCGATGCCCCGAACGCCATGGTCCGCGGCAAGGTTTACGAAGTCACGTTGGTCGTCGACCGGCCCAAGCCTGTTCCGCCACCTCCGCCTCCGCCTCCGCCACCCCCGCCTCCGCCGCCGGAGCCCACCGATAGCAATGCAACGGAGACCATCGAGAACACGACCGACGCGAACATGACCAGCAATGCCGATTCGCCGGCACTTGCCTCACGTGATGGCGATGCGACTCCGCCGACGGCGAATGAAGTCGTTGCCGAGTTGCCGGGCCAGGATACGCCCTTCCAGGCGCAAGTCGGCCGATTCATGAAGGCGACGCTCGTCGGCTCGGGCTTTGACATCAAGCTGATCGAGCCGGCCGACCCGACGCAGGCCATTCCACAGGGGGGTCAGGGGCGCTGGCAATGGGAAGTCGTGCCGAAAATGGGCGGCCAGCGCCGATTGACGGTTAAGACCCAGGCAGTCGGAATCGTAGACGGCAAGCCGGTGCCGCTGGGCAATGGCGCGAGTTCGCAGGATATCCTCGTCAAGGTCAGCTGGCCCGATCGGATCTGGGATGCGCTGACGGCCGCCCCGACTTGGATCAAGGCGGTCACGGCAATCCTCGTCGCGTTTGGTGCGCTGATCGCCGCCTGGGTGCCCATCCGCAAATGGCTGAAGGGCAAAAACTAGGATCGTGCTCAACCTTGAAAGGGGCGGCAAATGAAGACGCTCATCATCTGCTGCGACGGCACCTGGAACCAGCCGGACCAGGGCGGCGGGCCGACCAATGTCACCAAGATCGCCCGCGCCATCTGCCCGCAGAACGATGAGGGAGAGGTGCAGATCGTCTATTACGACGAGGGGGTCGGCACCGGCAATTGGTTCGACCGATTGGTCGGCGGGGCGATGGGCATCGGCCTCGCCCGCAACGTCCAGCGGGCCTACCGTTTCCTGTGCCTCAATTATTTGCCGGGCGACCGCATTGTCCTCATCGGCTTTTCACGCGGCGCCTTCACGGTACGAAGCCTTGCCGGGCTGGTCGGCCTCGTCGGCCTGCTGCGCAAGGGCGACCTCGACAAGATGCCGATCCTCTGGGAGCATTACCGGACTCCGCCGCAAAAGCGCGACCCCGCAAGAATCGACAAGGCCTGGATCGCCAGGGAACCTGACATTGACCTGATGGTCGTCTGGGACACAGTCGGGTCGCTGGGGGTTCCGATCGGCCTGCTCCGCTGGATTGGCCGCAGCCAGTATAAGTTCCACGACGTCAAGCTCAGCCCCAAGATCAACCGCGCCTACCAGGCGCTGGCTATCGACGAGCACCGTCGCAATTTCGCGCCGGCGGTGTGGGACACGAAGCGCGGCTTGGCGCCCGGCCAGGTGGTCGAGCAGCGCTGGTTCGCCGGCGCCCACAGCAATGTCGGCGGCGGCTACGAAAATGCCGTGCTGTCGGACATCACCTTGCGCTGGATCCGGTCCAAGGTGAACGACATCGTCAAGCTTGACGATGAATTCTTCACCCGCAGGATCGGCGAGCTCGAAGCGAAACAGGCGCGGGGGATAATCGTCAATTCCTGCCGCTTCCCGTGGCTCCTGCTCGGCCGGCTCGAGCGGCCGATCGGAGAGGATGCGACCGAGTCGGTCGACGACAGCGTGCTGTGGCGGCGCGACGCCAGCGAACCGTTCGAGTTCGAGCCGACTCCCTATGCGCCGGGCAATCTCAAGGCCTGGCTCGACCGCCGTTCCCCGAGCTGATCGACTCGACCATTGCCGGCGAGCCGCTCGATGCCGCGGCAGAGCGCCACGCGATCGCCGCCTTGCGCTGAACCCGCCTTGCCAGAGCGGGCCGGACGCGCCTTTACTGGCTCCCAAAGGAGGCTGACGAATGAGCGATCGGCTGCTGGTCATCGACGAAGGCACGTCAAGCGCGCGGGCCATGCTGTTTGATGCTTCGGGTCGAAGCCTCGGCCTTGCTCAGCATCTGTTCCGCAGCGAATTCCCTCAGCCCGGCTGGGTCGAGCAGGATCCCGAGGAAATCTGGCAGCTGACCCGGGCCGCGGCCGGCGCCATGGTCGACCAGGCGGGCGGCGCGGCAAGGATCGCCGCCATTGGCATCACCAACCAGCGCGAGACCATCGTCTTCTGGGACCGGCGCAGCGGCCGGCCGCTGGCGCCCGCCATCGTCTGGCAGGACCGCCGCACCGCGCCTTTCTGCGACGAGCTCAAGCGAGCTGGCCACGAGCCGGCGCTGCAGGCCGCGACGGGACTGCTGCTCGATCCCTATTTCAGCGCGTCGAAGATACGCTGGGCGCTCGACCATTGGCCGCAGCTGAAGGATGCGGGTGAGAATCTTGCTATCGGCACCATCGACAGCTGGCTGATCTTCCGCCTGACCGGTGGCCTGCACATCAGCGACGCGACCAACGCCTCGCGCACGGCGCTAATGCGGCTCACCGGTGGCTGGGACGAAGGCTTGCTGGACTTGTTCGGCGTACCGCGCTCGGCGCTCCCGGAGATTTGCGACAGCGCCGGCCGGCTCGGCACAACCCTGGCCGACCATTTCGGCACCCAGATCCCGATCTGCGGTGTCGCCGGCGATCAGCAGGCGGCGGCAATCGGACAGGCTTGCTTTGCGGCCGGCGACACCAAGGCGACATACGGCACCGGCACGTTCCTCCTGACCCACGCCGGCGACTCGTCGCCTGTCTCACACCATCGCCTCCTGGGAACGGTCGCCTGGCAGCTGGACGGGGAACGGCGCTATGCGCTGGAAGGGTCGCTGTTCGTCGCCGGTAGCATGATGCAGTGGCTGCGCGACCAGTTGGGGCTGATCGGCACGGCGGCGGAAAGCGAGGCGCTGGCCCGCTCCGTGCCAGACAGCGCCGGCGTTTGCATCGTACCCGCCTTCACCGGGCTTGGCGCGCCGCACTGGGACCCCGACGTCCGGGGCGCCGTCCTCGGCCTCACACTTGGAACAAGCAGCGCCCATATCGTCCGCGCTGCCTTGGAAGCCGTCGCCAACCAGACGTTCGAGCTGCAGCGCGCCTTTGCCGGGGACGGGATCTGCTGGGCGTCACTAAGGATCGACGGCGGCATGTCGGCCAACGGATTCCTCGCTCAGGACCTCGCGGACCTGCTGGGACTGGAGGTGGAGCGTCCGGCCAACATCGAAACCACCGCCTTGGGCGCTGCCATGCTCGCCGGCGTCGGTGCCGGCCTTTTCGCCTCGCTCGAGGAAGCGGCCTCGGCGGTGCGCGGCGACGTCGACCGGTTCAGCCCGGCCTGCGACGAGAATGCCCGCGCCCGGCGCATCGAAACCTGGGATAGCGCGGTCGCCGCGGTGCGCTCGGTCTAAGCGGCGCGCTCCAGGCTAAGTGTCCCGTCCTCGATCCGGCCGAAACGCAGGGTCAGAAGGTCGAGCAGATAATTCTGATAGAGCCGCCACGGCCGCCGCGCCCCCTGCCGGGGAAGGACCGGGAGCGCGCGCCGGACATAACCGGACGTGAAGTCGAGGAACGGGATTTCGGGCATATTGGGATCGCGCCGGGCGACGGCGACAGAGGCACCCGCCTTGTCCATTCGCTTGAGCAGTCGGACGAGATATTCGCAGGCAAGGTCGGCCTTCAGAGTCCAGCTGGCGTTGGTGTAGCCGAAGATGAACATCAGGTTCGGCACGTCGCTCAGCATCATCCCCTTGTAGACCATCGCCTCAGGCACGTTGACCGGCCTGCCGTCGATCGAGACTCGAGCCTTGCCGAGGACCACAACCTTCAGGCCCGTAGCCGCAACCACGATGTCCGCCTCGACCTCCGTGGCGTTCGCCAGGCGCAGGCCGCGTTCGGTGAACCGCTCGATGGCGCCCGTTGCCATCGACACCTTGCCATCGCGGATTCCCTTGAACAGATCGCCGTCGGGCACGAGGCACAGCCTCTGGTCCCACGGATTGTAAGGAGGCGTGAAGTCCGATTTGGCGAACCGCTCGCCAACGTCTTGTCGTGCGAGATCGATCAGCTTCGCCGCGGTGCGCTCGGGCCGCCGCCGCGCCAGGCGATAGAAGAAGGCGGTCAGCAGGACGTTCTTCCACCGCGTGAGGGCATATGCCGCGCGTGCCGGCAGCCGCTGTTTCAGGCGTTCGGCGATGCGGTCTACCGAAGGCCTGGAGACGATGTAGCTGGGCGTGCGCTGGACCAGCGTGACATGGGCCGCCTCGCGCGCCAGTTCCGGCGCGAGCGTCACCGCCGTCGCGCCGCTGCCGATGATGGCGATTCTCATGCCGCGCACCTCCACATTCTCCGGCCAGAATTGCGGGTGAACGATTGGGCCACGAAATAACTCTTCGCCCGGCCAATGAGGGCGATAGGCCTCGTCATAATCGTAATAGCCGGCGGCCATGACCAGGAAACGGCAGGCGAAGACCACTCGGCCGCCGGCAGTTTCCGCTTCGACTCGCCACAATGCGTCTGCCGTGGACCAGTCGGCGGCAGTCACCCGATGGCCGAAGCGGATATGCCGGTCGATATCGTGATCGACGGCGGTTTCCCGGACATAGTCTCGGATCGCCATGCCATCGGCGATCGCCTTGGGACTGGTCCACGGCTTGAAGGCATAGCCAAGCGTGTACATGTCGGAATCGGAGCGGACGCCGGGATAGCGGAACAGATCCCAGGTACCGCCGATAGCGTCGCGGGCTTCCAGGATCAGGAAGCTCTTGTCCGGGCAGCCGCGCTGCAAGTGCGCGGCGGCACCTATTCCGGACAGGCCCGCGCCGACGATCAGCATGTCGAGATGTTCTGGCTCGGCTCCCATCGCCTTATGCTAGCAGCGGCGTGCGAAATGTCAGGAGCGCGTATCGGGTGATATCTCGATAGGCCCGGCCCTCGCAGGTTTCTAGCCATGACCCATGGCCGACATGCCCTTCGAAGCGAGCAGTATTTTCATCGCGGCCCCGCTCACCGTCGAGGAGCTCGAGGACGGCCTGCGCCTGCTCGACCGCGGTGAGATTGAAGCCGACGCCTTTTGGGACACCAATCTTGCCGTCTTCCGGCAGGCGATGGTCGCCGCCATTGGCGAAACCACCGGATTGCTGGCGGGTCGGCTCCCATATCGCTGGCGCAGGGAGCTGGAGGTTCAGCTCGAAGCGCTGCGAGGCTATGTCGAGATCGTCGATCTCTACATGACCCGACGTGACGCCGCCTTCAATGCAAGGTTGAACTAGAGTCCGAGCAACGCCGCCGTGTGCCGGCAGATGACCCGTTCCTCGTCGGTCGGCAGCACCCAGATCGGGATCTTCGACAGAGCGGATTCGATCCTCTGCTCGTGATCGGCATTCGCTTCCTTGTCGAGAACGGCGCCCAGCCAGCCGCAGCCGGCAACGACCTCTTCCCGGGTCTTGGTGTCGCGCTGGCCGATGCCGCCGCTGAACACCAATCCGTCGAGCCCGCCGAGGGCCGCCGCCAGCGACCCGATCTCGCGCACGATGCGATAGATGAAGAGGTCGATCGCCTCGCGCGCCTTGGGGTCGTCCGAACCGCGAAGCGTGCGCATGTCGGACGAGATTCCCGACACGCCAAGCAGGCCCGATTTCTTGTAGACCAGGCCCTCCAGCGCCCTCGCATCCATGCCGCGCTCGTCCATCAGATAGATGAGCACGCCTGGGTCGATCGAGCCGCAGCGCGTCCCCATCATCAGGCCCTCGACCGCGGTGAAGCCCATCGTCGTCGCCACGCTGCGACCCTTGTGGAGAGCGCAAAGACTTGCGCCGTTGCCAAGGTGGGCAATGACGATGCGCTTGTCGGCATGTTCGGGCGCGACCACCCGCAGCCGAGTGCTGACGAACTCGTACGACAGGCCGTGAAAGCCGTATCGCCTGATGCCCGCGTCGCTGAGCTCGCGCGGCAGGGCAAAGGCCTTGGCTAGATGCGGCTGCGTCTGGTGGAAGCCAGTGTCGAAGCAGGCCACCTGGCGGATGACCGGCACGGCGGCGGCAATCGCCTTGATCGGTGCGAGGTTATGCGGCTGGTGCAATGGCGCGAGCGGCGACAGCTTTTCCAGCTCCGCAATGATGTCGGCCGTCACCTCGACTGGCGAGGCAAAGCTCGTGCCCCCATGGACGACGCGATGTCCGACGCCCTTGACGCTTGAGCCGGGCAGCAGCTCGCGCGCCGTCTCGATGATGGCGTGCATCGCCTCGGCGTGACCGAAGCCCTCGGCCGGCCAGCTCCGCGTCGCGAGCTGGTTGCCGTCGTCGTCGCTGGCCGTGAGGCTCGGCGAGACACCGATCTGCTCGACCTGCCCCTTGAGCAACAGCGGCTCATCGCCTTCCGTGTCGTAGAAGCCGAACTTCACGCTCGATGAGCCGGCGTTCACCACTGCGATGCATTCGGCCATGACTTTCATCCTTGTCCGTCAGGCGACGATGTTGGCGCCGCCGTCGATGTAGATAGTTCCCCCAGTCACCCGTTTCGCGAAGTCGCTGGCGAGGTAGGCGCAGGTCGCTCCGACGTCCTCGATGTCGACCAGCTCGTGCAGCGGGGCGCGCTCGACGGCGTCGTTGAGCAACCGATGGAAATCCTTGAGGCCGGAGGCGGCGCGGGTCTTGAGCGGCCCGGGCGAGATGGCGTGGACGCGGATGTCCTGCGGACCGAGTTCGTAGGCGATGTAGCGGCAGGCGGCCTCAAGTGCCGCCTTCACCGGCCCCATGACATTATAGTTGGCAACGACCCGGCTGGCGCCGAGGTAGCTCATGGCGAACATCGTGCCGCCGTCCTTCATCAGCGGCGCCGCCAACTTCGCCATCCGCACGAAAGAATGGCAGGATACGTCCATTGCCCGCGCGAAGCCGGCCGCCGAGCAATCCAGCAACCCGCTCTGCAGATCTTCCTTGGGCGCGAAGGCGATGGAGTGCACGAGGCTGTCGAGCCTGCCCCAGCGCTTGCCAATCTTTTCGAACACGGCCTCCAGCTCGCCGGGCGTCTCGACGTTGAGCGGCGCCATGATCTCGGCACCGAGCTGCGCGCCCAGCGGCTCGACAAAGGGACGCGCCTTGTCGTTGAGCCAGGTGATGGCGAGATCGGCGCCCGCGTTGCGGAATGCCTCGGCACAGCCAAAGGCGATCGACTGGTCGTTGGCGATGCCCACGACCAGCGATTTGTGCCCGGTCAGGATCGGCCGGACGTCGCTCACTGACCCAGCTCCTACTGGATGGCCGCGGCGGCGCTCGCCCGCCGGGCAGCAACCAGCAACGAGGCAACTGCGCAGGACGCGAGCCGCGCCGTTTCCTCGTCCGCGCGGCTGGTCAGGATGATCGGCACCTTGGCGCCAAGCACAATTCCGGCGGCATCCGCGTCGGCGAGGAACGACAGACTCTTGGCCAGCATGTTGCCGGCCTCAAGGTCGGGCACGACCAGCACGTTGGCTCGGCCGGCGACCGGCGAGACGATCTTTTTGATCCTGGCCGCTTCGGGGCTGATCGCATTATCGAGCGCCAGCGGCCCGTCGAGGACGCCGCCGGTGATCTGGCCGCGGTCGGCCATCTTGCACAATGCCGCGGCCTCGAGCGTCGAGGGGACGTCGGGGTTGACCGTCTCCATCGCGCTCAGGATCGCAACTCGCGCTTCGTCCTGACCCAAGGCATGGACGAGGTCGATCGCATTCTGGACGATGTCGACCTTGACCTTGAGGTCCGGCGCGATGTTGACCGCGGCGTCGGTGATGACCAACGGCTGGTCGTGGCCGGGGACGTCCATGACGAAGCAGTGGCTGATGCGCCGCGAAGTCCTTAGGCCCGTTTCGCGCGCGACCACGGCGCCCATGACTTCGTCGGTGTGCAGGCTCCCCTTCATCAGCGCCTCGGCGCGTCCTTCGCGGACCAGCGCCACCGCCTTCGCGGCTGAATCATGACTATGCTCGGCATCGATGATCTCGAACTTGCTGATGTCGAGGTTGTTCTCCGCGGCGACCGCTCGGATGCGCTGCTCCGGCCCGACCAGGATCGGCTCGATGAGCTTCATTCTTGCAGCTTCGACCACGGCTTCGAGCGAGGATTTGTCGCAGGGATGAGCAACCGCGGTTTTTGCCGGCGCATGTTTCTGCGCTCTCGCTACGAGTTGATGGAATTTGTCGTGGGCATTGGTGTCGGTCCTGGGCGGGGCTTCAAGCACGGGCATCGGCGTCCTCCTTCTTGGCAACCGGCGCCGGCTTGGCGTCGAACAGCTTTTCGACGCGGGCGAGGCGGCGCTTGCCCTTGTCGGACAGCTCGCCTTGGGCCGATAGTACGCGCTGCACGGCGCGGAGCGTGCGCGCGCGGTCGTCGGCGTCCCGCGGCAGCAGCTTCGGGATGGCATCGACCGCCCGCTTCTCGTCGAGGCGCAGCAATGCGGCCTGGTCGCGGAGCGCGTCCTTCAGCTGCGCCATGGTCCGCGGTCGGCCCGGCGGCTGCGCATCGTGCAACGCTTTGACGGCGGCGTAGCTGCGCTCGTCGGCACCGCCCTCGCCCCTGCGCACGAAGGCAATTGCGCGCAGCGCCGCTTCGACAGCGCCGCCCTCCTCGAAGCGTGTTTCCAGCTCCTCGCGGCGTTTGGCCTGTGCTGCCTCGCGCAGCGCCTGGCGCTCCAGCTTGCGCTCGTCGGCCGCGGCTTTCGGATCGAGCCCGACCAGAGCCTGGAGAAGCGGCGATCCATAAGTGAAGTGAAATAGCTGCTCGATTGCGACATCGCGCGCCGTTCCGATCGCCGACAGCGTAGAGCTGATGGCGGTTGCCATCGCTTTCTCTCCGGCGAGGAAAACATTGTCTTCGGGCACCGGCGCCCGCTTTTCGCGGATTTTGGCGGCAGCTTCGGCTACCGATCGCATCGCCGGATTTTCATCCGAAAAGATGGCGAAGCGCACGCGGTTAGGATGCAGCTTTCGCGTCCAATCGCTGTAGGCCGAGGTTGTCATCGCCTGGACCAGTGGCCCAAGATAGCTGTCGTACAGCCGGCGGTTGACGGTGGATATCCGGTTCACCGTCGCAAATTTGGCGTCGTCCTCCGGGCTGTTGCCGCCGAGCGCGCGTATGTCCTCAAGCGTGCGCGGGACAAGCCGGAATAGATAACGACCCTGGATCAGCTCGCGATTGTCGGTGGCATCGGTAACTTCCTCGAGAACAGCCTCGTAGAGGCCGGGCGGCATCAGGTCGATCATGTCCATCGCGCTCGCGAACTCGTCATGCTCGCGGGTCGCGACCTTGCCCGACACGAAGATGCCGAGGTGGCCAACGTCCTGGTGAACCGAATAGATGATGGTCTGA
>JBKPSK010000132.1:0-9779 GCA_046734995.1 Pseudomonadota bacterium
CGATCATCGATTTGAAGCGCAGGTCCCGCAGTGCCTCGAAGGCGATATTGCCCATGGTGCCGAGGTTCGCCTTATTAACGACGCCATTATACTGGAGCGAGCCGCCGCCCGGCCGGGAATCCAGCCGGCCGCCGATGATGCGGCCGCCATTCTCGTCGAAGATCATCGGCAGGATGCCGTCGAAGCTGCCGGTCGCGTCGATTTCCTTGAAACCCATGCTGGCCACGAAGGTATGTGCGTCGAGCCCCACGACCTCGAAGGTCAGTCGTTTGGCGGTAGGCTTGGCGAAGTTGAGGATGGTTTCGTGGAGGATCAGGCGGCCGCCCATAAACGGCCATTCGCCGCGCTCGACCTTGACCAGCTGGTCGGGCAGCAGCTGGTAGTGGACGACACCGTTCTCGACGAGGATGCCGGGGTTGATCGTCTCCATCGTCAGGCTTTGGCCCGGCGCCGTCTCGAGCCCCAGCAGATCGGTGAAATGGATCGTCCCGCGCATGCCGGTGACCGGACCGAATGGGGCGGCGAGATTCATGTCGTTGATCGTGAAGTCGCCTGTCGAAGTGACCTTCTCGCCGCTCCAGGCGATCCGCCCCTGCCCCGACACCCCACCGTTGACTAAAGCGATGACGCCCTGCGTCAGCTGCGTCAGCTGCTCAGGCTGCAGGTTCGCGCCGAAGCGGATTCCGGGCACGTCAAGCACGGCATTGCCCTCGCCCGTGTCGAGATTGTGGGCGATGGTGACATCGGTCACCTTCGTGCCCGACGCCGGATGCTTCAACGTGCCTGTGGCGCGGATGCGGTTATTGGCCAGCGAGAATTCGACATCGTCGCTCTTGAGCGGATAGAATTTCGACGGCTCGGCCCGGTCCGACAGCATGAGTCCGCCGTTGAACGCCAGCTTGCCCTGCTGCATCCGCCAGCGCCCCGCTGCCTCGCTGAGTTGCAAGGGCACGCGCCCAATGATCCCGCGGCCGCCCCCGACTGTACCGCTCCCCGAGTAATTGCCTTCCAGCCGCGCGGCATCGAGCAGGACGGGCGCATCGGCCTTGCCCATGCGCGCGTGGAGCTCGGCGACCGCGAAGCGCTCGCGCAGCATGCGGGCGGACGTGGCGGCCATGCTGAATGGCGAGCTGCCGAGCGCGCCGGCGAAGCGTGGCTGGCGAAGCAATGCGCCAACCTGCAAAATGCCGGCACGATCCTGGTAAGCGATCGCCGGGCCGATCGGGCAGACCGGCAGCCGCGCGCCGTTCAGGCGCAGCGCGCCCATCTGGAAGCTGGCGAAGCGGGCGTCGAGGCAGGTGCGTCCGAAGGCGAAGCCGCTCGGCCCGCCGAAGCTGGCATCGATCGGCACGCGCAGCCCGCGCACCCAGCCGCCCGGTACCGGGCCGTCGACCAGCACGATCGTCGTTACGTCGGTCGACCCCTCGCGTGTCGCGGCGAACCGTACCGGGGCGAGCGCCAGGCGCGCCCGGCCGACCTGGTATGGCGCAATTCGCGCTTCGCCGGTCATCGGCGCGCCGCCGCGCGGCTGGCTGAGCGAGACCTCGGCGCTCGGAAGCCCGCCGCCGGCCATGGCGATGTTGCTGTCGACCCGGATTCGGCCCGAAGGCCAGTAATAATTGATGCCATCCCGGCCGCGGATGCGGGCCCGGGCGCCGCCGGACCCGTAAACCTCTGCCGTTTCGATCCGCACGCCGCCGCCACCCGGGAAATTGACCAGCAGCAGCTTGCCGGTGGCATCGAAGTTCCCGGCAGTGCGGCGAACGGCCTTTGCCATCGCCCTGGCAACCGGTTCGATCGGGGTTCCGTCCGCCGCGTCGAGCACATCGGTCAGCTGGGCGAATAGCGGGCCGGCAAGGCTTGCGCTGTTGGCCCCGTAGTCGGCTGCCACCGCCAGCCTGCCCTTGCCCGATTGCAGCCGATAGGCGCCATTGAGCCGCGTCCGGTCGGCATAGATGGTCGCCAGCCGCGCCCGCTGGGCCGCCAGGTCGAATTGGCCGCTGGCGTCGGTCGGAGTGCCTTCAAAACCGATATTGGCGACCAGGTTCGCGAGCCCATTGTCGCCGGCGGTAAAGCTGGCAACGGCAAGGCGCCCCTTCCCGTCGAAACTCTGGAATGATTCGCTGAAGTTGCTGTCGAGATCGAGGTGGGGCGAGACCATCGCCATGCGGCTTGCCGGGCAATTGAAGGCGCTGGCAGCCACCGGCCCGAGGACTCGCGGCCGCCGCGCGACCACGGCGATGGCGACATTGCTGTGGAACGCCTCGAGGCTGCACGCGCCGACGTCGAGGTGCGGGCCGGCAACCGCCAACCGGCCTTTGAAGCCGCCGGTCAGCTTGCCGCGGCCGAGGACCGCGAACCCCATCCGGCCATAAGGCGAATCGAGCCGTATTCGGCTGTCGGCGATGTCGAGCACGACGTCGGGCAGGCGGAATGGCTTGCCGCTTGGCGGCGGCAGCAATTTGTCGATCTGTCCCCAACTGACGCGGCCGCTCTTCAAGAGTCGGCCGTTGAGCCGCACGCCGCGCGCGACGATCCGGTAAACCTCGACTGTGCCGTTCCACTTGATTCGCATCTGGATGAGCGCAGCGCGGGCGACGAGATCCGGATTCTTCGAATCTCCGATAGAGACGTTGCTGATCTGCTGGTTGTGCAGCCCGATGTGGTCGAGCGTGTAGGTCGCCTGCACGCCTTTGCGTTCGAGCTCGCGCTTGATGAACGTGTCGGCGATTGGCCGCCGCGCCAGCCAGGCCGAAACGAGCGCGATGACCAACAGCCCGAGCGCGGCGAGCAGGACGATCCGCGCGGTCCTCCCGAAAGTCTGCCGCCGGACAAGATGAACCGGTGGCGGCGATTCGCCGTCAGTATCGTCGTGCCGGTCGGCCATCGGCGAATAAACCCCCTGTTTCCGCCGCCGTTCCGTTAGCGGCACGAACGCGCCGTTGCACGTGCGGCGACTTGTTCCTAGCCTGCGACTGCTCGGTGATGTTTTGCGCAGGAGAATCGCGTGGCCGATCAGCCGAGCCCAGCATCCGGTCATCGAGAACGCTTGCGAAAACGCCTGTTCGATGGCGGCCCCAAGGCCTTGCTCGACCATGAGCTCGTTGAATATCTCCTCGCTTTGTCGATTCCGCGTGTCGACACCAAGCCGCTGGCCAAGCGGCTAATCGATCAGTTCGGCGGGGTCGGCCCGCTTTTGAACGCGGACTCCGAGACTTTGAAGCGCGAGGGGCTAACCGAGGCGACGATCGGCGCGCTCAAAATCGCCGAGGCGACCGCCCTCCGACTGCTCGAAACCCGTGTCGAAGGCCGGCCGATCCTGTCGAGCTGGGATGCGCTCGGCGACTATCTGCAGGCGGCGATGGCTCATTCGAGCGTCGAGGAAGTCCGCGTTCTCTTTCTCAACGCCAAGAACATGTTGCTGGCAAACGAGGCCATGTGGCGCGGATCGGTCGACGAAGCCTCGGTACATGTCCGCGAAGTCATCCGCCGCGCGATCGCATTGGGCGCCACGGCCATCATCATCGTCCACAACCATCCCTCGGGCGATCCCTCGCCCAGCAGCCAGGACATCCGCCTGACCCGCGACCTGATTGAGGCAGGCCGCCACATGAAGATCGCCGTCCACGACCATGTCATCGTCGGCTCGTCCGCCCGCTCCAGCATGAAGGCGCTCGGCCTGATTTGATGCATTGGGCGGCCTCTGCTAGCCGCCCGGCCATGGTCCCGCGCTATTCCCGCCCCGAAATGACCGCCATCTGGTCGCCCGAGAACCGCTACCGCATCTGGTGGCAGATCGAGGTGTTCGCGGCCGAGGCGATGGGCAGGATCGGCATGGTCCCCGCCGAGGACGCGGCGAAGATCCGCGCCGCCTACGACGCCAATGCAGTCGGTGACATCGACGTGGCGGCCATCGATGCCATCGAAGCGGTGACGAAGCACGATGTCATCGCCTTCCTCACCTGGGCCGGCGAGAAATTGGGTCCCGAGCGCCGCTGGCTGCACCAGGGCATGACTTCGAGTGACGTGCTCGACACGGCACTTGCGGTGCAATTGAAGCAGGCCGCCGACATCCTCATCGCCGATCTCGATGCCTTGCTCGCCGTGCTCAAGCGCCGCGCGTTCGAGCATAAGCTGACCCCGACCATCGGCCGCAGCCATGGCATCCATGCCGAGCCGGTTACGTTCGGGCTCAAGCTGGCCCAGGCCTATGCGGAATTCGCCCGCAACAAGGCGCGGCTGGCGGCGGCGCGCGCGGAGATCGCCACCTGCGCCATTTCCGGGGCGGTCGGCACCTTCGCCAACATCGACCCCGCGGTCGAGGAGCATGTCGCGAAGGAACTCGGCCTCAAGCCCGAGCCCGCGTCGACGCAGGTCATCCCGCGCGACCGTCATGCGATGTTCTTCGCCACCCTCGGCGTCATCGCCTCATCGATCGAGCGGCTGGCGACCGAGATCCGCCACTTGCAGCGAACCGAGGTGCTAGAGGCGGAGGAATATTTTGCGCCCGGCCAGAAGGGCAGCTCGGCCATGCCGCACAAGCGCAACCCGGTGCTGACCGAAAATTTGACCGGCCTCGCCCGCGTCGTCCGCTCCGCCGTCACGCCGGCCCTAGAGAATGTGGCCCTCTGGCACGAGCGCGACATTTCGCACTCCAGCGTCGAGCGCTTTATCGGTCCCGACGCGACGAGCACGCTCGATTTCGCGCTGGCACGCCTGACTCAGGTCGTCGACAAATTGCTAATCTATCCGGAGCGGATGCAGAAGAACCTCGACCGCATGGGCGGCCTCATCCATTCGCAGCGCGTGCTGCTGGCGCTAACCCAAGCGGGAGTCAGCCGCGAGGATGCCTATGCCATCGTCCAGCGGAACGCGATGAAGGTCTGGGAGTCCGACGGCGCCCTATCGCTGCTGGAATTGCTCAAGGCCGACCATGAGGTCACCGCCCACATCGACCCGGCCGCGCTCCAAGCTAGCTTCGACCTCGATTATCATTTCAAGCACGTCGACACCATTTTCACCCGCGTTTTCGGCGCATAACGAGCGTCATCTCGCAGGCCGGCGCAGTGTCGGCTATGCTTACAGTCGTGGGGACGGGCAAATCAGGCGGCAAGGCATTTGCCGAAATACAGCCGTGCGGCTTTATGGTCGTGCTCGGCCAGGACTGGCGCGTCGCCCATGTCTCGGCCAACCTCGCCGACCATTTCGCCGACTGTGGCCCCTTCATGATTGGTCAGCCGCTCAGCGAATTCTTCGGCGCGGCGGCGGTGCACACCTTGCGCAACCAACTGGCGCTGATGCGCGACCCGCAGGGGACGGCGCGGGTCTTTTCCCTGTTTTTCGCCAGCGTTCCCAAGCCGTTCGACGTCGCCCTGCATTTCAAGGACGGCATGATCGTCCTGGAGGCATTTCCCGCCGCACATGCCGAAGCGCGAGACTCGGTCGGAATGGTTCGCCAGCTGGCTGACACCCTCGATGGCTGCGAAAGCGTCACCGATCTCGTTCAGCGCGGATCGCATCTCCTGCGCTCTTTGGTCGGCTTCGACAGCGTCACCCTGTTCCGACTTGATAAGCACGGCCGGGCAACGCGAATCGCAGAGGATGCACGCGGCTCCGCGGCGACTCCCGTTCATTGCCCGCCACCGCTGACCCGGATTCTCGCCGATGCGGCCCGCGGCAATGCGCCGCTGGAGCCGCCGGCACCGCGCACATTGGTCGAACGAGCACTCCTGCGGGGATGGACGAAAGATGAATGGGGGCCGACCGACCCGGGCCAGGCGCCCGCATCCTTGTGCGTGCCACTGATTTCAGCGGGCACACCGTGGGGCGTCGCCGTCTGCCTCAACCGCAATCCGCGCCAGCCGACTCTCGACCGCATCGCCGCTGCGGAGCTGTTCGGCGACTTGCTGGCGATGCGCGCCGAGCTTTGCGAATCGCGCGCCGGGGCCTAGCCGCCCAGCTTGCCCTTGATGCGCTGGAAGAAGCTGCGCGTCGCCGGGCATTCCTCCCCGGTCTCGGTGTCGCGGAACGCCTGCAGCAGGTCTTTCTGCTTGGCCGATAATTTGGTCGGCGTCTCGACCAGGATGCGCGCCACCAAATCGCCCCTGCCATGGCCATTGAGGACGCTCATGCCGGCGCCGCGATGGCGCAGAGTCTCGCCCGACTGGACCCCTGGGGGGATCTTGATCTCGATCTTCTCGCCATCGACTCCGGGGACGGCGATGGATCCGCCGAGAGACGCGGTGGTGAAACTGATCGGACATTCGGCGACCAGGGTCGTGCCTTCGCGCTGGAAGATGCCGTGCCGCTTCATGTGCACGAAGATGTAGAGGTCGCCGCTGGCAGCGCCGCGAATACCGCATTCCCCCTCGCCGGCGACGCGGATGCGCGTGCCTTCATCGACACCCGCGGGAACGTCGACATTGAGCTTGCGGCGCTTCAAGGCCCGCCCCTCGCCGTCGCAGGCCGAACAGGGGTCGGCGATTGTTTCTCCTGAACCTAGGCACGTCGGGCAGCCGCGCTCGACGATGAAAAAGCCTTGCTGCGCGCGCACCTTGCCGGCGCCGCCGCAAGTGCCGCAGCGCGCTGCCCGGCTTTCGCCGCGTGAGCCGCGGCCCTCGCAGCCCTCGCAGCGGGCGTGCGCCTCGACGTTGATGGTCTTGGATGCGCCGGCGAATGCCTCTTCGAGGCTCAGCTCCAGGTCGTACCGCAAATCGGCGCCACGGGCGGCGTTCTGGCGCTGGCCGCGCGGGTCCATGAACTCACCGAAGATGGTCGAGAAAATATCGGAGAAGCCTTCGAAGCCGCCTGCACCGAACGGGTTGCCGCCGCTGCCACCATTGAACGCGGCCTTGCCGAAGCGGTCGTATGCGGCGCGCTTCTGCGGGTCCTTGAGGACGTCATAAGCCTCGCTGATCGCCTTGAACTTGGCTTCCCGCTCCTGGCAGCCATTGTGGCGGTCTGGGTGACATTCCATCGCCAGCTTGCGGTAGGCGGCCTTGATCGTCCGCTCGTCGGCGGAGCGCGGCACGCCCAGCAGCTGGTAATAGTCGCCCTCAACCACGCAACAGTCCCCCGACTTGGCCCGCCACCCCAGCACAACTGGAATGACGGTCCATAGCCCTATCCCTTATTCTCTTCGTCGACTTCGGAGAATTCGGCGTCGACAACGTCCTCATCCGCCGGCTTGGCCTCGGCTGCGGCTTCCTCGGAAGCGCCGGCTTCGGCGGCGCCGGCAGCCTGCTGCTGCTCGTACATGGCCTGGCCGAGCTTCATCGCCGCCTGGGCGAGCGCATTGGTTTTTTCAGTCATCTGGGCCGGATCGCCGCCCTCGACCGCGGTCTTCGCCTCGGCGAGCGCAGTTTCGATCTCGCCCTTCACCTCGGCCGCGACCTTGTCGCCATGCTCCTTGAGCTGCTGCTCGGTCGAATGGATCAGGCTTTCGGCCTGATTCTTCGACTCCGCGGCTTCGCGGCGCTGCTTGTCTTCTTCGGCGAACTGTTCGGCTTCACTGACCATCTTGTCGATGTCGGCGTCGGAAAGCCCGCCCGAGGCCTGGATACGGATCTGCTGCTCCTTGCCCGTGCCCTTGTCCTTGGCGGTGACGTGGACGATGCCGTTGGCATCGATGTCGAAAGTGACTTCGATCTGCGGCACACCGCGCGGCGCCGGGGGGATCCCGACCAGGTCGAACTGGCCGAGCATCTTGTTGTCCGAAGCCATCTCGCGCTCGCCCTGGAATACCCGGATGGTGACCGCATTCTGGTTGTCGTCGGCGGTCGAGAAGGTTTGGCTCTTCTTGGTCGGGATGGTCGTGTTGCGGTCGATCATCCGGGTGAAGACGCCGCCCAAAGTCTCGATGCCGAGCGACAGCGGGGTCACGTCGAGCAGCAGCACGTCCTTGACGTCGCCCTGAAGCACGCCGGCCTGAATGGCAGCGCCCATGGCCACCACTTCGTCCGGATTGACGCCGGTGTGCGGGTCGCGGCCGAAGAAGTCCTTCACCACTTCGCGGACACGCGGCATGCGGGTCATGCCGCCGACCAGCACGACGTCGGCGATGTCCTCGGCCTTGATGCCGGCGTCCTTGAGCGCCTTCTTGCACGGATCGAGCGTGCGATCGATCAGCGGCTGGACCAGCTTCTCGAGGTCGGCGCGGGTGATCGTCTCGACCAGGTGCAGCGGCGTCGTCGCGCCGCCTTCCATGCGCGCCGTGATGAATGGCTGGTTGATCTCGGTCGTCGCCGCCGACGACAGCTCGATCTTCGCCTTTTCGGCAGCCTCCTTCAGCCGCTGCAGCGCCAGCCGGTCGGTCCTGAGATCGATACCTTCCTTCGCCTTGAACTTGTCGGCCAGGAATTCGACGATCTTGGCGTCGAAATCCTCGCCGCCGAGGAAGGTGTCGCCGTTGGTCGACTTCACCTCGAAGACGCCGTCGCCGATCTCGAGCGTCGAAATGTCGAACGTGCCGCCGCCGAGGTCATAGACGCCGATCGTCTTGCCTTCCTGCTTCTCCAGCCCATAAGCGAGCGCCGCCGCGGTCGGCTCGTTGATGATGCGCAGGACTTCGAGGCCGGCGATCTGGCCGGCATCCTTGGTTGCCTGGCGCTGGGCGTCGTTGAAGTAAGCGGGAACCGTGATGACCGCCTGGGTGACCGTCTCGCCGAGATAGGCCTCGGCGGTTTCCTTCATCTTCTGCAGGATGAATGCGGAAATCTGCGACGGGCTGTAATCCTTGCCGCCTGCATTGACCCAGGCGTCGCCATTCGGGCCCTTGACGATCTTGTAGGGCACCAATTCGGTGTCCTTCTTGGTAATCGGATCGTCGAAACGGCGGCCGATCAGGCGCTTCACCGCAAAGATGGTGTTGTCGGGATTGGTAACCGCCTGGCGCTTGGCCGGCTGGCCGATCAGGCGCTCACCGTCCTTTGTAAAGGCGACGACCGACGGCGTGGTCCGCGCGCCCTCGCTGTTCTCGATGACTTTCGGCTTGCCGCCTTCCATGACGGCGACGCAGCTGTTGGTGGTTCCAAGATCGATACCGATCACCTTGGCCATAGTTATTCCCTCTCATTTGCCCCCGGGCGCCGAAGCGCCCGCAAATTTGACGTTTCGGTGGCGATATAGGAGCGCGAAGCGGCCCGACAAGGGCCGCAAGGCGCCGAACACAAGGGCGGATTTGCTTGTAAATCCAAGCTTGTGTCGAGGAGATGCCGATCCCCCGCTGACGACCGGTTTTAAGCCGTGTCCATCGGAGTCACGGGATTCACTCCCGTCACGCCGCTTGAAGGGATGATTTCTTAGGCTCTTCCGCGCTAGGGCTCAAAACATGGGGGGAATTTCAACCGGCGACTGGCTGACTCGCGAGCGGACAATCCGCATTGCGTATATCTGCGGCCTCGTCTCGCTTGCCATCCTTGGCTATCTGCTCGCCACCTCCCAAGGCACTCTCGACTGGCGCGGGCGGCCGCTCGGCACCGACTTCTCGCAGATGTGGACGGCGGGCCGCATGGCGCTCGACGGCCGCGCCGCGGAAGTCTGGAACTGGGACGCCCATCGCGCGGTCCAGGAGCAATTCCACGGCCCGCGCCTCACCGAATGGTATGGCTGGCATTACCCGCCGCCCTTTCTGCTGATCGCCGCGGCGCTGGCCACCTTGCCCTACCTTCCGGCGCTATTCGTCTGGCAGGCGGCGACGCTCCTTCCCCTCGCCCTACTGATCCGCCGCTACACGGAGCGGCCCGAGGCCTGGCTGTTCGTCCTCGCTGCGCCGGTAACGC
>JBKPSK010000133.1:0-3474 GCA_046734995.1 Pseudomonadota bacterium
GAGCACCTGCGTTTTGCCGGTGCCGGCCGAAGCGGAGAGTGCAGCGTGGACCGTGGGATCCGATGCCAGCGCCTGCTCGTCCTTTAGGTCCGGCAGGGTCTTATGCCGCGCGCTCATGCGGCTTCCAAAGCGGTGCCGAACGCCATAGAGGGTGACGCATGACCGACAGCAATGATGATCTCGACAAAGCCAATGAAGAACGCCGCGCCAAGCTGGTGAAAGCGGGGGTCGCTGTCGGCATAGGCTCGGCGGCTATCGTGGCTGCCTTGCTCTATGCGTCCAACGTCAAGAAGAGGCCCCGCAAATAGTCCGGTCATCGGCGCCCGTACCATTCTTCGAGCCGCATCAGCTGATCATAATCGCCATAAGGCGCGTAGGCCGGGTTGAGCTTGGCCGTGAACGCCTCATCTCCGGTCAGCCAGCGACCCGCTGCCTCGGCAAAGTTGGCATAAGCATGTTCGAGGAACTCGCCGGGAGCCATGTCCTTGTCAGGCCGCATCAGCCTCCCGAAGCTGCCCTTGTGCCGTTGCAGCGACCAATATTCGAAGGCTTCAGGATCGCCGCTGATCTTGTCGAATCCGCCGGCACGGCCAATCAGGCCGAGTAGCCCAAGTTGCAAAGCAAAGCCGGCACTCACCGCCTTCTGCGTCGGCGGGGCGCCCGTCTTGTAGTCGATGACCGCAAGCCCACCATCGGCTAGCCGGTCAATCCGGTCCGCACGGCCATAGACCGTCACTCCGGCGAGCACTGCCTCGCCGCTCGCCTCGGCCCGCAGCGGACGCCGCCCCTCCGCCTGGTTGGCGCGCTCCAGGTCGGCGATCCAATCGATGGCCTCCAGCAAGCGGGCGGCCCAGAGGGCGCGCAGCATCGGGTGGATGGCTTCGTCGCGCAGCAATGCCTCGGCGCGGGGGCGAAGCCTGTCCGGGTCGCACTCGTCATGCTGTAGCCAGTCCTGCAACACTTTGTGAACCGCGATGCCCTTCCAGGCAGCGCTATGGTCGGCATCGACCGGATCGAGCGCGTCGAGCTTAAGGATCGCCTGCGCATAGAAAGCGAATGGATCGGCCTTCAGCCGGTCGACGGCCGTAACGCGGATCCTCTCAGGACGCTGCTCAGCCGGCGGACAGGGTTGCGGCTTTGCTACCGGATGCACTGATCCGGGATCATCCAGCGCGCTTACCAGCCGCTCAAGCCGGTGATCGCGTGCCAAGCCGCCGGTCATCGCTTCCAGCCGCAGCCAGAAGCGCGAGGCGACCGTCGGCGAGCGGCTGTCACGCCGCGCGCGAGTCACCAGGACTCTGGGCGCACCCAAGGCGCTGGCGAAATCGTGCGCGGCGAGGCCGATCCGGTAATCAAACCCGGGCAGGCCGAGCTCGGTGCGGATCTTGGGCGCCAGCCACGGGTCGGGCGCGGCAGCGGCCGGCCAGGTTCCTTCATTGAGGCCGCCCAGGATCAGCAACTCGGCCTTTTGCAGCCGCGCTTCCAGCAGGCCCCAGATGAACACGCGCGGGTGGCCGCCATAGGGTGGACGCACCGGCCGGGCATCGAACATCTGTCGCAGCACGGGCACCCAATCCTCGGCCTCGAGCGCCAGGCGGCGCGCATCGTCGGCAGTTTCGAGCTCGGCAATCAACTCGCCGGCCATGCGTCCATCAGGCCCCGACCAGACGCGGTCACCGCACAAGTCCGCCGCCGTTTCGCGCAGAGCCCGCGCCAGCTGGTCTAGCGACAAAGGCGCGCCGAATCGCTGCTCCATCGCGTGCAGCAACGGCCGCACCGATTTCCAGGTCAGGCCGTCCTTTTTCGAGTCAGCGAAATGGCGGTTGAGACCATCGATTCCGGCTGCCGGGCGGGGGCCCCGCAAGCCAAGATCGAGCGCGCGGACCTGGTCGAGCCACTTGAGCCGGTCATTGCCCTCCCCTCCCACGAGCGGATGTTTGAGGAGCGCCAGCAGGGCGACGGGGGCCAAGCCTTCAGTAGCGGCGGCAGCGATCGCGAGCAGCAAAGTTCCCGCCGGGCATCGTGACAGCGGTCGGCCGGCGCTGTCATCGGCCTCGATCCCCCAGCGCGCTAATAAAGCCGACACGCGCGAGGCAAGTGTCCGGTCCGGCGTGACCAGCGCCGCTGTCTGTCCAGGCTTCTCGACCGATTCGCGCAGTGCCAGGGCAATCGCCGTCGCTTCCGCCGCCGGATCGGCAAGCTCGACGGCGCGAATTCCGGTCAGGCGGCGTTCGGACGGCTTAAGGCGGCTCCATTTGTCGCTGAAATCGGCAGCGGTCATGGCATTGGCGACGGCACGGCCGCGTATCGCCGGTGAGGTCGCCTTGCCCCCGCCGCGCCAATGCTTGACCTCGCCTCGAGCGATCCCGAGACGGTCAAGCATCAGCTTCAAATGGAATTGCGGATGACTCTCGTGGGACTTGCCCTTCTCCTCGGTCCCGAGAGCTTCCCATTCTTCGTCGCGCATGGTGTCGGCCAGCGCCAGGCCGGGCAGAACGACCATGCCCTCCGGCAGTCTCGCTACCGTGGCCAGCACTTCGGCAACGGCGGGCGCGCCGGTGGTGATCCCGGCGGCGATAGTGAAGTTGGGCGGCGGATTAACTTGCCAACGCCGCGCCGTGGCCCGCAGCAGCCGGTTCCTGCGCTCTGCGAGATCGATGAGCCCGCGACGCTGAAGCTCGGCCGGCCACATATCGATGATGGCACGCAAGCGCTCGAGCGACACCTGCCAGTGGCGCGCCAGATCAGGATCGTCGAGCGCGATCTCGGCGAGACGTGAAGCGGGCACTTCCTCGATCGTTAGCGCATCCAGTGTCCGGCTAAGCTCGCCGGCGACTCGCAGCGCCTCGGCGACGCCACCGCCTTGGCTGCGGACTAGCGCGGCCAACGCCAGCTCTCGAGCCAAAGGATCGATGGCCGCAGGCACGGGCTCGATCGCATCGGCCGGATCGAGCGCGCCACCGATGCGGTCGTCAAGTTCCGGGTCGCCGATGGCGATCAGGCGCGGCAGTACCAATCCCCGCCCGCTTGCCCGGACAAACGCCTCGGTGACGGAGCGGACGGCGCGATTGTTGGGAAGCAGGATCCGACCGGCGGCGAGCGACAGCGGCTCTCTGCCATGCTGCCTCACCAACCCGGCGACGAGCGAGTCCGCGAAGCTGCGATGCGCGGGGATAGTGTAAACTGAGGGCTTTCCCTCAGGCATCGACGAGGGCCGACTCCGTCGCCTGTACCGATGCCGGAGTGCCGACGTCGAACCAAAGGCCCTGGTGGACGGCGCCGAAGCAGCGCCCGTCCTTGATCGCGCGATCCCACAAGATGTTCGTCGAGAACGGCCCTTCCGGCGCATCCTTGAACAGCGCCTTCGAGACGATCTGAATGCCCGTGTAGACGAACGGCGCGACCTTCGAACGACCCCGCCGGCGAAGCTTGCCGGCGCGGTCGAGATGAAAATCGCCGAGACCCGTGTGGTTC
>JBKPSK010000134.1:0-3702 GCA_046734995.1 Pseudomonadota bacterium
TTGAGGGCGCATTAATGAACTGGGCGCTGAGCCGCATTGCCGCGGCCGGCTTCACGCCGATCACCGTGCCGGCGATTGCGCGCGAACAGGCGTTCCTCAGCCAGGGCCAGTTCCCCGGGCACAAGGAAGAGACCTACGAGCTGCCCAACGACGACCTGTGGCTGGCGGGCACGGCCGAGGTGGCGCTGACCTCGCTCCATGCCGGCGAGATCATCGAGCACGACAAATTGCCGGTGCTCTATGCCGGTTTTTCCCCCTGCTTCCGTCGCGAAGCGGGAAGTGCCGGCAAGGACGTGCGCGGGCTGCTGCGCGTCCACCAGTTTCTCAAGGTCGAGCAATATGTGATCTGCGAGGCGGACGAGGCGCGGTCGGCGAGCTGGCATGCGCGGCTGCTGGAGCTGGCCGAGGATCTTCTGCGGGCGATGGAGATCCCTTACCAGGTCATCGAGACCTCGACCGGCGACATGGGGCTTGGCAAATACCGCATGAACGACATCGAGAGTTGGGTCCCGTCCCTGGCCAAGTATCGCGAGACGCACAGCTGCTCGACCCTGCACGACTGGCAGGCACGGCGGGCGAACATCCGCTACCGCGACAAGGACGGCAAAGTGCGCTTTGCCCACACGCTCAACAACACGGCGCTCGCGTCCCCGAGGATCCTTGTGCCTTTGCTGGAGAACCATCAGACTGAGGATGGGCGCGTGAAATTGCCCGCGGCACTTCGGCAATTGATGGGAGGCGGCGAATTCCTTTGACGCATGCGTTCACGGGCGACGATTGCCCGCCTGGCCAGCTGAAGCATCTCGGCGAGCTTGCCTGGACGGTCGCGCGCATCTGGCACGGCTTCGGGCCAATGGGACCGATGGGGCCGAAGGACGGCTCGCCCGTGCTCGTCATTCCCGGCTTCCTCGCCACCGACCGCACGACGATGGCGTTGCGCAAGACGCTCGCCCGCGCCGGCTATCACGTCCACGGCTGGGGCATGGGCTGGAACCTCGGCGTCAGGGCCGACACGATCGACAAGCTTGAGGCCTGCCTCGACAAGATGGGGGCGAAAGAACCGGTCCTGCTAGTCGGCTGGAGCCTCGGCGGGCTGATCGCGCGCGAGCTTGCCCGCCGGTGTCCGGAGAAGGTCCGGGCAGTGATTACCCTGGGCTCGCCCTTCTCCGGCGACCCGCACCAGAACAACATCTGGCCGCTCTATGAGAAGATCGCCGGCCACAAGGTCGACGAGCCGCCGATCCCGCGCATCCTGGAGAAGCCGCCAGTGCCGACCCTCGCCATCTGGTCGCGCCAGGACGGCATCGTCGCACCGCGTGCCGCTTATGGGATGGAGGGCGAGCGCGACGAGGCGGTCGAGCTGGAATGCGCGCACATGGCCTTTGGACTGTCGCGCAAGACCGCCGAGAAGGTGGTGCGCGAAATCGACAGATTCCTGAAAAATCAGGTGGAAGAGCCGATTCGCCTTGTTTCGCGGGCGTAAGAACCGCATTTTAATGCCATGAAGTGGGAACGGACCCCCGCGCCGCTCGGTCCCGGGACCAAGGTTGGCGAGGTTCTTCCCGACGACCTGCCGCCGTCGGGCTGGCGGGGCATTCGCGAAGTCGCCTGGCATATTCCGCGCCTTCTATCAGGCCTTGGGCCTCTCGGGCCGCGCGGGCCGGAGGACGGACCGCCGGCGCTCGTCATCCCCGGCTTCCTCGGCACTGACCGGACGACCATGGAGGTCCGGCGAGCTTTGGCGCGGGCAGGCTGGCGCGCCCATCCCTGGCTCCTTGGTCTCAACACCGGCGCCAAGTCGAACACCATGGACTTGCTCTGCCAGCGGCTCGATGCATTGCAGGACCCGCGCAAGGTGCTGGTGGTCGGCTGGAGCCTCGGCGGCATGTTCGCCCGCCAGCTGGCGCACCGCTGCCCGGACAAGGTTCGCGCGGTGGTCACTTTGGCATCGCCCTTTTCGGGCGACCTTAAGACCAACACCAACGTGCGCGAATTTTATGAACGCGTGGCGGGCCACGACGTCAACCAGCCACCTTTCCCCTATGCTTCGGGCAAGCCGCCGGTGCCGACGCTCGCGTTATGGGGTCGACGCGATGGTATCGTCGCGCCGAGCGCCGCTCGCGGGCTTGCAAATGAGGTCGACAAGGCGGTCGAGATCGACACCCATCATATGGGTTTTGTTGCTTATCGGCCGGCGCTGAGCCGCGTCGTTGCCGAGATCCGGACCTTCCTGACCGAGATGGAAGGCAGGCCGCCGGAGCTCCAGCCGATGGCGGCGGCGACGCCGGCGACGGCGGCGCGGGTGGTGGCCTCAGCGACCTGAGCCGAGTCGCTGGCTTGACTCTGTGTATGTGAGTCAGGGTAAAAGAACAAAAGCAGAACAGAAGCGTTGTGAGTCGTGTGGCAAGAGGCTTGTCCCTGGTCGCCGGCGCCGGTTGGCGCGCGGCTGAAATTTCCTCCCCGGCAGTTGCCGGGGAGCGCGCGAGCATGGCCTGCCCCCGGCAGGCCAGCGCAACGCGCGACCATGCGCAGCATGGTGGAGGGGTTCTACGATATCCGACGAACCCCTCCACCGCCTTCGGCGGTCCCCCTCCCCCGGAAATCCGGGGGAGGATGCATTTGCCCGCTACTGCCCGCCCCACTCTCTCCGAATTGTTCGCCGCGAGCCCGCGCGACGGCGGCTGGACCGGCTTCCTGCTGCCGCAGATCGAGCCCGGCAAGCCTGTGCTCTGGGTTCAGGAGCGGATGGCGATCCTGGAGGCCGGACGGGTTCATCCAGCGGGGCTTGGGGCGATCGACCTCATCCATATCGAGGCACGCGATGCCCGCGAGGCCTTGTGGTCCATGGAGGAAGGGCTGCGATGCTCTTCCTTGAGCGCCGTCATCGGCGAAATCTGGGGCGACCCCATTGTGCTCGACTTCACCGCGACCCGAAGGCTCGCGGTCGCGGCGGAGCGCTCCGCCGTGCCTTGCTGGCTTGTGCGTTTGCACGGCACGGCCAATCTGAGCGGCGCGCGCATGCGCTGGCGGGTCGCCAGCGGCCCGTCGCTGCCGCATGCCTTCGACCCGAAGGCGCCGGGAGCGCCCGCCTGGGACGCGGAGTTGTTCCGGGCGCGGGGACTCCCGCCGGGACGGTGGAGCGTCGCGCATGAGGCGGGTCGCTTCCATCGCCTTGCCGAAGCTGGCGATCGAGCGCTGGAGCCGCTGCGCCGAAGCGCCTGACACTCCGACTGCGCTGGTCGTCGAGGCGGCGCACGGGCAGCTGATCCATGCCGTCACCGATGAAGCGGCGGCGCGCGGCGCGCGGCCGGGCATGCGGCTGACCGATGCTCGCGCGCTCGATCCGAAACTGCTCGCCGAGCCGGCCGACCCGGCGGGCGATGATGTACTGCTCAAACGGTTGGCGCGCTGGGCTGGGCGCTGGTCGCCTTTGGTCGAGGTCGATGGCGAGGACGGGTTGCGCCTCGACGTCAGCGGCATCGCCCATCTGTTCGGCGGCGAGGAAGGACTGGCTGCCGACATGGAGCGAAGATTCGCCACGCTCGGCCTGACGGCGCGTATCGCCATTGCGCCGACCGCAGCCGCGGCCTGGGCACTGGCGCGGTACAGGAAGACCCTCACCCTCCCACCGCTGAGCGGCGGGTCCCTCCCTCTCCCGCATGCGGGAGAGGGCGACTCGGCATCAGCCGAGCGGGGTGAGGG
>JBKPSK010000135.1:0-2767 GCA_046734995.1 Pseudomonadota bacterium
CCATTCACTCGCGCGATAACCGGCTGAGGCATGGTCGCCAGCCGGCGGATCAGCGGGTTCCAGCATTCCTCGACCGTCTCGCCAAGGTCCACGGCTTGCCCCGGCGCGACCGCCCGGTCGTTCAGATCCTGCCCGGCGCAAAAGCCGCGGCCGGCTCCGGTGAGGACGATGACGCGGACTTCCTTGACCACGTCGAGCGCCGCTTGCAGCTCGGCGTGCATGGCACGGGTGAAGCTGTTGAGCCGGTCTGGGCGGTTGAGCGTGATCCGGGCAATGCCGTCGGATTGGTCGAGGAGGATGGTTTCATAGGCCATGCGCTCCTCCTAGGCCATTTGAAGCGCGGCGTTCAAATCGCTACATCGCAATGCATGTACACGACAGAGCTCCATAAGAACGTCCAGCCAATCGAGACCAGCGAGGACCCGGCGCTGCTCGAGGCGTTCGAGGCGCGGGTCGCGGCGGACGAGTTCATTGAGCCCAAGGACTGGATGCCCGAAGCCTATCGCAAGACACTGGTGCGCCAGATTTCGCAGCACGCGCACAGCGAGATCGTCGGCATGCTGCCCGAGGGAAACTGGATCACCCGCGCGCCATCGCTTCGGCGCAAGGCAATCCTGCTTGCCAAGGTGCAGGACGAAGCCGGGCACGGCCTCTACCTTTACTGCGCCGCCGAAACCTTGGGCACAAGCCGCGAGGAGATGATCGAGGCGCTGCATTCGGGCAAGGCGAAATACTCGACCATCTTCAATTACCCGACGCTGACCTGGGCCGACATCGGCGCCATCGGCTGGCTGGTCGACGGCGCGGCAATCATGAACCAGGTGCCGCTGCAGCGCACGAGCTACGGCCCTTACGCCCGCGCCATGGTTCGGGTGTGCAAGGAAGAAAGCTTCCACCAGCGCCAGGGCTATGAGATCATGATCGCGCTGGCCAACGGCAGCCCCGAGCAGAAGCGCATGGCGCAGGATGCCTTGAACCGCTGGTGGTGGCCCAGCCTGATGATGTTCGGCCCGCCGGACGAGAATTCGCCCAACACCGAGCGGTCGATGCGCTGGCGCATCAAGCGCGAGACCAATGACGAGCTTCGCCAGAAGTTCGTCGACATCACCGTCCCACAGGCCGACTTCCTGAAGCTCACCGTGCCGGACCCCGATTGCAAATGGAACGAGGCGAAAGGCGGCTACGATTTCGGCGAGGTCGACTGGGATGAGTTTTACGCCGTCGTGCGCGGCGAAGGCCCGGTCGCCAAAGAACGGATCACCGCCCGACGCCAGGCCTGGGAAACGAATGCCTGGGTGCGCGAGGCGGCTGCGGCGCATGAAGCCAAGCGCCGCGCCCGGGAGGCGGCGTGAGCAGTGACTGGCCGCTTTGGGAGGTTTTCGTCCGTGCCAAGGGCGGCCTGGCGCATCGCCACGTTGGCAGCGTTCATGCTCCTGACAAGGAGCTCGCGCTCCGCCACGCGCGCGACACCTACACGCGGCGATTAGAGGGCGTCAGCCTGTGGGTGGTGAAATCGGACGACATCGTCGCCTCCGACCCCGACGAGGCGGGGCCAATGTTCGAGCCCGCCGAGGACAAGATCTACCGCCACCCGACTTTCTACGACATCCCAGACGAGGTGAAGCACATATGAGCGACTGGCACCTGGCGCAGATCAATGTCGGCCGCTTGGTCGGTCCGCAAGGCGACCCGCGCGTCCAGCCCTTCTTTGACGCGCTCGATCGAGTGAATGCGATTGCCGATGCCAGCCCCGGCTTTGTCTGGCGCCTGCAGGATGACGGCGGCAACGCGACCGCCATTCAGGTAACACCCGATCCGCTGTTCATTATCAACATGTCGGTGTGGACCGACGCCGACGCGCTATTCGAATTCGTCTATCGCAGCGCGCACACTCCTGAAATGGGCCGTCGAAGCGAATATTTCGAACGATTCGAGGGCGCCTACATGGCGCTATGGTGGGTCGCCGTGGGAACCCTCCCCAGCATCAACGATGGGCTTTCCAGGCTCTGGTATCTAGATCGCTATGGGCCGAGCTTGCATGCGTTCACATTCAAGGCACGATTCCCCGCGCCGGATCGAGCTCACCCGCCAATCGACATGCAGCCGGATCCATACTGCGTCGGCCGCGCTTAATGCCTTCGCTGCCACCGATCGAAAAGGATGTGGAAGCGCGCGCCAAGAAGGCGCGGGGGAACGGCGCTTTCGACGAGCCGGCCGCCGCACAGATGGACAACGCCTATGTCGATTATTTGCTACGGCTGGGTGACGATGCGCTTGTCCTTGGCCAGCGGCTATCCGAATGGTGCGGGCACGCACCCTCGGTCGAGGTTGACCTAAGCCTTGCCAATGTCGCGCTCGACCTCATCGGCCAGGCGACGCATATCCTCAACCAGGCGGGTAGCGGAGACGGCGACGCCCTGGCGTTCAAGCGGGATGTGCTCGATTTCAAGAATTGCCTGCTGGTCGAGCAGCCCAACGGCGATTTCGCGCGGACGATTGTCCGGCAATTGCTGTATTCGACTTGGCAGCACTTGCTGTTCCAGCAGCTGGCGGAAAGTCCCGACACCTTCCTCTCGGCCATCGCCGCCAAGGCGGTGAAGGAGGTGGCCTACCACCGCGAATTGGCCGGCGAATGGATGGTGCGGCTCGGCGATGGCACCGAGGAAAGCGCGGCACGGATGCGCGACGGTCTCGATTGGTGCTGGCGCTTCGTGCCGGAGTTGTTCGAAGTCGATGCCACTTTGGAAGAGCTGATCGCCCGCCAGAC
>JBKPSK010000136.1:0-6439 GCA_046734995.1 Pseudomonadota bacterium
GGATTAGGTGATGGAGCCAGCCCCTTTCTCGCCCGCGCCGTTCTCGAAAAAGGGTTCGACCTTTCCCTTGAGCGTCAGGGTCATCGGGTTGCCATAGCGGTCGCGGCTGCGCCCGGCGGCGACTTTGATCCAGCCTTCCGACACGCAATATTCCTCGACATTGGTCCTTTCCTGCCCGTTGAAGCGGATGCCGACCCCGCGCGCCAGCACGTCCTGGTCGAAAAAGGGACTGCGGGGGTCAAGGCTCAGGCGGTCGGGAAGCTGCTGTTCGGTTTCGGCCATGCCGGGGCACTAGTCCGGCCGTCGCCGCCACGTCAACGCGTGGAGGCGATGTAAAGTCTGCTTGACATAACAACTTGCCCGCTTGCGCGCACGCGACTAAGCGGGCGCGCGATGGCCGATAAAGCTCAATCCCGCCGCAACGCGCCGGTGCTGGCCCTGCACGTGCCGGAGCCGCCGTTTCGCCCCGGGGACACGCCCGATTTCTCCTCGATCCAGGTGCCGGCGGCAGGAAGTACGCCACGCCCCGACACCAGCGTCGCGGCCGCCGAGACCCATGCCCTGACGACGACTATCGTCCGCGTGCTCGACGACAATGGCAAGGCGGTCGGCCCCTGGGACCCGCAGCTCGATCCCGATACCTTGCGCAAGATCCTCAAGGACATGGTGACGGTCCGGGTCTTCGATGACCGCATGTATCGCGCCCAGCGCCAGGGAAAGACCAGCTTCTACATGAAGTGCACCGGCGAGGAGGCGATTGCCGCAGCCGCTGCCGCCGCACTGGACTTCGACGACATCCACTTCCCATCCTATCGCCAGCAGGGCCTGCTCATCGCGCGCGGCTATCCGCTCGTGAAGATGATGTGCCAGATCTATTCCAACCCCGGCGACCATATGAAGGGCCGCCAGCTGCCGATCATGTATTCGGACAAGAAGCACGGTTTTTTCTCGATCAGCGGCAACCTCGGCACGCAATTTCCGCAGGCGGTCGGCTGGGCGATGGCATCGGCGATCAAGGGCGACAGCCGCATCGCCATAGGCTGGATCGGCGACGGCGCCACCGCCGAGGGAGACTTCCATTCGGCCATGACCTTCGCCGCCGTTTACAATGCGCCGGTCGTCCTCGCCGCGGTCAACAACCAGTGGGCGATTTCCAGCTTCTCCGGCATCGCTGGCAGCGAGCGCGCGACCTTCGCCCAGCGCGCCGTCGGCTACGGGATCGCCGGTCTGCGGGTCGACGGCAATGACGCGCTCGCGGTCTATGCCGCCGTACGCTGGGCGGCCGAGCGGGCGAGGTCCAACCAGGGCCCCACGCTAATCGAGTTCTTCACCTATCGAGCGGAAGGCCATTCCACCTCCGACGATCCGACAGGCTATCGCGCGGCCGGCGAGGCGCAGAAATGGCCATTGGGCGATCCCATCGAGCGGCTGAAGGCGCATCTTATCGGCCTCAATCAATGGGACGAGGAGCGCCACGCCGAGCTGAGCAAGGCCGCCGACACTGAGGTCCGCGCCGCCCAGAAGGAGGCCGAGAAGCTCGGCATCCTTCCCGAGCAAGGCAAGAGCGCCATCGGTTCTATGTTCGAAGACGTCTATGCCGACATGCCCTGGCACATCGCCGAGCAGCGCGACCAGGCCCTGGACGAGGCCAAGAAGTAATGGCCGTCATGAACATGATCCAGGCGATCAACAGCGCTCACAAGGTGACGATGGCGCGCGACCCGGACGTCGTCGTCTACGGCGAGGACGTCGGTTTTTTCGGCGGCGTCTTCCGGGCTACCGAGGGACTGCAGAAAGAATTCGGCCAGAGCCGCTGCTTCGACGCGCCGATCAGCGAGGGCGGGATCATCGGCACCGCCGTCGGCATGGCCGCCTATGGCCTGAAGCCCGTCGTCGAGATCCAGTTCGCCGATTACATCTATCCGGGCTACGACCAGATCGTCTCCGAAGTCGCCAAGATGCGCTACCGCACTGCCGGCGAATGGCCAATGCCGATGGTCATCCGGTCACCCTATGGCGGCGGCATCTTCGGTGGCCAGACGCACAGCCAGTCGCCGGAAAGCCTCTTCACCCATATTGCCGGCCTGAAAGTCGTCATCCCATCGACACCCTACGATGCGAAGGGGTTGCTCATTTCGGCGATCGAGGACCCCGACCCGGTGATCTTCTTTGAGCCCAAGCGCATCTACAACGGTCCCTTCGACGGCCACCACGACCGGCCGGTAACGCCCTGGGCGAAGCATAAGGCGAGCGAGGTCCCGGAAGGGCATTACACGGTGCCGCTCGGCAAGGCGGCTGTGGTGCGCGAAGGCGAGGCGCTGACCATCCTGGCTTACGGCACGATGGTCCACGTCGCTTTGGCCGCGGTCGAGGACAATGACATCGACGCCGACGTCATCGATCTGCGCACGCTGGTGCCGCTCGACATCGAGACGATCACTCAATCCGTGCAGAAGACCGGCCGCTGCCTGGTCGTCCAGGAAGCGCCGCGCACATCCGGCTTCGCCTCGGAGCTCGCAACCTTGGTCCAGGAGCGATGCTTCTATCATTTGGAGGCGCCGGTCGTGCGCGTCACCGGCTGGGACACGCCCTACCCGCACGCCTATGAATGGGCCTATTTCCCGGGCCCGAAACGCATCAAGACGGCCCTTGAGAAAGTGATGGCGGACTGATGGGACTTTATCAATTCAAGCTGCCCGACATCGGCGAAGGCATCGCCGAGGCCGAGATCGTCGCCTGGCACGTCAAGGTCGGCGACCAGGTCGAGGAGGACCAGCAGCTCGCCGACATGATGACAGACAAGGCGACGGTCGAGATGGAAAGCCCGGTCGCGGGCACGGTGACGAAATTGGCTGGCGAGGTCGGCGACCAGATCGCCATCGGCTCAGTGCTGGTCGAGATCGAGACAGCCAGTGAAGCGCCTGCCGTCGCCGAGGCGACCAGCGAGCAGCCGCTCGCCGATGGCGCGGTCGAGCCGGCTCCTGCGCAGGCTGCGGAAATTCCGGTGACCGCGACTGCGGACGCGCCGACCTCGCCAAGGGCACAGGCGGCCACCTCGATTCCGCAACACGAACCGGAAGCCGAGGCAGCAGCAAAAGCACAGGTCCTCGCTTCGCCCGCGGTCCGCCAGCGCGCCCGTGACCTCGGCGTGGATTTGTCGCAGGTGAAGACCGCCGGTGACCGCATCCGCCACGCCGACCTCGATTCCTACCTTCTCTACCATGGCGGCAGCGTATCGAGCCGCGGCGCGGCACCTCGCCAGGACGAAACGATCAAGGTCGTCGGACTTCGCCGTAAGATCGCCGAGAACATGGCTGAGGCGAAGCGCCGCATCCCGCATTTCACCTTGGTCGAGGAGTTCGACGTCACCGAGCTCGAGGACACAAGGGCGATGATGAACCGCGACCGCGGCTCGAATCCGAAACTGACCCTGCTTCCCTTCCTCATCACCGCCATGGGCAAGGCCCTTCCCGAATGGCCGATGGTCAATGCCACCTTCGACGATGAGGCCGGCGTCATCACGCGCCACGGCGCGCTCAACCTCGGCATGGCGACGCAGACCCCCAATGGCTTGATGGTTCCAGTCATCCGCGATGCGCAAGACAAGAGCGTCTGGGATCTCGCCCGCGAAATCGCCCGCCTCGCCGACGCCGCCCGCACTGGCAAGGCCAGCCGCGACGAACTTTCCGGCTCATCGATCACCCTGTCGAGCCTGGGCCCGATGGGGGGCATAACCTCGACTCCGGTCATCAACCGGCCGGAAGTGGCAATCATCGCCGTCAACAAGGTCGAGGAGAAGGTGGTCGTCGTCGACGGCGAGCTGGAGATCCGCAAGCGGATGAACCTGTCGCTTTCCTGCGACCATCGCGTCGTCGACGGCTGGGATGCGGCAAGTTTCATGCAGGCGCTCAAGGCCTACATTGAAAATCCCCTGAGACTACTTTCCGCTTAACTTTTCATCCGCTTGCTACGCGGCTGTAATCGTGCGGTAACCCCATCGGCGGAAGCCACGTGACAACGAGGGGGGATTCTCATGCATTCGCGCGCACTCTTCGCGGCCAGCAGCTTGCTGGCGCTTTTTGCCGCCACTCCGGCGCTTACCCAGACAGCGCCGACCGAACCAGCCAGTCCTCCCGGCGACCAGCCCGCGGACCAACAGGCCACCGACGAGACTAACGAAAACATCGTCGTCACCGCCCAGCTGCGCGAACAGCGCCCTGTCGAGGTGCCGTTCGCGCTGACCACGTACAGCGGCAAGTTCCTCGACGATCTCAATATCCAGGAATTCGAGGATTTGGCGCGCTACACGCCGGGCTTCGCGGTCCAGAACCAGTCGCCCAACAATCCGGCGATCAGCATTCGCGGCATCACCGTCGATTCCGGCGCCTCCTTCTTCGAGCCGCGCGTCTCCATCTACCAGGACGGCGTCTCGATCGCGAAGCCGCGCGGCGCCTATGTCGAGTTGTTCGACATCGAGCGCGTCGAAATCTCCAAGGGACCGCAATCGACGCTTTACGGCCGCGGCGCGCTGATCGGAGCGGTCAACATCCTCCAGGCCAAGCCAAGGCTCGACGACACGTTCGGCATGGTTCGCGGCGAGTACGGCAATTTCGATTACTGGCTCGGCGAAGCGATGCTCAACGCCGCAATCTCGCCCAATGTCGGCCTGCGTGTCGCCGGTCGCTACAAGAAACGCGACGGCTATGTCGAAAGCCTGCTTCCGGGCGTCGACGACTTCAATTCGGTTGAGACCGGGGCCGTGCGCGGCACGCTGCGCTTCGAGCCATCCGAAACCATGACCTTCGACGTGATCGGCAACTACCAGAAGGACACGCCGAGCGGAACGTCGTTCAAGTCGCTCCTCTATCGACCAACCGATCCGGTGACAGGCGCGGTCCTGGGCTCGCTCGATCCCGACGACGGCGCGGCGCTCGCACCCGCCGCCGGCTTCGAGGGTGGCAAGGATCTCGGCGTCGACCGCGAAGTCTGGGGCGTGACGGGACTTGCCAAAATCGAACTGAGTCCGGCGTGGACGCTCAACTCAATCACCGCCTACCGCCAGTTCGATTCCCTCGAAATCCTGGACATCGACGGCACGTCCCTGCCGATCATCACGGGCGCCGAGGATGCCGATAGCAAGCAGTTCAGCCAGGAGCTCAGGCTGACCTGGGACAATGACGGACCGGTCACGGCCTTCGTCGGCGCCAGTTATTTCCACGAAAAGGGATCGCAACGAACGCCTGTGCAGTTCGACGAGCGCATGGCGCTCGCGCAGATCGCCGGCGCCCTCAACGGCGGCGGACTGATTCCCGGCCGGCCGGCCACCGACCCCGCTCCGGCGTCGCTGTTCGGCAATCCACTGTTCAACACGGGATTGCTGCTCGGCGTCGCCAATGCCTTCGGCTACGTCCTCAATCCGGCGACCGCGGCCGGCATCGCTGCCAACCTCAAGTCGAATCACACCGAGACCGAAACCAACAGCTCCGAAACCGACGCCTTCGACATCTTCGGCGATGTCACCTGGAAGCTGTCGACGCAGTTTGAGCTCGGCGCCGGCCTGCGCTGGACGCATGATGACAAGACCACCAGCATCAGCGACATCGTCCTCAACGGACGGTCGATCCTGGGCGGCTTCCTCGGCGCGCTGACCCTGCCGGAGCCGCTGCGCACCCAGCTGATCACGGCGCTGGCCGTGCCCGGCGCCGCGACCATTCCTCCGTCGATGCTCTATCCGGTTCCTTTGTTCGGCCTGACCTTCCAGCCGACGGCCAATAATGGCGACGAGATCGAGGAGGACAACAAGGACAATGGGTTCACCTGGCGCGGCTTCGCCCGTTACGCGCCGAATGAGGACACCAGCCTTTACGCCATCTACGCGCGGGGCCGGCGCCCAGAGGTGCTGTCGGCACAGAACCCGGCGGTGCCCTTCGCCGACCCCCGATTCACTCTGGTTGATGCCGAGACTGTCGACAGTTTCGAGATCGGCGCCAAGACCGCGCTGATGAACCGCAAGCTCTACCTCGACGGTGCGCTATTCTATTATAAGTACGACAATTTCCAGACCATCGAGCAGGTCGGGACGACCTTCATTACCACCAATGCAGGCAAGGCGAAGAGCTACGGTCTTGAGGCGCAGGTACGCTACGACCCTAGCCGGGCGCTCAGGCTGTTCGCCAATTACGCCTACAACCATGCGCGCTTCAAAAGCGGCATCCTCGAGGGCAACCGTTTCCGCCTGGCGCCGGAGCACACATTCTCGGCCGGCCTGACCTGGAGCGGCGACGTCGGTCCGGGCCGCCTCGATTTCACGCCGGCCGTGACCTACCAGTCCAAGGTCTTCTTCGACGACAACAACGACATTCCCGCACTCCAGCAGCCGCCACGGACCTTGTTGCCCGACTTCGTCCAGGACGAGTTCCAGGACGGCTATGCTCTGGCC
>JBKPSK010000137.1:0-6822 GCA_046734995.1 Pseudomonadota bacterium
GCAGCGTCAGATGTGTATAAGAGACAGGCGCTATCCTCATTGGTCGCCTGGGCGCGGTTGCCGACGGCAACCGACTGCAATCCCGACGCCAGCGCGAGGATGCCCGATGCCAGGGAACTCTCACCCGACGCAATGGTGCCATCGCCGAGAGCGGTCCCTTCAAAGCCGCTCGCCAGGGCGTTGGTTCCAAGCGCCGTGGAGGCGATTCCGGTCGCCTGCGAGTTCCGCCCAACCGTCGTGGCATCCGTGCCGGAAGCCAGCGCGCCATTGCCGAGCGCGGTTGCATTGGTGCCAGTGGCCTGCGTCTGGTTGCCGACGGCGACCGACTGCGTGCCCGTCGCATTCGCCCTCCAGCCGAAAGCCTGCGAACCGGCGCCGGATGCAACGGATTCGCCGCCGATGGCGGTCGAGTGAAAGGCAATCGCCATCGCCTTGTCGCCGACCGCGACCGAATCATTGTCGGTCGCCTGGGCCTCGTTGCCCACTGCGACCGATTGGAAGCCGCTGGCGATCGCCTCGATGCCGACGGCGGTGGCGCTTTCGCCTGAGGCAGCGGCGCTGGAGCCGAGTGCGGTCGCCTCGAGCCCGGTTGCCGTGGCCCCGGAGCCGTTCGCGAGCGAGAAATCTCCGGAAGCCACCGAATCTTCGCCGATGGCCGTGGAGCCGAGCCCTTCGGCACTGGCCTCCTCGCCGACGGCGGTGCTGTTGTCGCCCGAAGCAGAGGCCGCACTGCCGACCGCGGTCGATTCAAGACCCGAGGCTGTGGCCGACGTGCCGACGGCGGTGGAATCATCGCCGGATGCGATGGCGAGGTCGCCGAGCGCCGTCGCACTCGCGCCGGTTGCCGACGAGTCCACGCCGCATTCCGTCGAAAGTGCCCCGGCGCCGACGTTGCAGTCGACAGTGGCATCGGCGAAGGCCGGCGAGGCGAGCCCGAAAGCCGCCGAGCTGGCGGCGGCAAGCAAAGATATCCTGAACTTCGAAACCATGTTGAATTCTCCTGAGGGTGAGGGACGCGTGGGCACAGCGCTTCGGCACACTCGTGCCGCGCGTAAGAGCAGGTGGTTGGGGAGGGGCGGCGTTCAGGCCGCGGCAGGTCAGTGGATCGTCACCAGGTCAGATGAAGGGCGACAAGCGTGCACATTGGCAGCTCCAAATGGTAAGCCGCCCCCGAGGAAAGGAGCCCGGGGGCGGCAGGCTCGCTCAGTTCGAGTCCGGGCGAGCCAAGTCGGGCTTGAGGATGCGGTTGATCTCGCTCGGGCTGGAGCCCGCGCGGCGAACCAGCTCGCGGATAGCAAAGGCCCTGCGCTGGCTGATGACATGGAAGAACAATTCGTGACTCCTTCGCAATGGCGCGATTGCGCTTGCTCAAGGCCTCATTTAATGGACTGGCACGCAACCGGAATGACCGAGCGTCCGGATCGCTTTGCTCGTCGCTGCCACTGATTGATCGAGCGTCCAGATTCCATGATTGGGCGTCCCGACGGCAGCCTGTCCCCGTACTTATGTAGCTATTTGCGTTTCAAGGAAGGGACTTATGCCCACCGATACCCTCTCCGATGTACTGAAAACCGTGCGCATGACCGGCGCGGCATTCTTCAACGTCTGCGCCAAAGAGCCGTGGGTGGCCGAGCAGCTGTGCCGCGAGATAGTGCTGCCGATGATCCTGCCCGGGGCGGAGCACATGATCGCCTATCATATCGTCACCGAAGGCCGCTGCTTTGCATGCCTGATCGACGGCGCTGACGTGATGGAGCTTTCCGCCGGCCAAGTAGTCGTATTCACGCGCGGCGATGAGCATGTCATGTCGAGCCAGCCAGGCATGCGGGCCGATCCTGTTCCGCGCGATGCGGTGACCGAGGCAACGCCTTTGCCTTATCGCCTGAATTACGGCGAAGGCTGGCCGCCGACGACCAAGCTGGTGTGCGGCTTCCTCGCCTGCGATGCCGCGCCCTTCAATCCGCTGATCGACAATCTGCCGGCAATCCTGGTCGCGGACAGCAAAAGGCCAGGGGGCATGCCGTGGCTGAGCGAGCTGGTGCGGGTGGCCGTCACTGAAGCGCAGGGAAACCGGATGGGCAGTGACAGCGTGCTCGGCAAGCTGACCGAATTGATGTTCATCGAGGTCGTCCGCCAGCATGTCGAACAGTTGCCGGAAGGCCAGTCGGGCTGGCTTGCCGGCCTGCGCGATCCGTTGATCAGCAAGGCCCTGTCGGTGATGCACGCCGATCCAGCCAATGATTGGGACGTCGAATCGATCGCCAGGCAAGCGGGCGCCTCGAGGTCCGAGTTCGCCGAGCGGTTCACGCAGTTCGTCGGCATCCCGCCGATGCAATATCTGTCGAAATGGCGGATGCAGGTCGCGTCCGGGCTGCTGGCCGACAATGTCAACATCGCCGCAATCGCGGCCGAGGTCGGCTATGGTTCCGAGGCAGCGTTCAGCCGGGCGTTCAAGAAAATCGTCGGGGAGCCGCCTTCAGTTTGGCGCGACCGGCGGGTCGCCGCCTAGCGGCCGGGTGCCGTTTCCCTCATTCGGGCGAAGAGCGGAAGGACACACAGGCCGACGAGGGCGATCATGGCGCCTGGTGCCATCGCCCAGCCGGTGCGCTCGACGAGCAGCTGGGCAACGAAGGGCGTGAGGCCGCCGAAGATGGCGGTCGCGCCGGTCGCGCCCAATGCCAGGCCGGTGACGCGGCCTTCGCCGGGGAACTGCTCGGCGGTGGCCACCGCGCCGACCGCGCTTACTCCGCCAGCGAGCGCGGCCAGCAGCAGGGCGCCTGCGAGGGCCTGGCCGTGCGAGCCGCTGGCCATGGCCGCAAACAAGGTGATTGGCAGCACTGCATTGGCGATGGCGAGGGCGACCAGAACCGGCCGCCGTCCGAGCCGGTCCGACGCCAGGCCGACGAACGGCGTGACGAGAATCACCGCCACCGCCGCGGCGGTCGACAGCCATAAGGACTCGCCCTCGCTCATCGCTCCGACCGAGGTCAGGAAGGCGGGAACGTAGGTGATGCCGACATAATAAGTGATCGAGCCCAAGGCCGAGATGGCGAAGGCGCGGCCGATGGCGCCCCGATGATTGCCGAGGCTGTGGCGGAGCGGACTGTCGGGGACGGTGCCGGCGGCCTTCTGGCGGTGGAACTCGGGCGATTCCTCCATCGTCGAGCGGGCGATCCAGACGCTGCCGGCGAGCGCGGCGCCGAACAGGAAGGGGATTCGCCAGCCCCAGCTCTGCAGGCTGGCTTCGCTCGTCAAGGCGACTGTCAGCGCCGAGACACCAACCGCCAGCAGCGCCCCGATTTCGCTCGCCGCCGAAGCCAACGACGCGACCAGGCCGCGGCGATGGGCAGGCGCGCCTTCGAGGAGATAGGCGACCACGCCGGTATATTCGCCGCCGACCGAGAAACCCATCACGCAGCGCAGCAGGAACAGGAGGAGGCCAGCCATGGGGCCGACCTGCGCACGGGTCGGCAGCAACGCCGTCGCCAGCATCGCCGCAGTCATCAGCGCGACCGACATCAGCAGCATGTGACGCCGGCCGTGCCGATCGCCGACATGGCCGAAGACGACGGCGCCCAGCGGCCGCATCAAATAAGCAATGGCGAAGCCGCCGAGCGTCGTCAGCAGCGACAGGCCGCCGACGCCGAAGAAGACGCGGCTGAGCACGGTCACGAAATAGAGATAGAGGGTGAAATCGTACCACTCGACGATGGTCGAGAAAGCGGCGATCGCCAGCGAGCCTCTGGAGACGTTGGGTAGGGCCTGCTCGCCAGTCACGAGGCAGGTTGGGCCGGCTCCTTCGGCTATGTCAATGCGGACGTCCGAAGGCCTTGCGCAGCTCCTCCTTCGCGGCTTCGAGCCTGCGCCGGTCCTTGGCCGGCAGATCCTTGCCCGCGCGGTTGATGTAGAAGGTCAGCATTGCCATCGCCGACTGGAACGGCGTGCCCTTGCGGCGATGGCTACGTTCCGCCGAACGCTTCAGCGAACGGGCGATCGCCGCGGGGTCGTCCTGCGCGAACACGCCGCTGTCGAGGTCAAGGGCGTTGGAATGCTCGGTGACCTCTTGCGACCATTTTCCTGCCGGCATGGCGGAATCAGCCGCGGGCGTGCTTGCGGCGGGTCACCCAGCCCTTGCGGGCCGCGGCCGAGCGCTGCTCCCACGAGCCGGACTTGTGCGCACGTCCGCCGCGCGATGAGGAGACGTGCGTGTCTGCGACGCCGCGGCCTGAGCCGGAAAGATTGCCGCCGCCGGACTCCTTGTTGACCGTGGCCCAGGCGCGCTGCTCGGCGATGTCGCGGGGCACACCGCGCTCCTCATAGCCTTCCTCGATATGCTGGGCCTTGCGTTTCTGCTTTTCGGTGTAGGCATCCTTGTCGCCGCGAGGCATGGTTCATCTCCTATGCCCCCACTCGTCGAGCCAAAACGCTTGAATAATCAAAGCGTTCAGTCCGATCGGCGAGCCGATCAGGTCGGCTCGACGCAATGGTGGCCGCGGAACAGCCAGGCCGGATCGTAGCGGCGCTTGGCGGCGGCGAGCCGGAGATAGTTCGATCCCCAGTAGGCGCGCTTCCAATCCTTCTGGAAATAATCGGATTCCGAGAGATAGGCGCCGGCGTTCGGTACCAGCGCGTTGATCTCGCGCATCGCCCGGGTCACTCCTGCGGCCTGGCGCCGCCCATCGGCGACATCAGGTTCGTGCCCGCTTATGCCGGGCCAGGCCGGGCCCTGCTCGGCGGCGCAGATAACGAGCGCGAAGGCGTCGAGCACCTCCGGGCTTGTAGCCGTTTCGCGGGTGGCGGCTATGGCTTCGGGCGATCCGCCGCCGAGACCCTTGTTGACGTGCAGCGTGATGCTCCATTGGTCGCCGGCGCGGACGAGCGCGGCCGCCAGTTCCTGCCTTCGCGTCTTCGACAGCAGGCGATTGGGAAGCCAGGCCGATTGGTAGGCGTTGAGCACCTGCGCCGCCTCGCCGCGATTGCCGGCCCAATATATATTCTCGGCGGGCGCGCCCGGCCGGTCGTCCTGGAGGACAACGCCGGGGAGCTTGAGCAATGTTTGCGGATCCCAAAAGGCGCGGCCCGGGAGGGCGATCAACAACGGGTCGGCGGCAAAAGTGAAATCCTTTGGCCGGGTCTTGAGCCAGTTCATGAACGGCGCCCAGGTGGCGGCGATCTGCTCCTGCGACAGGCCGTGACAGAGCATGTTGATGCTGAGGCGGCGGCCGGGACTGAAGCGGATTTGCTCGCCCCAGCGTGGATTGAAGAGATGATCCGCGTAAAAATCGATGATGCGTGCCGCCAGCTCGCGCCAGCTCGCTTCGTCGCTGGCCTTGACCTTGAACAACACGGCACCGAAGGTCGCGGGCAGGGCATGGGTCTTGAGCGTCAGGCGGGTGACGATGCCGAAAGTGCCACCGCCGCCGCCGCGCAGCGCGAAGAACAGGTCCGGGTCCTGCCAGCGATTGACGGTGCGGATGCGGCCGTCGGCGGTGACCACTTCGGCCTCGAGGAGGCTCGCCGCGCCGGTGCCGAACTGTTTGGACAAGCTTCCGAAGCCGCCGCCCTGGACGAAGCCGGCGGTGCCGACGGTCAGGCAGCCGCCGCCCTGGACGTAGCGGCCGTTCTCGACAGCGACCTTGCGATAGACTTCGCCCCACAGGGTGCCGGCGCCGAGCGAGACCGCCGGAACGCCTTCCCCGGTGGCGGGAGAACCGGCTCCGCGAAAGGCGTCATGGAGCGTGATGCTCCGCAGCCGGTGTGTCCAGACGAGCAGCGAGTTCGCGCGATTGCTATTGCCGAAATACGAATGGCCGCCGCCCTTGACGACGATCGGCACGCCGGTCCCGCGGGCGAATTGCACGGCGGCGGCGACGTCCCCAGCCGATTCCGCCGCGACGGCCTGGAGGCTGGGCCGGCTGGTCCAGGCGTCGATCCAGCCGAGGCTCTGCGTCAGGGACGGTTCGTCGGAAAGATAATAGGGGTTCTTGAGTGCGGCGAAGAGCTTGTCGGCGCCCACACCGCCGTTGCGTGCGGCTTCGACCAGCGGCGAATGCAGGTCGAGCAGGCGGTTTCCAACCTGGCGCCGCAGCATATCCCAATCGGGCGCGGCCGGAACGCGCGCCAGTGCCGGCTTCGGCTGAAATAGCGCCGTGGCGGCCGCCGCCGCCGTCGAGCTCAAGAATGTCCGTCGAAGCATTCTCCACCCCGTTCCGTTGCCCTGACGGATATTGTTGCTAACCTCTCAGCCGGTGGGGGGCAATTCATGCGTTTCAGTCTGCCCGGGCCGCTGCGCGGCTGGCGCGAATTTTTCGGCGAGGTCGGGATTATCGTCCTTGGCGTGCTGATCGCGCTTGTTGCGCAGCAGCTTGTCGAAGGCATTCACAAGCGAAATGACGTGGCGCAGCTCGTTGCCGCGCTCCGCGCCGAGCTCGCCGACGACCGCGCCAGATGGGAGCATATGCGCGCCTCCGACCCGTGCACGCTGCAGCGGCTGAACGCGATCGAGCGATGGCTCGAGGCCGCGCCGGCCAAGGCGAAGCTGTCCAATTCCTTCCGGCTATTCCTGTGGAACATGCATTCGAGCGCCTGGGACCTCGCAAAGACGAGCCCGGCGACCGCGGACATCCCGCTCAAGGAGCGGCTGACCTATGCGAGCCTATACGGCGCGATCGACAATTGGCGGCTGTTCATCGACGAGGAGAACAAGAACGCCCGATCGATCGCCGCGCTGATGTTGACAGCGGACCGGCCGGAGAGCCGCGCTCAGCTCCCGGTCCTGATCGCCCAGGCGCGGATCTTCGTGCAGCGGCGCAAGTTCAACTA